>DASZQT010000132.1:0-15201 GCA_035549515.1 Pseudolabrys sp. | reverse complement strand
TCCCAGTTGGCGAGATGCGCGGCGAAGATGAGCGCCGGCTTGCCGTCATAGAGCAGTTGCTCGAAGCGCTTGATGTTGTCGCTGCTGAGCTCGATGCGCCCTTTGCGTTCGGGTTGCGCGGGGTCGAAATCCCACAGCCGGTCGAGCTGGGCGAATTCGGCGCCGACGCGGCCGAGATTGTCCCACACGCCGCGCAGGATCGTTTCGATTTCCTCGGGTGACTTTTCCGGAAAGGCGGCCTTGAGATTGGCGCGCCCGATCCGATGCTCCGGCAGCAGCGGACCGATGCTGCGCGTGAGCCAGCCGGCGGCATTCGCGGTGCCGTTGGGATCGAGGGCGCGCAGCGCCTTCAAGACGCCGATGGCGGTCGCGCCGACGACGGCATCGCTCGCGCGCTTGGCGCCGCGCCGCAGCCGGCGTTTGAATTTGCTCATGGCGCTTTTCCCGTCACCTTGGGATGACGGATCATAGGCATCGCCTCGGCCTGGCTAGAGTGGACTTCGATAGGTCGTCCCTATTTCCGTTCGTCCCCGCGGAAGCGGGGACCCAGTCTTTGCCCAAAAACAGAACTGGATTCCCGCTTTCGCGGGAATGAGCGGTGATCTGGGCGATTTCACTCAAAACAACAACGCCCTAAAAATTAACAATCACCTTGCCGAACACCTGCCGGCTTTCCAGGCGCGCGAGACCGCGCTCGAGATCGGCCAGCGCCACCTCGGTATCGATGATCGCGCTCATGCCGGCCGCCATCTTGGACAGGCTGTCGCGGATGTTCTGGATGCGGCAGCCGAATGAGCCGAAGATCTTGTACTGCTGCTGGAACAACTGCATCAGGTTGATGGTCACGGTCGGGCCCGCGGTCGAGCCGCAGGTGACCAGCCTTCCGCCGCGCTTCAGGCAGAGCAGGGAGGCGTTAAAGCCTTCGCCGCCGACATGCTCGAACACGACGTCGACGCCCTTCTTGGCGGTGAGCTTGCGGGTGACGCCCTCGAAGCGATCGGTCTTGTAATTGATGACGTGATCGGCGCCGAGCGCCTTGGCTTTCTCGGCCTTGGCATCGTCGCCGACGGTGGTGATCACCGTGCACTGAAGAGCTTTCGCCATCTTGATGGCGACCGAGCCGATGCCGGAGCCGGCGGCGTGCACCAGCACGGTCTCGCCCGGCTTGAGCTTGGCATTGTCGAACAGCATGTGCTCGGTGGTGCCGAAGGCGATCGGCGCGCAGGCGGCGTCGCGCAAGGAAACGCCGTCCGGCACCGGCACCACCAGCCGGGCCGGCAGGTTGATCAGGTCGCGCGCGAAGCCGTCGATGTGGAAGCCCATGATGCCGCCGACATTCTCGCACAGATTGTCGCGGCCCTCGCGGCAGGCGGCGCAATGGCCGCAGGTCATGGCGCCGTACATCACCACTTTGTCGCCCGGCTTGAGCGCGGTCACGCCCGCGCCGATAGCGGCGATTTCGCCCGACGCTTCCGCGCCCACCGTGAGCGGCAGCTTGCGCTTGGCGAAAGCCATGCCGCGGAAGCCCCAGAGATCGAGGTGATTGAGCCCGACCGCCTTGATGCGGATCTGCACCTCGCCGGCGCCGGGCGCGGGCGGGTCCGGCACCTCGGCGAGTTCGAGCTTGCGGTCGCCGATGAGCTGTAGAGCGCGCATGGATTAAATGACGAGCCCCGCCGTTCAGGCGGGCTCGAGCCCCATCACCAGCGAGACGTTCTGTCCGCCGAAGCCGAAGGAATTCGAGATGACATGCGCGAGCTTGGCGTCGCGCGCCTTGTTCGGCACCACGTCGAGCGGAATGCCGGGGTCCGGCACCTCGTAATTGATCGTGGGCGGCATGCGCTGGTTCTGCAAGGTGAGGATCGAGAACACCGCCTCGACCGCGCCGGCCGCCGACAAGGTATGGCCGATCATCGATTTGTTGGAAGAGATCGGCATGGTCTTCATGCGCTCGCCGAACACGGTCGAGCAGCCGAGATATTCCATCTTGTCGTTCTCGGGCGTCGAGGTGCCGTGCGCGTTGACATAATCGATGTCGTCGGGCGTCAGTCCGGCGTCCTTGATCGCGCTGGCGATGCAGCCGATGATCGGCTTGCCGTCCGGGCTCGAGCGGGTGCGGTGGAAGGCGTCGGTCATCTCCCCGCAGCCTTCGACAATGCCGAGGATGGTCGCGCCGCGCGCCTTCGCCGCCTCGTAGCTTTCCAGCACCAGCGCGCCGGCGCCTTCCGCCATCACGAAGCCGTCGCGGTTCTTGGCGAAGGGGCGCGCCGCGCCGTGCGGGGAATCGTTGCTGGTCGACAGCGCGGACAACAGCGAGAAGCGGATCACCGCTTCCGGATTGATCGAGCCGTCGGTGCCGACGCAAAGCGCGGCACTGGTTTCGCCGCGCCGGATGGCCTCGACGCCGAGCTGGATGGCGCTCGCGCCCGAGGCGCAGGCGGTGGAGAGCGAAATCGGCGAGCCCTTGGTGCCGAATTTCTCGGCCAGATAGTCGGCGACCGAGCCGAACAGGAAACGCCGGTGATAGGCCGGGAACTGGTCGCTCACGCGCAACAGGTCGTCATAGGTGACGGTGTCGTTGGTGCGCGAACGCGCGCCGAGTTCGAGCCGCTGCGGCCATTCCATCTCGATCGGCGGCACTGCCAGGAAGAGGGGGCCGGGAAAGTCGCCGGGCACGCCGAGGCCGGATTGCGCGATGGCTTCATCGACCGCGAGGTCCGCCATGTTTTCCGCAAGCGCGGCCGAGGAGGGCTGCGCCCCCAGGAAATCGACCGCGCCGGCGATGCGGGTCTTCATGCCGTCGGTCGGAAAGCGGGTGATGGCGCGAATGCCGGACTGGCCGGCGGTCAGCTTCGCCCAATTGTCGGCTTTGCCGGCGCCGAGCGAGGTGATCACGCCGAGCCCGGTCACCACCACGATCGGGCGGCCGAATTTATCCGTGCCGGATGCCATGCGAACCCTCCGTTAGTCCACGCGTTCGACCAGCGCCAAGCCTTCTCCGCGCCAATGCCCGACGCTGGTGACGACCACCTGGCTGATGTCCGCTGGCGCCGGCCGCTCCAGACCGGACGTATCGGCGGGCGCAAACAGGCTGCCATGCTGCAAAACCACGGTGGCCAGCGCCACATTCATCGGGAACTGCGGCTCCAGCCCATGACCGAGATAGGAACCGGTGGCGCGCACCGCAACATCACCGTGCTGATCGAGGAAGGCGCGTTCCTCGGCGGTGGCGGGCGCCGCGCCGGTGGCTCCGGACAGGATGGCGGCGTGGCCGGCTTTCACCTTGTCCTTGATCTTGTCCCAGAGCCTGGTGAGGGCACTCGTCACCGCGCCGGGCTTGCGATTGGTGCGTTCGGCGAACACCGCGCTCAGCCGGGCGAGCGGCTTGGCACCGCGCGCTTCGGCGTGCTCGCGCGCCTCGATCACCAGGAACGCGCCGAGCGAGCCGAGCGCAAAGCCGCCCTTGTCGCCGCGCTCCCAGACGGGAGCGAAGTGTTCCTTGAGATTGAAGCCGCCGAATTCGTAGAGTGTCAGCAGATCCCGGCGTTCGCCATTATGCGCACCGCCCACCAGCGCGATGTCGCTTTGGCCGGCGGCGACGCGCGAGAGCACGATGCGCACCGCGTCGAGGCCGGCCGCTTCCTCACCCATGAAAGTGCGCGAGGAGCCGGTGACGCCGTGCACGATCGAGATATTGCCCGCGAGCAGGTTCGAAAGCTGCGCCAGAAACAGCGTCGGCCGCAGATCGCTCATCAGCCGCTCGTTGAGATAGGCGGCCGGATTGGGCGCGTTCGCGATGCCTGAGAGGATGGCGGAATCGACATTGACGTCGCGTTCGCCGCCGCCGGCCGCGACAATCATGTCCATGTTGGCGAGAATTTCCTTCTTGCCTTTCACGCCGGCGGAATCGAGCGCCAAGCCGGCGGCATATGTGCCGATGCGCTGCCAATCCTCCATCTGGCGCTGGTCGCCTTTCTTGGGGATCTGGGCGTCGAAATTGATGTCGGCGAGCGGATGCACCACGTAGGGCGCGAAGCTCGTGGTGTCGGCCGTTGGCGCGCCCGCCGTCAGCGCCTGCCAATGGGCCTCCGCCCCTTCGCCGAGGCAGGAGACGATGCCGATTCCGGTGATCCAGGCTTCCCGCGCCGCCTCAGGCATTGACGAGCGCCTCGCTCGGGAAGCCGACGCGCGCCGCAGTCTCGCGCATTTTCACCTTCATTTCCTCATTCGGGAAGTTGAGTACGCGCAGGGTCAGCGTTGCGTCGCAGACCGGCTTGCCGTCGATGGCGATATTGGCCTCGGTGATGGCATAGCCGGAGCCGTCATGCGCCAATTGCGCGGTAACCGCCATGACCTGGCCCGGCGTCACGAAGGTGCGGAACTTGGCGCCCTTGACCGCGGCCAGGAATGCCATGCGCTCGAACCGGTTGGCGGCGACCACCAGCCAGCCTGAGGTCTGCGCCATGGCCTCGATCAGCAGCACGCCCGGCATCAGCGGATAGCCGGGGAAATGCCCCTCGAAAATGGTGCTGTCGGTCGGAACCGTCGCCTCGGTGCTGATCTTGCGGTCGGCGAGACTGAGGTCGACGATGCGGTCGATCAGCTGGAAGTACTCGAGACGCATGGCCCGGGCTTCACGCTCCTTTGGCCGCGACCAGCTCGTCGATGCGGGCAGCGAGGTTGTTGAGCACGAAATACTGCTCCGTGGTCGCCTTGCCGTCGTTGACTTCCTGCGTCCACTGCTCGAGCGGCAGCTTGATGCCGAACGCCTTGTCGATGGCGAAGGCGATATCGAGGAAGTCCAGGCTGTCGATCCCCAGATCGTTAATGGCGTGGCTTTCCGGCGTAATGGAGTCGCGCGGAATATCGCATGTCTCGGCGATAATATTGGCGATCGTGTCAAACGTCGATGACATCGTTAACTCTCTGATTAATTTGGGGTTTTGGCAATCGAATGGCGCCAGGGCGTGATGCCGGCGCCGCGCCCCCCAAACACCGGCCCCACGCCGGCAAGCGGTCGAAGCCCGTATACCGAAGCCGAGCCGCAAGTTCAATGGCGGCAGTGGCTTGGCCGGGACAGGCTACCGGCGGTCCCGGTCCACCTCGACCGGGGTGCAGCCACGCCGGCCCGACAGCACGCAATCCTGATTGCGGCGCATATCGGCCATGGTGTCGGCAAGCCAGATCGCGGCGCCGATCAACGCGATCACGAACAGGAAGGCGGCGCCATTGACAATCATGCGATGGCGATAGTCTTCCGGCGTCTCCCGGCTGCGCGCGTATTTGGCGAGATCGGCAACCGGCGTGGGCTCCTTGGGCGGCGCCGCGGCGGTGGGTCGGCCGCGCGGAAAACTGATGACGCGGTGCTCGCCATCGTCGTCGGGCCTGGGGGGACTGGTGGGGGTCTTCATTGCGCCAATCTGGCGTGCCCGTGCGCCGCGGCCGCTATCGGCTTTGGCTTGAGCCCGCGTTCACACCGATATAGGCCGCGCGCGATCCATAATCCATCGCGGCCGGTCCGGCATCGGGATACCGAAGTTTCTTGTCCATGGCGGTGGCTTGCGCCAAGGTGGCGCCCGGAGCCGGGGGTGATCAACAAGAACGGGGCTCTGCCTTTCGCCGGGCATCCAGGTCGGCAGGCCGGTTGCGACCGCGGTTTAGCAAGCCGCGGCGGTGGGAAGGCTGTCGGCCGGTTCGCGGTGCGGGCCGGCACTTCGTGGGGGATCTGAGGTCGCGCTTGTTTCCATCGATAAGCGTGCTGGGGCACGCGTTCGAACTGTCGGGCTTTGCGAAAATCGCCTCGCTGCTGGTGCTGCCGTTCGCGCACGAGGACCTGGCCATCGTTCTCGGCGGCTATATCGTCGTCAACGATCTGATGCCGGTGAGCCTGGTTGCCCTGAGCATCTATGGCGGCATGGTCGCCAGCGATTTCGCACTCTATGGCATCGGGGCGGCCGCGCGCCATGTGCCCTGGCTCAGCCGCTATGCCGTGGACGAGCGCGTCGTGCGCTTCGGCGACACGCTCAAGCGCAATATTTTCGGGCTGGTGGCGCTTTGCCGGGTGGTGCCGGGGGTGGTGTTCGTGGCCTTCGTCGCCTGCGGCTGGACCCGCGTCTCGCTCGCCCGCTTCAGCGCCGCAAGTCTGATCGTCTCGGCCTTCTACCTGCCGCTGATGCTTTATCTGGTCATCACTTTCGGCGATGCGCTCGACGAGCATCTCGGCGTCTGGGCCTGGCCCTTGCTGCTCGCCGCCATCACCGGCACCAATTTCGTGCGCAAGCGCGTGTTTGCCTTTGGCGAGAGCGAGGCTAACGGCGCAGACGCCGCGCTGCCGCTGCCGCAGGCCTCGTTCGGCATGCCGCACCTGGCGGGCGCCGACCGCAAGGTGGCGCCGGCGGAGCGCATCCCGCCGGCGTTGTTCTATCTGCCGCTGGTGCTCAACTGGTTCTGGCTGGGGCTGCGGCATCGCTCGCTCACGCTGCCGAGCGCCGCCAACCCGACGATCTTCACTGGCGGCATGTGGGGCGAAACCAAGAGCTCGTATTTCGAAGCGTTGGGCGCGCAGGCGCGGCCCTGGATCGCCGATTTCGTGCTGGTGACACGGCGGGCCGGTCTGAACAGCCCCGAGGCCGAACTCGAAAGCGCGCGCGGTGCGCTTGAATACGCCGGGCTCGACTTTCCGCTGATCGCCAAGCCCGACATCGGCTGGCACGGACGCGGCGTGCGCCGCATCGATAAGCCCACACAGCTTGCCGACTATCTCGCCGGCTTTCCGGACAAGGCCACGCTGATGCTGCAACGCTACGTGCCGCATGTCGGCGAAGCGGCCGTGCTCTATGCGCGGATGCCGGGCGAGGCCAGGGGCCGCGTGCTGTCGCTGACTTTGCGCTACGCCCCGCATGTGATCGGCAACGGGCGCGCCACGCTGCGCGAGTTGATCCGTGCGGATGCGCGCGCGCAATGGAAGCAGGCTTTGCATTTCGGCAAGGACTTGAGCCATCGCGGCATCGATCCGTGCGCGCTCGATCGCATCCCGGCACGCGGCGAGGTGGTGCGCATCGCGCTGATCGGCAACCAGCGCGCCGGCGCGCTTTATCGCGACGGCCGCCGCCACATCACCGCCGCGCTGGAGGCGCGCTTCGACGCCATCGCGCGCAGCATGAGCGAATTCCATTACGGCCGTTTCGATCTGCGCTTCGAGCGCCTCGACGAGCTGATGCGCGGCGAGAATTTCTCCATCGTCGAGATCAACGGCATCGGCGGCGAGGCCATCGACTGCTGGGACCCGCGGCTGTCGGTCGGGGAGGTCTACCGTCGGCTGATCGAACAGCAGCGGCTGTTGTTTGCGATCGGCGCACGCAACCGGGCGCGCGGCTTCCGCCCGACCGGCACCGCCGCATTCATCGCTGCCTTGATCCGGCAGACCCGGCTGATCGGCCGCTATCCGGCGTCCGATTGAGCGGCCCTGCGCGGACCACATGGACCTGGCCGGCGGGACAGCGTAAAACCCTGCCATGGCTCGGATCGTCCATTCGCGGCGCCTGATCGCCTTGCTCGCGGCCTATGTGGTCGCGCTGCAGGCGCTGCTGCTGCCGTTGACGGTGGCGGCTGGCGCGACGTTCGAGCCGCATTTGTGCGCCTCCGCCTCCAGCACGGATGGCGCGCCGGCCCCTCTAAACCAGGACAGCGTCTGTCCCTGCGCCGCCGGCTGCGGCATGCATTGCTGCGCGCAGGTGCTGGCGGTGCCGCCGCAGGCGGTCGCGATGCCGCGCCTGGCTTACGTCGCGACCGCGCTCGCACAGCCGATGTTCGATCGTGCCGCGAGCTCCGCGCATTTCGGCGCGCAACGCGCGCGCGGCCCGCCGCTCGCCTGACGTTTTCGTCCTTTCCGTTCCCCACAAGCCATGTTTTCGCGGGCCGCGCCTTTCCAAAGTGACGCGCGCTTGCAACGTCAGGAGTTGATACGATGTCTCGTCTTGCTTTCGTTTCGGCGCTCGTCGCCGCTTGCCTGCTGTCGGCTTCCGCGCTGGCGCATGATGTCACCGCCGGCTCGCTCAAGATCGGCGACCCCTGGGCACGCGCCACCCCGAAGGGCGCCAGCGTCGGCGGCGGCTATCTCAAAATCACCAATACCGGCACCACGTCGGATCGCCTGGTCGCCGGCGCCTCCGATGCTTCCAAGCGTTTCGAAATCCATGAGATGAGCATGGCGGACGGCGTGATGAAGATGCGCCCCGTGACCAAGGGTCTCGAGATCAAGCCGGGCCAGACCATCGAATTCAAGCCCGGCGGCTATCACGTCATGTTCGTCGGCCTCAACAAGCAACTGGTCGAGGGCGAAAAGATCAACGCCACGCTGCAGTTCGAGAAGGCCGGCAAGGTGGCGGTGCAATTCACGGTCGAGGGCATCGGCGCGATGAGCGGCGGCGCCGATCACGGCGGCGGCAGCTCGATGCCGGGCATGAGCAACGACCACGGCGGCATGCAGATGAAGTAGCGTCCCGCCGCGCTACCAGCCGATCGCCTTCGGCAGCCAGGTCGCCAGACCCGGGAAGCTGAAGACCAGCACCAGCGCCAGCACCTGCATGGCCACGAAGGGGACGACGCCGCGATAGATATCGCGCGTCGTCACCTCGGGCGGCGCCACGCCACGCAGGAAGAACAGCGACCAGCCGAACGGCGGGGTCAGGAACGAGGTTTGCAGGTTCACGCAGATCAGCGTGCCGAGCCAGACCAGGTCGGTATTGGCGTTGATGAAGATCGGCAGGAACAGCGGCACCGCGATGTAAGAAATTTCGATCCACTCGATGAAGAAGCCGAGCACGAAGATCAGCGCCATCAGGAACCAGATGCTGCCGTTGATCCCGCCCGGCACCAGCGCGAAGGCGTCCTCGACCAGCTTCTCGCCGTGCAGGCCGCGGAAGGCGAGCGAGAAGACCTGCGCGCAGATCAGGATGAAGATCACCATCGCCGTGATGCGGGTGGTCGACTGCACGGTCTCGCGCAGCACCTGCACGGTGAGCCTGCGGCCGATGGCGGCGACCAGGATGGAGCCGAGCGCGCCCATGGCGGCGGCTTCCGACGGCGCCGCGATGCCGGCGATGATCGAGCCGAGCACCGCGACCACCAGACCGATGGGCGGCGCCACCACGCGCAGGATCTTGCCGGTGAGTTGCAGGCCGGAGATCGCCGCGCGCTCTTCTTTCGGCACCGCCGGCACCATCTTGGGCCAGAGCACGCCCACGATCAGGATATAGACGATGTAGATCGCCGACAGCAGCAGGCCGGGAATCATGGCGGCGGCGAACAGCGTGCCGACCGACTGATTGGTGATGTCGGCGAGCAGAATGAGGATGAGGCTGGGCGGGATGATTTGCCCGAGCGTGCCGGAGGCGCAGATCACGCCGCAGGCAAGTCCGCGGTCGTAGCCGCGCCGCAGCATGCCGGGCAGCGTCAACAGGCCGAGCGTCACCACCGTGGCGCCGACGATGCCCGTGGTGGCGCCCATCAAGACGCCGACCAGGATGATGCCGATGCCGAGCCCGCCGCGCAGCGAGCCGGCGGCAAGCCCGATCACGTCCATCAGTTCTTCGGCGAGCTTGGATTTCTCCAGCATCACGCCCATGAACACAAACAGAGGAATGGCGAGGTAGGTGGCGTTGGTGACCACGCCGAAAATGCGGTGCGGCAACAGATTGAACAGGTCCATCCCGAAGCCGAGATAGCCGAACACGAAGCCGGTGGTGGCGAGCGTGAGCCCGACCGGAATGCCGATCATCAGCAGCACGAAAAACGCCACCAGCATCAGGCCGGAGAGAAGTTCAAGGCTCATCGGCGAGCGCTCCGAAGCGGACGGCCGACTGGATGGCCTGCGCCAGCGATTGCAGGAACAGAAGCGCGAAGCCGAGCGGGACCATCGCCTTCATCAGATAGAGCGCGCCGATGCCGCCGGGATTGGGCGAGCCCTCGCCCATCGCCCAGGATTGCGCGACGAAGGCGAACGAGAGCCAGACCACCAGCAGGCAGAAGATCATTGCCAGCACGGCCGAGACGAAATCGACCGCCTGCTTGGCGCGCTCGCTGAACGAGGCAAACAGCACGTCGACCCGCACATGCTCGCCATGGCGCAGCGCGTAGGACATGCCGACCAGCGTGAGCGGCACCAGCAGATGCCACTCCAGTTCCTGCGCCCAGATCCAGCCGAGCGAGAAGCCGTAGCGCAGGAACACGTTGATGCCCATGACCAGCGCGACCGCGAGCGCGAGCCAGGCAATGGTGCGGCCGACGAGATCGATGAACCGGTCGATCCCGTCCGCCAGCTTGATCGCCGCCGTCACGTCAGGCCTTGAGGATCTTGTCGTAGTAGGGCGCCTCGGAATATTTCGCCCACTGCGTATAGGTCTTCATGTAGCCCATATAGGATTCGTGCACTTTCTTGGTGACCGGGTCCTTGGCCGCCGCCTCCTCGAGCAGCTTGGCATTAGCCGTGCGCAGTGCCTCGACCACGGGATCGGGCAGGGGCTGCGCATGCACGCCCTGATTCTTGATCAGGTCGTCCATGGCTTCCGCGTTCACCTTCTGGCACCAGGCCTCGCCGCGCGCATTGCAGGCCATGCAGGCGTTCTCGACGATGGCCTTGAGATCGGGCGGCAGCTTGGCCCAAGCCGCCTTGTTGATGGTGAGCTCGCTCGAGGTCGCGGTCTCGTGCCAGCCGGTCGTGTAGTAATATTTGGCGACCTTGTGCAGGCCGAGCTGGCGGTCGAGATAGGGGCCGACGAATTCGGCGGCATCGATCACGCCGCGCTCGAGCGCGGGGAAGATGTCGCCCGGCGCCAGCACCATGGCGTCGACGCCGAGCTCGCGATAGACGCGGCCGGCGAGGCCCGGAATGCGCATCTTGAGGCCCTTGAGATCGTCGACCTTCTCGATCGGCTTGCGGAACCAGCCGGTCATCTGCACGCCGGTGTTGCCGCACAGGAACGGCACCAGATTGAACTTGTCGTAGACCTCGTGCCAGAGCTCGAGCCCGCCGCCGTCATACATCCAGCCATTGAGGCCGACGAAATTCAGCCCGAACGGCACCGCGCAGAAATATTGGCCGGCGAACGTCTTGCCGGTCCAGAAATACGAGTTCGCGTAATTCATCTCGACCGTGCCGGACGACACCGCGTCGAAACCGGCGGCGGCCGGGATCAATTCGCCGGCACCGTAGAACGTGATCTTGATACGGCCGTTCGACATCTCCTCGATGCGCTTGATGAGGTCCTTCGCGCTGCCCGGGCCAGTCGAATAGAAATAGGCGTTGGGCCCGTAGAAGCTGGTCATTTTCCAGTTGAAGGGGGTCTCCGCCTTCACGATCGCTGGCGCTGCGATGGCGCCGGCGGCGCCCGCGAGGGCAATGGTGGTGAAATCGCGACGTCGCATGAGGTGCTCCCGCCTGTTGCTGGTCCGACCGGCCTGTCTGACCAGCAAGCGACGTGCCATGCGCGGGCGCCCATGCGCGGGGCGAAATGGCAGCCGGCCCTGCCGGCGCGGCGCGCCCTGCTCAAAAATTGCTGCGGCGCGCGCTGCGTTTGCCCATTTCGGCGGCAGGCGCCACCGTGGCGAATGCCGAGCTGTTCGCGCGCGGCGCCGGCGAAAAGCATTAATTTTCCGAGAATTACAGTCATACCAATAGTTAAGACGTTCCGGGTTATACGGGCGGAAGTGCCACGAACCGTCGAGTGTGGGGATGACGGCCCGCGACCCGAATTTGGAATCCAGACGTTTTTCCGCTCCTCCCGCCGCGACCCAGACCCGGGTTGCCGTCGACGAGGCGTTGCGCAACGACTGGATGGAGATCTGGTACCAGCCCAAGATCGACCTCAAGCGCAAATGCCTGGCCGGCGCCGAGGCGCTCGCGCGCATCCGTCATCCACAGCAGGGCCTGTTGTGGCCGGGCAGTTTTCTGCCGGGCGTCGATGAGGATGCCTTGGCGCAGCTTGCCGAGCACGCGCTCATCACGACGTTGCGCAATTGGGCGAGCTTTGCCGATGCCGGCGTCAACCTGCATTTGTCGATCAACGTGCCGGCGAGCGCGCTGTCGCGGCTTCCGATCGCCAAGCTGGTCGCCGAGAACCGTCCGCAGGTCGACACCTGGCCGGGCCTGATCCTTGAAGTCACCGAGGACCAGATCGTGCGCGACATCGCCACCGCGCAGAAGGTGGCGCCGACGCTGAAGGACTGCGGCGTCACCATCGCCATCGACGATTTCGGCGCCGGCTATTCCTCGTTTTCCAGCCTGCGCGATCTGCCGTTCGCCGAACTGAAGGTCGACAGCACCTTCGTGAAGGATTGCGCGACCGACGCCACCAATGCCGCGATCTGCCAGACCGCCATCGATCTCGCGCATCGCTTCGGCAGCATGGCGGTGGCCGAAGGCATCGAGAGCATGGCCGACCTGCAGGCGCTCGCGGTGATGGGCTGCGACTTCGGGCAAGGCGTGCTGGTCGCGCCGCCGATGCCGAAAGACCGCTTCCTCGAATTGTTGCGTCAGCGGCTCAACCGTCCGGCGCGCGTGCAAACGGCGCCGGCCGCGGCGACCGTGCGCGACGATGAGGCTCCGGCCGCCGACCGCGTTGCCTGATTGCGATGGCGCGCGCGTGAAGCCGCGACATCGCGACTGCTGCAATCTCCTTCAACAGAAACCTGCTCCCCGCACGCAACGTAATCCGCTCTTGCGCGTTAACTCCAAGCATATGGGAAACGCAGGAGACGGATATGCAAAAGTCAATTATCGGCGCCGCGATCGGCGCGACATTGCTGTGTGCGTTGCCGGCATCCGCGCAGGTCGTGGTGCATGAGTCCGCGACCATCGGCGTGGCACATCCGCATCGCCATTGGCATCATCGCCACCATTGGCGTGGCGCTTATGCTTCATGCACGGTGCAGCATGTGCGCACGCGGCGTAAGGACGGCACCGTCGTGGTGACGACGCGGCGGCTCTGCTGATCTGACCGACAATGAGGGGTGACGGGCTCCCGGCGTCCGGCGCCGGGAGCTCGCTTACGTCTGGGGTTCAGCGCGACTTCGGCTCGACGAAGGCGAGCTTCTCGCTTTCCGGCGGCAGCATGTGGAAGACATTGAGCGTCATCGAGATGAGCGCGTAGTAGCCGAGGATCCCCACCAGTTCGACCATGGCGGCATCGCCGAGCAGCGCGTGCACGCGCTTATACATGCGCTCGCTCACGCGCCGCGTGCGATATAATTCCTTGATGAAATCGTAGATCGCGCGCTCGTCCTTGGGCGCCGCTTTGGGCGCGCGGCCGGCCTTGAGGTCGCGGATGGTTTGCGGCTTGACGCCCGCCTTTTCGGCCATGGGCGCATGGGCGAACCACTCGTACTGCGCCCGCCACAGCCGCGCGGTGCACAGGATCGCGAATTCCGACAGGCGCGGGGGCAGGGCGGTCTTGTAGCGGGCATGCGCCCCGAGCGCCTGCGCCAGTTCGCCGAATTCCGGGGCATGCATCCAGGCCGCGAACGGCCCGCGCGGGCTGAGTGCCTTGCCGCGCGGACCCGCGCGCAGCGCTTCGAGCAGCCGGCCTTGGGCCGCGGTCATCTTGTTTTCGTCGATCAGGGCGAGGCGTTGCGCCGGGCGCTTGGCAGGCATGGGGCTATCCTTGGGTGGAAGGCAGGCGGAGGGACTTAACGCCGGGCAAGAAACCCGATTATCATGCCGGAAACAATAGCATCGGAACGGAAACCCCAATGGACGACGTCACCAAATTCACGCCCAATCTGGCGCGCTACGAAGCCTTCATGGATGTCGTGCGCAACAGGCTCACTACGCGCGCCTTCCGCCCGGACATCGAGGTGCCGCGTCACCATATCGAAATGGTGCTGGAAGCCGCGCGCCATGGGCCCTCGGGCGCCAATGCGCAGCCCTGGCACTACATCGCGGTGACCGATCCAAAGGTCAAAAAGCAGATCGCCGATTATTTCGTGGCCGAGGCGAGCAAGCGCGCCAAGCTCAAGATGAAATTCCCCACGCCCAACTATCGCGGGCTGGAGAACGCGCCCGGCTTCGTGGTGGTGGCGGCGGATTTCCGGTTCGTGCGGGCGTTTCCGGTGCTGCTCGACGGGTCCGACCTGGACAAACAATACCAGGCCAATGCCGAGCGCATCCTGTTGCAGAGCGTGGCCGCCTCGACCATGTCGGCGCATCTGGCCGCCGCCGCGCTCGGCTATCAGGTCTGGTGGGTGACGGCGATCGGGCAGGACGATGCGCAGAACGCGCTCAAGCCTTTGCTCGGCGTGCCGGAGGATTTGTCCATCATCGACATCATGTTGTTCGGCGTGCCGGCGAAAGCGCCCTACAAGCGCTGGAAGAAGACGCTGCCGCAGATCCTCAATTGGGATCGCTTCGACATGAAGAACTACATGAGTGTCGAGGACATCGACGCCTGGGTGCGCGAAACGCGCCACAAGGTAATGTATCGCGACGAGGCGAAGGTGGATTGAACGCGCGCCGCGCTCTCGCTTATCCCGCCCCCGCAAGCGGGGGAAGGATGAGAATGCAGAGCCGGGATGACGGCTCGTAGCCCGGATAAGCGAAGCGAAATCCGGGGCTGACGGGCCGCGCAGCGCTGCCTAACTGCGACAAAGCCACGCCCATCCCGCATTTCGCTGACGCTCATGCGGGCTACAGCGCTCTCACACCCGTCATTCCGGGACACGCGCCGCGCTCTCGCTTATCCCGCCCCCGCAAGCGGGGGAAGGATGAGAAGGCAGAGCCGGGATGACGGCTCGTAGCCCGGATGAGCGAAGCGCAATCCGGGGCTGACGGGCCGCGATCTCGCTTATCCCTCCCCTGCAAGGGGAGGGTGGCTCCGCGCGAAGCGCGGAGTCGGGTGGGGGTTTACTCTCCATCGCGACTGCCCCCACCCGGCCGCTCGCTGCCGCTCGCGTCCACCCTCCCGCGCGAGCGGGGGAGGGATTAAACGCCGCGCCCCGCAATGGCGGTCTCACCAGCTCGTTGACATTATTCCTATCAAGGATTATATTCACCGCCATCCCGCCCCTTGTAGCGAGGGGTGTCTGATCAGCGTCTCCAGACGCGGGGCGGGGAGCGGTGGCCGGGCGGGGGCGTCGGAGATGCGGCGTAGTTACCCCTTCCGGCGGTCCAAGCCGCGCCGTCCCGGCCTGCCAGCCGCAGACCACGGA
>DASZQT010000131.1:0-22607 GCA_035549515.1 Pseudolabrys sp. | reverse complement strand
CAATGACCACCGACCTCTCGCTCTTGCAAATCCGCCGCCGCATCGCCGACTTCCGCGGCCGCGGCGTTTATCAAGGCTATCCCAACGAGCACCGCTGCATCTTCATCCACATTCCGAAGACGGCCGGCTCAGCCATCGTCGAGAGCCTGTTTGGCGCGCCCTCGCGCCATGTGCCCTATACCGAATACGAGAAAGCCAATCCGCGCAAATTCCGCGAGTACTTCAAATTCTGCTTCGTGCGCAATCCGTGGGATCGGCTGGTGTCGAGCTATTTCTATTTGCGCAAGGGCGGCGCCGGCGGGCAAGACAAGGTGTGGGCGGATCGGCACATGCCGCAATACGCGGACTTCGCCGATTTCGTGCGGCGTTGGGTGAACGAGGACAATATCCGGACGTGGGTGCATTTCCAGCCGCAGCATTCCTTCGTCTGCGACGAATCCTTGCGCACCCGCATGGATTTCATCGGCAGGGTCGAGACTATCGAAGCCGATTTCGACCATGTGCGCCGGCGACTTGACATCGATGCCACGCTCAAATTCACCAATTCGAGCGGGCACCGGCATTACGGCGAATATTACACCGACGAGCTGCGCGAGCGCGTGGCATCGGTCTATGCCGATGACATTGCCATCTTCGGTTATGAGTTCGAGGCGCGGTGAGGCGATGGCCGCCGCTCTGACGGTCGAGCCGATCCGCGACGCGGATCTCGATGCGGTCTGCTCTTTCCTGCGCGCGAAATTCGAATCGCGTTGCGGGCACGATGTCTGGCGGCGGGCCTTTGTCCAGCCATGGGCGGCGAGCAAACCCAACAACGGCTTCGTGCTGATGAGCGGCGGCGAGATCGTTGGCGTGCTCGGCGCGATCTATTCCGATCAAATGGTCGCCGGCCGGCTCGAAAAGTTCTGCAACATGACGAGCTGGTACGTCGTCGACGAGCACCGCAGCCGTGGTCTGCTGCTGGTGCTCGAGCTTATCCGGCAGCAGGGCTTCACCTTCACCAATCTGTCGGCGAGCCCGGAGGTCGAGGAAATCCTCACTCGCATGGGGTTCACGCCGCTGTCGCGCGACATCTATTCGGTGCCCAATGTCGCGCTGCCGTTCCACCTGCCGTCGCGTGTGCGGCTCGTCGACGATCCCGATGCGGTCGCGCGCGTGCTGCCGCCGCAGCGTGCGCAAATCTGCCGCGATCACAAGGAGAGCCGGGTCAGCCAGCTCGCCATCGGCTCCGACGAGGACGGCTATTGTCACGTGATGTTCAGCCGTTGCGGCTGCCGCCATATCCCTTGCGCCATCGTGCACGACGTCGCCGCGCCGCACTTGCTTGCGAAGTTCTGGACGCAATTCGCGGGCTATGCTCTCTACCGGACCGGCGCGCTGCTGACGCGGATTGAAGCGAAACTGCTCGACGGCGCCAAGCTGCCGCTCGCTTTGCCGATGAAGGGCCGCTCCGGCGCGCTCTTTCTTAGCCGCACGGTTGGCGCCGATGCGATCTCGCGCCGCTACAGCGAAGCCATGAACCTGACCGGCTGCTGAGTGCTATTCAAGAGCGGGGACT
The DNA here is from genome assembly GCA_035549515.1 of Pseudolabrys sp. Classification (GTDB taxonomy): domain Bacteria; phylum Pseudomonadota; class Alphaproteobacteria; order Rhizobiales; family Xanthobacteraceae; genus Pseudolabrys. The sequence goes on along the minus strand of DASZQT010000131.1, from coordinate 21,052 downwards.
ATAAGTGACGAGCGAAGCGATCTACGCGAAGCTGACGCCGGTGTTCAGCGAGGTTTTCGATCATGATGGCATCGTGCTGACGCCGGAGACCACGGCCAAGGACATCGCGGGCTGGGACAGCGTCAACCACATTCGTCTCATCGTCTCGATCGAAGCGGAGTTCGGCGTGCGCTTCACCGTGCAGGAAATGGCGACCGCGAGCAATGTCGGAGAATTCGTGGACCTGATCCGGAGCAAGCTGCCGTGAGCCAGGCGGCGGCCTTGACCTTCGCCGATTTGAGCGAGGGCATGACGGCGGGCTTCGATTTCGCCATCGATGACGCGGAGATGCGGGCATTCGCCGCGCTGTCGGGCGACCGTAATCCGCTGCATTGTGAGGAAAGTTTCGCGCGCGCGCGCGGCTTTTCCGGCCGCGTCGTCTATGGCGCGCTTTTGGTTGCCAAAGTATCGCGCCTGATCGGCATGGAGCTGCCCGGCCGCGACGCACTGTGGAATTCGCTGCAAATGCAGTTTGCGGCGCCGCTGATCGTCGGCGAGCCGGCGCGGCTGGATGCGAGCCTCACGCAGGTATCCGAGGCCGCGCGCAGCGTGGTGCTGGCGCTGACCGTCACCTCCGGCGGCAAGACCGTCGCGCGCGGCAAAGCCATGGTGAGCGTGCTGTAAGATGCAAGCGGTGCTCGTGTCGGGCGGGAGCGGCGGCATCGGCGCGGCGGCGTGCCGAAGGCTTGCCGCGGCCGGTTATCGGCCGCTCGTCGGCTATGCCCGCAACAAGGACGCGGCCGAGACGGTCGCACGCGCCACCGGCGGCGCAGAACTCGCGCTCGATCTCGCCGACGTCGCGAGTATCGATGGCGCGCTCGGCGCTTTGAAGGACGCGCCGCTCGTCGGCGTCGTGCTGGCGGGTTCGCCGCCGCCGCGCGTGGCGCCGCTGGCGCAGGTCGATGGCGATGAGTTGGCCTTGGCGTGGCAGGTCAATGTGGCCGGGCCGCAACGCCTGCTGGCGCGGCTGGTGCGCGACGTGTTCCGTAAGAATCGCCGCGGCATCGTGGTCGGCGTCTTGAGCGAGGCCATGGGCCTCGCCGACGGTAAGGCGATGTCCGGCATGGGCGCCTACACCATCGCCAAATACGGACTCGCGGGTCTGCTCGCGGTCATCGAAGCGGATTATCCCTGGCTGACCGTTCGCCGCGTCAGCCCGGGCTTCACCGAAACCGCCATGCTCAGCGCGTTCGACCCGCGCTTTCTCGAAATCGCCCGCAGCCGCGTGCCTTTCCAGCAGCCGGACGACGTGGCAGAAGAAATCGTCCGCGTCTTCGTGCAAGCGCGGCCCGGCACCGAACAGCGCACATGACGGCCCAGTTGCTTACCGACCTCGCATGGCTGCCACGCCCGCCGGCGGATTTCCGCGCGCGCGCGAAGGCGCTGATCGCTGCACCCGCCGGCAGCATCGGCCACGATCTACGTTATCTTGCCACGCATGCGTTGAATGGCAACCAGCTCACCGATCTCGCGCGCGCCATCGCACGCTTACGCGACGCGGGCGTCGACTTGAAGCCGCTCGCGCCGCTGCGGCTCGGCATCGTGTCGAATGCGACCACCGGATTGCTCGCGCCCGCGCTGGTCGGCAGCGCGGCGCGTCATGGCTTCGCGCTCGACTGCGTCGAGACCGAATTCAATCAGGGCCTGCAAGCTGCGCTCGATCCGCAGTCGACGCTCAACACCGCCAAGCCCGATGTCGTGCTGCTGGCGGTGACCTGGCGCGGCCTGCCGTTGCAGGCGGCGCTCGGCGATGCCGCCGCGGCCGCGCAGGCGATCGCGCAGTCGATCGGCTATCTCATGGCGATAGCCGACGCCATTGGCGCGCATAGCGGCGCGACCGTCATCTTCGAAACGCTGGCGCGGCCGCCGGAGGCGCTGTTCGGCAGTTACGACCTGCGCGTTCCCGGGACCGCGCGCCATCTCGTCGACGGTTTCAATCGCGCGCTGGCGGAACGGCTGTGCGGCACGCCGCATCTGCTGTTTGATGTCGCCGCGCTCGCCGAGAATGTCGGCCTCGCCGACTGGCACGACAGCACGCTGTGGTACGCGGCCAAGCTCGCCTTCTCGCTGCGCATGCTGCCGCTCTACGCCGACCACGTCGCGCGCCTGCTGGCGAGTCTGCGCGGCAAGGGCCGCCGTTGCCTGGTGCTCGATCTCGACAACACGCTATGGAGCGGCGTGATCGGCGACGACGGGCTCGAAGGCATCGTCATCGGCGAAGGTTCGGCGGTGGGTGAAGCGCATCTCGAGACTCAGCGCGTCGCGCTCAAGCTGCGCGAGCGCGGCATCGTGCTAGCGGTGTCGTCGAAGAATGACGACGCGATCGCGCGCCGTGCCTTGCGCGAGCATCCCGATATGCTGGTGAAGGAGGACCACGTCGCCGTCTTCCAGATCAACTGGCAAGACAAGGCGTCCAACATTGAAGCCATCGCCGGTAATCTTGCGCTCGGCCTCGAATCGATTGTGCTGCTCGACGACAATCCGGTCGAGCGCGAGCAGGTGCGGCAAGCGCTGCCCGAGGTGGCGGTGCCGGAATTGCCGGCCGATCCCGCGCTGCACGCGCGCTGCCTGATGGCGTCCGGCTATTTCGAGGCGGTGGCGTTCTCCGACGAAGACCGGGTGCGCGCCGACTACTACCAGGCCAATGCCGCACGCTCGGTGCTGATCCAGCAGTCCGGCGATCTCGACGCCTTCCATCGCTCGCTCGACATGACCATCACATTTGCACCATTCGATGCGATCGGGCGCGAACGCATCGCGCAGCTCATCGTCAAGTCGAACCAGTTCAATCTCACCACGCGTCGCTACACGGCCACCGGCGTCGCCGCGCTCGAGGGCGCGCCCGGTGTGTTCACGCTGCAGGTGCGTCTGAGCGACAAGTTCGGCGATAACGGCATGATCTGCGTCGTGGTCTGCCGCGCCGACGGCGAGGCTTGGGAGATCGACACCTGGCTCATGAGCTGCCGCGTGCTCGGCCGCCGGGTGGAAGAGGCGGTGCTGCACGAGATCGCGCGTCACGCGCGCCAAGCGGGCGCTACCATGCTGCGTGGGCGCTATATCCCGACCGCGCGCAATGCGCTGGTGCGCGATCATTATGCCAAGCTCGGCTTCCAGCGCGTGGAAGAAAGCGCCGACGGCGGCAGCGTCTGGACGCTCGATCTGGCCGACTTGCAGCCGGTCGATTTGCCGATGCAGGTGGTGCGCCGCGCGGGGGCATCGGCGTCATCCACGTCCATGGCCACGGCCTGACCGTTGAACGCGCGGTTCGACGCTGGCATGGCACCGAGCGCTGAGCGCGCGACGACGGGCGAGGGCGCCGCGCCCGCCGTGCTGATGCTCTTCCTTGAGCCCGCGCCCTATATCGTCGCCTTCGTCGCGGCCGCGCGGAAAGTTTGGCCGGGACGGATCGATGTGCTCTACGCGGCGACCCAGCTAAGCCAGGATTGGGGCACGCGCATCGATGAGGGCGATGTGGTGCTGCCGCGCTCACAACGTCTCGCGCTGGCCGAGATCAAGCGCCGCATCGCGTCCCGCCGCTACGCGCTCGTGCATCTCGCCGGTTGGGGCCATCCGCTGCTGTGGCGCACGATGCTGTACGCGGCGCGCCGCGTTCCTGTGACGGTGCAGTCAGATACGCCGGCACCGCGCGGCGAGCCGGCCTGGAAGCGGTACATCAAGCGCGCGGTTTATGGGGTGTTGTTTCGTATCCCGAAGATGTTCACGCCGGCCGGAACGCCGCAGGCCGACTATGTGCGCTCGTTCGGCGCGGCGCCATCGCGCATCCGCATCGCGCAGCTCACGGTCGATGTCGCGGCTATTCAAGAATTCACCGCCAAAATGGCATCGCGACGTACTGCCGTCCGCTCAAGCATGGGGCTGGCGGATGAGGACCTCGCGATCCTCTATGTCGGGCGGCTCGAGCCGCACAAAGGCATCGACGATCTCATCGATGCGTTCACCGCGCTGTCGCGGCAGATACCGTCGGCAAAGCTGCTCATCGCCGGCGACGGTTCCTTGCGCGAGCGCGTGATGGCATTGGCGGCACGGACGCATGCGGTGCATTACCTTGGCCGCTTGGCGGGTGAAGCGGTGTGGGAAGCCTATGGCGCCGCCGATATGTTCGTGCTGCCGTCGCGCTTCGAACCCTGGGGCCTCGTCGTCAACGAAGCCATGGCGGCCGGTCTGCCGGTGGTCGTCACCGATTGCGTCGGCTGCGCGCGCGATCTCGTGCGGCCGGGTGTCAGTGGCTTGATCGTTCCGGCTTCCGCGCCGAAGTTGCTCGCGGAGGCAATGGAAAAGCTGTGCGGCGACGCCGCGCTGCGCCAGCGCATGGCCGATGCCGCGCGGCAGATCATTAGCGGCTGGACCCTCGCCAACCAGGCGAGCAATACACTGTCGGCCTGGCGACAGGTTCTTTCCCTCCCGAATTGAGCGCGATGCGCATCCTCACCGTCCTCGAATCGCCGAGCTGGATCGAGCGCCACATCGTCGGCACGCTGACGGCGATGGGCCACGAGGTCGTGCCGTGCTCGTATGGTCCTTATCTCGGCGAATTCTACGGCCGAGGGCGGCGCGCAGAGCGCCTACAGAAGAATCGCGATCTGCTCGAACGGGCTCGGCGGCTCGCCGCCGAGGGGCTCGATCTTATCTTCTGCTATGTGTCGGACGACTTCCTCACCGTCGACACCGCGCGCGAGTTGTCGCGGCTCGGCGTGCCGATGGTGAACTACGGCGTCGACGTCAATTCGCAGTGGCATCGGCACACGCGTACCGCGCGCTATTTCACGCTGATGCTATGCGGCCAGCACGAGAACATGGACAATCTCGCGCGCCACGGCGCCAAGGTGTTCTATTTTCCGTTCGCCGGCTTGCCGCCGACCGCCGCCGAAGACGCCTCGACCTTCACGCCCGCCGCGCCCGTCACTTTCGTCGGCACGCCGATCCCCTATCGCGTCGCGGTGCTGGCCGCGCTCGAGCGCGCCGGCATACCGCTCGCGGTCTATGGACGCGGCTGGGATGACGCGGCGCATTCGATCGAGGGATCGCCGAACTGGGAAAAATCGCTGTCCGATCTTTATCACTACGGCTGGACGCGCCTGCGCGGTGACGGGCTGGCCCCGCTCGCGCGTTCGATCGCGCGCCGTCTGCCGACCTTCGGCGCGCGCCCCGCGGTCGGGCAAAGCGGCACCGATCAATTGAGCGCAGCCGTGAAGCAGGGCTTCGTGCCGGACGGCGCGCTCGCCGCGCTGTTTCGCAATTCCGCGATCAATATCGGCATCACGCGGCTGGAAAGCCCGCGCGCCGGCGCACCCGGACGCCAGCAGGTCAAGGTGCGCGATTTCGAAGTGCCGCTCGCCGGCGGCTTCTATCTGGTCGAGGACATGCCGGAGCATCGCGAGTTCTTCGCGGTCGGCAAGGAAATCGAAACCTGGCGCACGGTCGACGAACTGATCGACAAGATCCACTACTATCTCGCGCATGGCGCGGAGCGCCGTGCCATCGCCGATGCCGGCCATCGCCGCGCGCTTGCATCGCAGACCTGGGCGCATCGCTTCCGGACCCTGCTCGATGCGCTTGCTTTGCCGGCCGCCGCAACGCCGCAGACCCGCCACGCCAGCCGCGAAACGGTGACCTGAATGATTCCGTTGATGAAGAACGCCTTCGTGCGCGAGCAGGAGACTAAGGAGGCGCTGGCGGCTTTCATCCGCACCGCCGGCAAGCTCTCGATGGGCGAGCTGTGCCAGCGCTTCGAGGAGGCGTTCGCCGAGGCGCAGCAGTGCCGGCACGCGGTGCTCGTCAACAGCGGCGGCAGCGCCAATCTCCTACTGCTGCAAGCGTTGAAAAATCTCGGCCGGCTCAAGGATGGCGACAAGGTCGCCTTCACCGCGCTCACCTGGTCGACCAATGTGATGCCGATCATCCAGATGGGGTTGGAGCCGGTGCCGATCGACTGCGAAGTCGCGACCATGAATTCGTCGGCGCGCCTATTGCTGGAGCGGCTCGAGCAGGTCGATGTGCAGGCCTTTTTCATCACCAACGTGCTCGGATTCGCCGGCGACCTCGACGAAATCCGCCGCGTCTGCGACGAGCGCGGCATTCTGCTGATCGAGGACAATTGCGAGTCGCTCGGCACCGAACTCGCCGGCGGCAAGACCGGCAATTTCGGGCTGGCGGCGACGTTCTCCTTCTTCGTTGCGCATCACATGTCCACGATCGAGGGCGGCATGCTGGTGACCGAGGATGGCGAGCTCGCCACCATGCTGCGCATCGCGCGCGCCAATGGCTGGGACCGAAATCTGCCGGCGACCGAGCAGGTGCGCCTGCGCAAGGCGCATGATGTCAATTCCGAGCTTTATGCCAAATACACGTTCTACGATCTCGGCTTCAACATGCGGCCGACCGAGATCACCGGCTTTCTCGGCCTGCAACAGTTGGCGTTGCTCGAAGAGAACATCGGCGCGCGCCAGCGCAATTTCCGTGAGATCGAGAAGATCATTGTCGGTCATCCCGACTTCATCGCCATCGAGCACGGGCATCTCAGCCGCGTCTCGCCGTTCTGCATGCCGTTCATCTGCAAGAGCCGCGAGCTGTTCCTCAAATACACCGCCGCCTTCGCCGAATCCGGCATCGAGATCCGCCCGGTGATTGCCGGCAACATGCAGGTGCAGCCGTTCTATCGCAAATATGTCGCGACAGACTTCCCCGTCCCGAATACCGAGTTCATCCATGCCTGCGGCTTCTATTGCGGGAATTATCCCGAGCTGACGCGCGCCGATCTCGAAACCTTCAAGAGCTGCCTGCTGGCATGACGCGCGCGCTGGTGCTGGCGCCCTGGTTTCCCAATCGGCCGGGGGATCGCGACGGCAACTTCATCTACGATTCGGCGAATGCGCTGGCGCGCGCGGGTGTGTCGGTGGCCGTGCTCGTGGTGCGGCCTTTGTTGCGCACGCGGCTTGGACAGGCGCGCTATCGCTCGCTAAGCGGGCATTTCGACGCTGCCGCCTTTCCGCAATTCGCCGAGGTCAGGCTGGCGCATTATCTCAGCGTACCGGGGAGCCGGCTGCCGCGGCTTTCCGCCTGGCTGCACGATGCGGCGGTTAGGCGCGTGCTCATGGACTTGGGACGCTCTTTCAAGCCGACGGTCATTCATGCCCACACTGAAGGTGAGGCGCCGGTGGCGGTCGCGGTCGGCAAGGCACTCGGCGTTTCGGTGGTGGTGACGGTGCACGGGATCAACACCGCGCCGCGCTATTTCGGCTCGGCCTATCGGCGCGAGCGGCTCGCCACGGCGCTGCGCGCGGCCGATCGCGTCGTGCTGGTCGGCAAGCCGCTGGAGCGGCCTTTCGCCGCGCTCGTGCAGAACACGGATAATTTCACGGTCGTGCCGAATGGCTTCACGCCGCCCCAGCTTTCGCCGCGCCGCGCCGCCGGCAGTGAGCGGACACTGCGCTTTGTCGCCGTGGCCAATCTGCACCCCGGCAAGGGCATCGACATCGCGCTGCAAGCTCTGGCGAATGCGCGCGCGCGCGGCCTCGACGATTTTACCTTCACCATTGTCGGCGACGGCGCCGAGCGGCCGGCGCTAGAGGCGCTTGCCGCCGAGCTTGGCCTCAATGACAGGGTGCGCTTTTCCGGCGCCTGCGCGCATGCCGAGATCTACGCTTTCCTGACGCAAGGCGACGTGTTCGTGCTGCCATCCTATCGCGAGGCGTTCGGCGTGGCCTATCTCGAAGCCATGGCGGCCGGGCTGTTGGCGATCGGCGTCGAAGGGCAGGGGCCGTCCGCCTTCATCCGCGACGGCGAGACCGGCTTTCTGATCCCTCCGCAGAATGTCGAAGCGCTTGCCGACTGCCTCCTGCGGCTGGCGCGAGATCGCGCCACATTGCAGCGGGTCGCTTCGGCCGGGCAGCGGCATGTCATGCAGGAACTCACTTGGGCGCACCATGCGGAACGCCTGGCCGCGCTCTATAACGACCTGCCGCGCCAGATGGGAATCCCCGCATGACCGCAGATAAGAGCGGGCGCCGCCGGTGAGAGTCTTTGTCAATGCCGCTTCGATCCGGGAAGGTGGACCGCGCGTTGTGCTGCTTAAGCTGATGGCCGGGCTGCTGGCGGAGCATCGCGAGCTCGAGCTCTGCGTGGCGGCCCCCGAAACGATCTGCGATGAGTTGCGCGCGCTCGGCACGCTCGACCTCTTGCCGGTCGCGGTCGGCCAGGGGCCGCTGTCCGTCGCCAAATGGTACGAGTTCGCGCTGCCGGCGGCGGCGCATCACTGGTCGGCCGACGTGTTGTTCTCGCTTACCAACTATTTGCCGCTGCGGCGGCTCGGCATTCCGACCTTGCTGCTCGAACAGCACGCCGGCCATTTCTCTCCGGTGTTCGACCGCCTGATGTGCGCGCCGGGCGTCGGGCGCGGCGAACGGCTGACCTGGCCGTTGCGGCGGCGCTGGGTGCACCGCTCGGTGGAGGCCGCCACGGTGCTCACGGTGCAGACGGCCGCGCTCGCCGACGCCATCGCGGCTTCGACGCGAGTTGCACGCGAGCGCATCCGCGTCATTCCGCATGGGCCAGGCTGGGTCGAGCAGCGCGCCGACGATGTGCTGCCGCGGGCGCGCGCGCCGGGGCCCTTCCGTATCGGTTATGTCGCCAAATCCGGGGTGCAGAAGAATTTCATCACGCTGTTCCACGCCGTGAAGATCATGGCCGACCGCGGCCTCGATGTCCGATTGGTGCTCACGCTCGATCCGACCGAGGCGAGCGCCGTCGCCACGCTCAAGCAGGCCGAGCGCATCGGCATCGCGCGCCTGATCGAAAATCATGGCGAACTATCGGGCGGCGGGATCGCGGCGATCTATGACAGCCTCGACGTGTTCGCCTTTCCCTCGCTGTGCGAATCCTTCGGCATGCCAATGGTTGAGGCCATGGCGCGCGGCATTTGCGTCGTGATCGCGGACACGCCGGAAAACCGCGAGATCGTGCTGCCCGCCGGGAAGACCTTCCCGCCGCTCGATCCGGAAGCCTTGGCGCATGTGCTCAGCGGCCTGTGCGGCGACGAAGCCGAGCGCAACAAACGCGCGCGCGCCAGCCTCAAGCGGTCGCGCGACTTCGCCTGGCGCGACGCCGCCCGCAAAACCTTCGCGGCGCTCACCGAAGCCGCCGACGGCAGGCGTGTCTGACATGGGCGGGTCGTCGCTGCAGCAACGGACGGAGGCGCATTACGACGCATATCCGTTCGAGTTCATGACGCCGGAGGACGAAGCCAGTATCGTGGCGCTGCAGCCGCGTCCGTTCCTCCGCTTCATCGATGAGTTCGCGCTGCCGCAGATGAGGGTCGGCGAATTCGGCTGCGGCCCCGGCCGCGGCACCATGTACCTGGTGCAGAAATTCGGCGATGTCACTGCGCTCGACCTCTCGCGCAACAGTCTGATGCTGGCGCGGTCGCGCGCGCCGCGAGCGCGCTACGTGCAGGCGAGCAACCTGTCGCTCCCCTTCGCCGATGCGAGCTTCGACATCGTGGTGTCGGATGGCGTCATCCATCACACACCGAATCCTTATCGCGCCTTTAGTGAGAACGTGCGGGTGCTCAAGCCCGGCGGCGCCTTTTATCTCGGGGTCTATAACCGGCAGCGCTACTACTATTATCTCTATACCTATCTCGGCCGGCCGTTGCGCTGGCTGGAGCGGTCGTGGCCCGGACGCATCCTCGTTTATGCCACTGTGTTTCCACTCTATTATCTCGCGCATCTCGTCAAATCGCGCGGCAAGCGCACGCTGCGCGGCGCGCGCAATTTCTTCTACGATTACTTCATGACGCCGGCGGCGAGCTTCCATAGCCGCGAAGAAGTGATTGGCTGGGGCCGCCGCAACGGTCTTGCGCTCCTGGCCTATGATGCCAGCCTTGGCAATGTCCATGTCTTCATGTTTCGGCGCGCCGCCGATAGCGAAGGCGCGCCGGCGGGAGCTTCGGCGTGACCAGGACAAGGCTGAACCGGTTTCGGGCGGTGGCCAAGCAGCGCATCGCGCCGATCTCCTATCTGCGGCTGCTGACCGGTGGGTGCGAGGAGGACGAGGCGCGCTTCCGCGCCGCAATGCGTGCGCGCTTCGGTGCCGATACGCACATCGTGCCGTTCGGGCGCGCGCGCAGCGGCATTTACCTGTTGGTCAAATTCGCCGTGTGGGGCGGCCGGCGCAAGGTGCTGCTGTCGCCCTACACGATCCCCGACGTGGTGACCATGGTGCTACTGGCCGGCGGCGAGCCGGTCTTCTTCGATTTCGAGCCCGCCAGCACGGCCTGCGATATCGCGGGCCTCGAACGGCTCATCGATGGCGACACCGCCTGCGTCATGGTGACCCATCACCACGTCAACGAGCCGCGCCTTACCGATATCCAGGATCTGTGCCGGGCGCGCGGCGTCTACCTGTTCGACGATTGCGCCATCGCCTTCGGCGGTTCGATCGGTGGCCACCCACTCGGCACGCTGACCGATGCCAGCGTGTTCAGCATGTCGTCGTTCAAGACGTTGAACTTTTTCTGGGGCGGCATGGTCGCCACCCGCAACGAGGCCGTCGCCCAATTCTTGCAGAGGGAAATGGCGCCCTGGCCGCGGCTAGCGATCGCCGACTATTGGAAGCCGGCCAAGGCCTGCCTGCAATACGACCTCGCCAGCAGTCCGCCGCTGTTCGATCGCGTGGTGTTTCCGCTGCTGGCGCGGCGGGCGCAGAAATCGGGTTTCGCGCAGAGCCTGGAAAACACGCGCCTCGAGACCGAGCGCCTGACGCCGACGCTCACCTCGCGCCCGGCGCTGGCGGCCTTCGCCGAATGGAACGGCAAACTCGCCAAGGTCGACAAATGGCTGGCGCATCGTCGTGCGATCGCACGCGTTTATGCGCGGACGTTGGGCGAACATATGGTTGGGCCGAGGCCGGATGAAGCGGCTTTCGCCGGCGCCTGTTTCGTCAATTTCCCGCTGAACGTCACGGAGCAACGCCGCGACGTGCTCTGCCGCGATCTGATGTTGGCCGGCCTCGATGTGGGCAAGAGCCTTTACCCGAACGTGCACCGGCATCCGAAATTCGATCGCCTGCCGGGCCACTCGGCCAATGTCGACCGGCTGGCGAAAAGCACCATATACCTGCCCACCCATTTCGGCGTCTCGGAAGCCTATGCCACGGAGCTGGCGCTCACGGTAGGAGCCCACATGACTTGAGTCGTAACGGTTATCGTCGGCATTTTATGTGACGTTAATTGTGATGCGGTGCCGCGTATCGCATGATGCCCCGAGCGGGTTTTCGTCGGCGGGGGCGTCGGTGCGGTTCGAGCGTTCGGTAAATCGCGTGCAATGATACGCGATCTTTCGCAAGCGAATGGGACGAACCAGACCGTTTCCGCCGATACCGTCGTGGTAGGCGCCGGCCTGGCAGGACTTGCCATTGCCTCGGATTTGAGCCGGCGCGGTTGCCGGGTCGTGGTGCTCGAGAGCGGCGGAATGACGCAGCTCGACGAGCGCCATCCGCTCAATGAAGTCGTTTGCAGCGACGCGCTCTATCGTGGTGCCGAGGAGGGGCGGTTTCGCTGTCTCGGCGGCACCTCGACGCGATGGGGCGGTGCCATGCTTCCGTTCCGTTCAACCGATTTCGCTCTGCATCCGCAGGGCTGGGACATCGAATGGCCAATCACTCTAGCCGATCTCGACGAGCCGATGCGCAAGGTCGAGCGGCTGTTCGGCCTGCCGGTGGGCCCCTACGAGATCGATCGCCCGGCGCTGGCGGTGCAGGTGGAAGACAGCTTCCTGCCGCGTAGCGCCAAATGGCCGACTTTCCGCAACCGCAATGTCGCGCACATTTTCCGCGGCGACCTTTCGAAGCCGCAACTCGAGATCTGGCTGAACGCCACCGCCACGCAGTTCGCGCTTAGCGAAGCCGGCCGGCTGACGCGGGCGACCGCCGTCAGTCCTTCCGGCGCGCGGCTTGCGGTCGAAGCGCCCTATTTTGTGTTTGCCGCCGGCGCAATCGAGAGCACGCGCCTGCTGCTGCTGCTCGATGCCCAGCACGAAGGGCGCATTTTCGCGCCCGACGATGTGCTGGGACGCTATTTCTTCGATCACCTGTCCGCCTTCGCGGCCACCATCACGCCGCGCAATCAAAGGGCGCTGATCAAGCAGTTCGGCCTTCAACTTGGCTGGAGCGGCATGCGCGACTACCGGCTGGAGCCGTCGCCGTCGCTGCGGACCAGCCTCGATTTGCCCGGCGGCTTCGCGCATATGGCGGCCTGGGCCGACGACGAAGACGGCTATGTCGCGCTGCGCCAGATCTATCGCGCCATCCAGCGCGGAGAGCTGCCGCGTTGGGCGGCGGTCGCGCCGTTGTTTGGCCATCTCGACTGGCTGGCCAACGCAGTGTGGTGGCGCATCGCCTATGGCCGCGTCTATCCGCCGCATTCCTCCGAGCTCAAGCTCAATCTGGTGATCGAGCAGATGCCGCACGCCGACAACCGGATAACGCTGTCGAAGAATCGGGTCGACGCCGCCGGCAGCCCGCTCGCGCAGATCGACTGGCGCATCCGGCCGCAGGACTACGACGCCTTTGCCCAGGTGCAGCGCGCGCTGATCGACTATTGGAATCGGAGCTTTGCCGGCATCGCCGCGGCGGAACCTATCTCCCTCGACGAATCGCGCGCGCAGATGTTTGGCAGCGGCGGTATTTATCACCCGGGCGGCTCCACCCGCATGGCATCGAGCAGGACGCGGGGGGTTGTGGATGCCGAGCTCAGGACGTTTAATGTCGGTAATCTCTATGTGGTCAGCACCTCGACCTTCCCGTCGGGCGGCAGCGCCAATCCATCCTTCACCTTGCTGGCGCTCGCGCTGCGCGCCGCCGGGACGATCGCGCGGGAATTGCGGCGGGCGGCGTAGGCTCGGCGGAGGCAAAAGCGCGACATGACGGTGGCGGACGGGCAGGTCTATGAGTGGAATAACGTCACGCCGCCGCAATCGCATTCCTATTTGCGCGCGCGGCTGGACGCGATCATCGCCGGCCGGCAATGGCCGCCGGGGGCGCGCGCGCTCGATTTCGGCTGCGGCAATGGATCGCTCTCGGCCGCGCTGAAGCGCAAGGGATTCGCGCCGGTCGGCGTCGACATTTCCGTAAGCGGCGTAGCGGTGGCGCGCCAGGCCTTTCCGGACATCGTGTTCTCGAACGATCTGTCGGCCGAGAATATCGCCCGCCTCGGGCCCTACGACGTCGCGCTCTGTATCGAGGTGATCGCGCATTGCTTCGATCCGGCCGCCGAGCTCAAGAAGATATTCGACAGCCTCAAGCCCGGCGGCGTGCTGGTGCTCGCCACGCCCTATTACGGCTATCTGAAGATCCTGGTGCTGGCGTTGCTCGGGAAATTGACCGCGCATCATTCGGTGGCCTCGAAGGCGAACTATGTCAGCATGTTCACGCCGGGACTCATCACCGAATTGCTGCGTGACGCCGGCTTTACCGATATCGACATCGGCCGCGTCGGGCGCATTCCGGCGCTCGCCAAGGACATGGTCGTGGTGGCCCGTAAGCCCTGATGCGCGTTGGATGACGGGCCCGATTCGTTGTATTCTTCCGGCCGGGACGGCAGCCACAGGGCCCCGCGGGCCTCGGGTCAGCCGGGGAGCGAGCCTCTTTCGGGTATGACGAGTTTCAGAATCGACAAACCGGCGTCACGCACCGCGCGCGCCCGCGCCCGCTTCCGCTGGCTGCAGGTCGGCTTTTTTCCGCTCGCCGTTCTGGCTTTCTGCGCCGTCGGCGTGCGTCATTTCAACACCCTGTTCACGACCACCAGCCGCTGGATCTTCCTGGCGCTGCTGATCGCGTCGCTGGTGCCGAAGGGACGAATTCTGCAAACCTTCAAATACGGCTTCAGCCTGCCGCTGGTGATCTATCTAATGTGGTGTCTTTCCACCACCGTGTGGTCGGAGGTGCCCGACCTGTCGCTTCTAAAAGCCGCGGCGCTGGCGCTCTCGAGCATGGCTCTGGTGGCCGGGGGTTCCTATTGGAGCAGCCGGTATGCAACGACCGAGACGCTGCATTTTCTGCTGCCGGTGGTGCTGCTCGCTCTTGCCGCCGGCATCGGCGGCGTTGCCGAACCGCAGGACGTTCGCGACGTCAACGAATTCGTCTATGGCGGCCTGGCCGGCAATCCGAACTTCCTGGGGACCTTGCTCGCGATTTCCCTGCCGTTCGCGATCTACTTCGCCTACCGCGCTTTCTATCGCGGGGGCTCGGGGGCGATGCGTTTTCTGTCGCTCGTGCTCGGCGCCGCGCTGTGCCTCATGCTGATGCGGTCCGGCTCGCGCGCTTCCATGCTGTGCGCGGCGGTGACGGTCTTTTCCGCGCTGATGGCTTTGACGGCGAACAAGAAGATCGCGATCATCACGACCGGCGTGTTCGGCATCCTCGCGGTGATCCTGGTGGTGCCGCAGGTCCAGCAGCATCTTTACGAGCACTACGTCCTGAAGGGCAGCACCGAAAAGGAAGGCGTCTTTTTCTCGCGCTACCAGCCGTGGGAAGAGTCGTATCGGGCGGCGTTGCAAGGCGGCTATGTCGGCGTTGGCTACGGCGTCACCGCGGGCCAATTAAACTTCGATGTCGGCCTCACGGCGCAAACCTATGGCCGCGAGAAGGGCAATGCCCAGTTGGCGGTGTGGGAAGAGACCGGCCTCGTTGGGCTCGCGCTTTATGCGATCCTGCTCGTCGCCATTTTCCGGCGCTTTTTCCGCGCGTTCGGCCACGCAAAAGGCGAGCTCAAAATATTGATCGCCATCGTCGGCGGCGTCGCCATGGGCTTGACGGTGCAGTCGGTCTTCGAAGCCTGGTGGACGGCGCCCGGCTCGATCCAGTCGGCGGCGTTCTGGGCCTTTGTGGGCGTCGGCGCGGGCCTGGTCAAGCAGATCGAGGCGAGCCGGCGTGAGGCACGCGCCCGCGTCGCCAGCGCGCGGCGTGCGCAGCTCGCGATGCCGCCGGGCGCGCCCGGCTGGCGCGGCAGCGCGGCCTCCTGAAGCCGTCGGGTTTCGGTTCGTCTTGCACGTATCGTCGAAGATTGCGATCAAACGGGCGCTGGCGACGGCGATGCGGCTGCGCCCGCACGCGCAGACGAGGCGAGTCTTGCTGCTCTACCATGCGATCGGTGGCAGCGCGCTGGCAGTGACGTGCGAAGGCTTTCGCGCGCAGATGGAATGGCTCGCTTCTTGTGCCGACATCCTGCCGCTCGACGTCATGCTGCGGCGCGAGGGCGCGGCGCCGTTGCAGGTCGCGATCACGTTCGACGACGGTTATGTCAGTCTTCATTCCGAGGCGCTGCCGGTCCTGCGCGGGGTTGGCGCGCGCGCCGCAGCCTTCCTGAACACTGGCTGGATCGCAGAAACCGTGCGCAAAGCCTCGAGCGCCGCGCAGGGGCACTATCCGGACGAGCGCTTTCTGCTGTGGCGCGAGGTGGGCGACCTGGCGGCGGCGGGCTGGACGATCGGCTCGCACGGCGTCGGTCATCTCGATCTCACCGTACAAGACGACGAACGCGTGCGCCATGAACTGTCGGCTTCGCGCCAAGCCATCGCGGCAAGGCTCGGTGCATGCTCGCCAGTTTTTTCCTATACCTGGGGCCGCCACAATGCCCATCTGCGGCAACTCGTGGCGCAAGACGGATATAGCCACGCCGTCGCCGGCATCCACGCGCCTTATTCCGACATGAGCGACCCGCTGGCGATTCCGCGCATCAATATCGACCGCGGCTATACGTTGGACGATTTCAAAGCCATCGTCGCCGGCGATTGGGACTATCTCGGCTGGTGGCAGCGTCTGCGGGCAGGGCGATGGAACTGAACACCGGCCATAGCGCGCGCGATGTGGCAGCGGGGCGCCCCTCGCTCTCGGTCGTCATCCTGACCAAGGACGAAGAGGCCAACCTGCCGGTCGCGCTACGCAGCCTGAAGAAGCTCGGCGCCGCCGTCTTCATCGTCGATTCCGGCAGCAACGACCGCACCGTCGAGATCGCGCAGGCGGCCGGCTGCACCGTGGTCGCGCACGAGTTCGTCACCCATGCGCGGCAATTGAACTGGGCGCTCGACAATCTGCCGCTCACCACTGACTGGGTGATGCGGCTCGATGCCGACGAGCGCCTCACCGACGCGCTCATCGTCGAGCTGCGCGAGAAGCTGCCCATGCTGCCTCCCGATGTCAGCGGGTTGATGCTGAAGCGACGCGTCTATTTCTGGGGCCGCTGGATAAAGCATGGCGGTTATTACCCGCTCTGGCTGTTGCGCATCTGGCGGCGCGGCGCGGCGCGCTGCGAAGACCGCGACATGGACGAGCACATGCTGATCGCGCAAGGGCGCATCGCCAGTCTCGAATATGATTTCATTGATGAGAACCAGAAGGGCCTCGGATTCTTCATCGACAAGCACAACCGTTATGCCGACAAGGAAGTGGCCGCGCTGCGCTCCGCCGCCGGCGGCGCCGATGCCACGCGCGCCGGCGAGACGGTCGCGCGCAAGCGTTTCCTCAAGGACCAGATCTACGGAAGAGCGCCGCGCTACCTGCGCGCGTTCCTCTATTGGGCTTACCGCTACTTCATCCTGCTCGGCTTTCTCGACGGCAAGCCGGGCTTCGTCTTTCACTTCATGCAGGGCTTCTGGTACCGGCTATTGGTCGACGCCAAGCTGACCGAAGCGGAACAATCGATTTTTAGCCGGAATTCTTGAAGCCCGCCGGGCGCTTCTGAGGCACCGATGAAAGCGAGCGCGACCGCATCGATCCCTGATGGCAAAGGCGTTGGCCTGGGCCCACGACTTACGAGCGCATTGGATGCCGCGCGGGCCGCCGCTGCGCTTTATGTATTAGTTTATCACGTGCTCCTCGGTTTGCATCTCCCCCTGGCGATTGCGCTGCCTTTTCGATTCGGCCAAGAAGCGGTCATTGCATTTTTCTTGCTCAGCGGGTTCGTTATCTTCGCAAATGAGCGCGATCGCGCAACAATGGTCGGCGGCTACTATTTACGCCGACTTCGACGTATCTACCCGGCAGTGCTTTTAGCGATGATCCTGCCCACCGTGATAGCGATAGACGACCACCGATTTGTCACAGGGTTTAGCTGGCGCGATCTCTTCGGGACATTGTTTGCGATGCAGGATATCCCAAGTCTCAAGCCCGCTGTCATCGTCACGCCCTATCTCGACAACGATCCGCTATGGTCCCTTTCCTACGAAGTATTCTTTTACGTCTGCTTTCCGCTGGTCCTCGGCTGCTGGAAGCGTGCCCCCACCCAAACCACAAACGTTATCGGCGCAATATGTTGCGGCGCCTATTCGGTATTTGTGGTCGCGCCTAACCATTGGCTATTGGTCGCTTCATACTTTCTCGTTTGGTGGGCCGGTGCCATGGCCGCAAACAGCTATTTGACGAAAGGACGCAATATTCTTGACATGGCATCGGCTTTTTTTTGGCTCGTTGCGCTATGTGCGATGGCAGCGGTTGGCATTGTTGTCGTAGGTTATTCCGGCATCGGCCTATACCCGGCGCTTCCTTTACGCCACTTCGCCGCCGCCGCACTAATGCTCGTGGTCCTTTTCGGACCATTCGGGCGCCAGCTTGCGGAGCTTGTGCTACCGTTCCGCTCGGCAGCCGCCTTTGCCGCATCGATCTCCTATGGCCTATATGTCTTTCACTTCCCACTGCTCATACAGTGGCATCGCGCGAGATCACCGTTCGGATTCCTGATCGCGCTCGCAATATTGTTCGCGCTTGCATATTGTGCCGATCGAGTCCTTGGCGATTGGTTGCGGCGAGCGACGTTGCCATCGATCAGGGCGGTGTCACGTTCGTAGCAATTGGAAGCGCTCGGGATGGTCATAACGATAGAGCGCTCGGTAGTCTCTGCGCTTCATGGCATCTTCATAAAATGAACGAACAACGCGGCTATCTATGATCGTTCTGGGTCTCAATGCCTTCCACGGCGACGCCGCCGCCGCGCTCATCGAGGACGGCAAACTGATCGCGGCCGCCGAGGAAGAGCGCTTCTGCCGGCTCAAGCATTGGGCCGGTTTTCCGGCGCAGGCCATCGCCTATTGCCTGAAGGAAGCCGGCGTTACGCTGGCCGATATCGACCACGTCGCGCTCAATCAGGACAGCAATGCGCATTTCGCCCGCAAGCTCCTGTATCTGCTGGCGCGTCGCCCCGATCCCGCGCTGGTTCTTGCGCGCCTGAAGAACCGTCGCGCGCGCGCCAGCGTGCCCGATCTTTTGGCCGAGCAATTCCCCGGTCAGCGCTTTTCCGGCTCGCTGCACAATATCGAACATCATCTCGCGCATCTGTCTTCGGCCTTTCACGTCTCGCCGTTTCAGGACGCGGTGGTGGTGTCGGTCGACGGCTTCGGCGACTTCGCATCGGGTGCCTGGGGCGTCGGCCACGGCGCGGATATCGCAATCGACGGACGGGTGTTCTTCCCGCATTCGCTCGGCATTTTCTATCAGGCGATCACGCAGTATCTCGGCTTTCCGCATTACGGCGACGAATACAAGGTGATGGGTCTGGCGCCCTATGGTGCGCCCAAATTCCTGGCGCAGATGCGCGAGATCGTGCATCTGCAAAAGGATGGCTCCTACGCGCTCGATCTTTCCTACTTTCGTCATCACCGCGAACAGATCTCGTTCCAATGGCAGGGTGGCGCGCCGGCCTTTGCCGACCTGTTCACGCCCAAGCTGATCGAATTGCTCGGTCCCCGGCGCGATCCATCCGCGCCGCTCGACGACCGGGCGCGCGATATCGCGCGCTCGGCGCAGGCGATGTACGAGGAAGCCTTCTTCCATCTCATCGGCACCTTGCAGCGCCGCTACGGTCTCACCGATCTCGCGCTCGCCGGCGGCTGCGCCATGAATTCGGTCGCCAATGGCAAGGTGCGGCGGCAGACGCCGTTCAAGCGCGTCTATGTGCAATCCGCGGCCGGCGATGCCGGCGGCGCCATCGGTGCGGCCTTCGCGGTCTGGCACGCGCAGAGCGGCGCGCGTTCGTTCGTCATGGATCACGCCTATTGGGGTCCGGCCGCCAGCGATGCCGAGATCGCGGATTTGCTCGCCGCGCACAAGGACGAGATCGCGGCCGCCGGCTGCACGGCGATGACGATTGCCGATGAAGCCGAGCTGTGCCGCCGCACGGTGGAGGCCATCGCCGACGGCAAGGTGATCGGCTGGTTTCAGGGCCGCATGGAATGGGGTCCGCGCGCGCTCGGCAACCGCTCGATATTGGGCGATCCGCGCCGCGCCGACATGAAGGCGATTCTCAATTCCAAGATCAAGCGGCGCGAGTCGTTCCGTCCCTTCGCGCCCTCGGTGCTCGACCGCTATGTCGACGACTGGTTCGAAGAGAACGACGCCGTCCCCTTCATGATGCAGGTGTTTCAAATCCGCGAAGACAAGCGCGCCCAGATCCCCGCCGTCACTCACGTCGACGGCTCCGGACGGTTGCAGACCGTCACCGAGGGGACCAATCCGCGCTACTACCGGCTGATCGACACCTTCCGCCAGGCGACCGGCGTGCCGATGCTGCTCAATACCTCGTTCAACGAAAACGAGCCGGTGGTGTGCCAGCCCAAGGAAGCGCTCGACTGTTTCCTTCGCACGCAAATGGATGTCTTGGCGTTGGGCGATGTCTTGATCGAGCGGCGCGGCGGCGGCACTCTGGAGCAGCCGTGAGAATCGGGCCGCGGTGATTCGTTTTCAATGGCGAGGTGTTGTCAGGGCCATGACCGCCCCCTTGCGGCGATTCTTGGAAAGGGTGACGCGCGGGGCGGTATTCCGGCGCCGCCTGCCGGCCGATTTCGCCGGCGCGCCGCTCTATGTCAGTCCAGGCGCCGCCGGGCTCGCCTATTTGTTCAAGTCGATGGCGGCGATCGATCCCATGCTTTTGCAATGCGCCAACCTGCTGGTGAAGCCGGGCGACGTGTTGTGGGATGTCGGCGCCAATGTCGGGCTGTTCACGCTGGCGGGCGCGGTGCGCGCCGGGGCGCGCGGCAGCGTGTTCGCTTTCGAGCCCGATGCGTGGCTGGTCCAGCTCCTGCGCCGCACCAGCGCGCTGCAGCGTGACGCGGTCGCCCCCATCACCGTGATTCCGGCGGCGGTCGCCGGCGATGTCGGTTTTCGCTCTTTTTCGATCGCGCGGCGCTCGCGCGCCTCGAATGCGCTCTCCGAATACGGTCATGGCGAGATGGGCGGCGTCGGCGAGCGCCAAGTGGTGCCGACCTTTAATCTCGATTGGCTGCTTGAGCGCTGGCCGCGCCCGGACCTGATCAAGATCGACGTCGAGGGCGCCGAGCTGGAAGTGCTCGGTGGCCAGAGTAGGCTGCTCCATGAGGTGCGGCCGATCTTCATCTGCGAGATCGGCAAGGACAACGCAGCCGCGGTGGGCGCGATTTTCACCGGGGCGCGCTACCGCATGTATGCCGCCGACCGGCTGCGCGAGGCAAAGGCCTTGCCGCAGGCCGCCTGGAACACGGTCGCCATCCCCGAGGAGAAGCACGAGCGGCTGGGCCTCAACTAGCGCGCCTGGGGCTGGCCGTGTGAATCGCCGCACCGTCATGGCCGGACTTGTCCCGGCCATCCACGTCTTTGACTTTGCACGATTTTTTAAGACGTGGATGCCCGCGACAAGCGCGGGCATGACGAGTGGCGAGTGCGTGCCGCTGATGTGAGAGTGCTTGTGTGCAGCCGACCGCGAATGTGAGATACCGAAATGGACATGATCAAATCTACCCCCGCGCCGCTGCTCTACGACCTGAAAGGCAAGCGCGTCTATGTCGCCGGTCATCGCGGCATGGCGGGCTCGGCCATTATGCGGCGGCTGGCGGGCGAGGGCTGCGATATCCTCACGGCGCCGCGCCAGAGCCTCGATCTCACCGACCAGTCGGCGACCGAGCGCTGGCTCATGGAGCAGCGGCCGGACGCCGTGTTCCTCGCCGCCGGCCATGTCGGCGGCATCCACGCCAACAAC
>DASZQT010000130.1:0-22463 GCA_035549515.1 Pseudolabrys sp. | reverse complement strand
GCATCCTGCGGTGATGGCAGTCGCGGTCGTGGCCAAGCCGGACGAGAAATGGGGCGAGACGCCTTGCGCTTTCATCGAACTGAAGCCCGGCACGACCGCGACGGCGGAAGAGCTCACGCAATGGTGCAAGAAGCACCTCGCCGGCTACAAGGTCCCGCGCCACGTGGTGTTCGCGGAGATTCCGAAGACCAGCACAGGGAAGATTCAGAAGTTCAAGCTGAGGGAGATGGCGAAGGAGATGTGAGCCACCTATGCTCGTCATGGCCGGGCTTGTCCCGGCCACCTCGCTTAGGCGGGCACGACCGTGCCATGCTGATCGGGATCACCGGGTCTCGGCGCTGCGCGCCGGCCCGTTGATGACAAGAGAGAACCCATGCTCCCCATCCTGATCACCGACGACGGCCCAATCCGCACCATCCGGATGAACCGGCCGGAAAAGAAAAACGCGCTCACGCTCGCGATGTACGATGCGATGGCGGAGGCGATCGAGAAGGCGCAGGCAAATGGGGCGGTCCGCTGCCTCATGATCGCGGGCGCACCGGGCGCCTTCTGCGCCGGCAACGACCTCAACGATTTCGTCGCCATGGCGCAGGGCGGCGGCTTAGGCGCGCCGATCCTGCGTTTCCTGCATGCGCTGGCGCGCAACGACAAGCCGCTGGTGGCGGCGGTATCGGGCGTGGCGGTCGGCGTCGGCACCACCATGCTGCTGCACTGCGATCAGGTATTCGCGGCCGACGACGCGCGGCTGTCGACGCCATTCGTATCGCTCGGCCTCGTCCCTGAAGCGGGTTCTAGTCTGCTCGCGCCGCGGCTCATGGGTCACGCACGCGCGTTTTCGCTGCTGGTGATGGGCAAGCCGCTGTCGGCCGGCGAGGCCATGCAGGCCGGCATCGTCAATGCGGTCGTGCCGGCGGCGGAGCTTGAGCAAGCCGCGCTCGCGGCCGCGCGCGCGATCGCCGCGCTGCCGGCGGAAGGCATCGCGATCACGCGCCGGCTGATGCGCGGCTCGGTCGAGGAAATCATCGCCCGTATCGATGAAGAAGCCGCGCTCTTCAAAGGGCGGCTCGCATCGCCCGAGGCGCACGCCGCGTTCGCGGCCTTTTTCAATCGGAAGCCGTAAGGCGGCGCGCTCAGCGGCCGTCGCGCGCGAAGGGATCGAACAGCGAATTGGGATTGTAGCGCTGGTTGAACGACGGCTGCGAGCCGAATTGGACCGTGCCGAAGTCGGTCTTATAGCTCGTCATGCCGTCCTTGCTCTTGAAGCGCGAGTCGGGCGCACCCGCGCTGGACGCCTTCGGTATATCGAGATCGGTGAAACCCTGGCCTGACCCACTGCCGCCTTTGTCCTCGACGGTAAAGGCACGCGCAACGCCGGCGGCCATCACGGCCAGTCCGAACGCGGCGACCAGGACCAACGCGCGGCGATACTGCGGGGAGAGCATCATCGTGACCTCGATGGGGTGACCTCGACGGATCTTGGGCGCTCATTAGAGAACCAAATCAATGTGGCCGCAAGGCGGCGGACCGGCGCCAAGGGGTGTGAAGGGGTGCCCTATTCCACCTTCAGGCCGAGCTTGTGCACCAGGTTGCCCCATTTCGTTTCTTCATGGTCGATGTCGACGGCGTATTCTTCCGGCGTCGAGGTGAGCGGATCGCCACCCTCCAGGTGGATGCGCTTCTGCACTTCGGGATCGGCAACGAGCTTGCGCAATTCGGCGCTCAGCCGGTCGACGATCGGCTTCGGCGTACCGGCCGGCGCCAGCAGACCGTAATGCAGCACCGCCTCGAAGCCCGGCATGCCGGTCTCGTCGAACGTCGGCACGTCGGGCAATAGCGAAAAGCGCTTCTTGCTGGCGACAGCGATGGCGCGCAGCTTGCCGGCCTGAAGATTGCCGAGCGCCGGCGGCAGCACGCCGAAGGCGATCGGCACATGACCGCCGAGCAGGTCGTTCATCACCGGCGCCGTGCCCTTGTAGGGAATGATCGCAACCTCGATACCGGCTTCCGCCTTGAACAGTTCGGCCGACATGTAGCCGCCGGTGCCGACGGCGGAAGTTCCGATATTGATCTTACCTGGCCGTTTCTTTGCGATGGCGATCACGTCCGCCACGGTCTTGGCCGGAAATTCCGGATTGGCGAGCAGCGCCACCGGCATTGAAGCGACCAGCCCGATTGGCGCGAAGTCCTTGCGCGGGTCCATGCCGAGCTTGACGTAAAGGCTGGGATTGATCCCGATCGTGCCGGTATGGCCGAGCAGCAGGGTGTAGCCGTCGGGGGCGGCGCGCGCGACCAGCCTGGTGCCGATGGTGCCGCCGGCGCCGCCGCGGTTGTCGACCACGACCTGCTGCTTGAGCGCGTCGGTCAGCTTGGCGGCGACCACGCGCGCCATGGCATCGACCCCGCCGCCGGGCGGATAGGGCACCACCAGCGTGATGTTGCGGCTCGGATAGTCGGCAGCGGCCGCACCACCCAGCGCGGCGAGCGACAAGCCGACGGCGAGCGCCAGCGCGCGGCCGAAAATGGCGATGAATGGCAACATGGAATCCCCCCTCGGACGGACAGGCACTTTTGGGCCGTTCGCCGGCCGCTTGATCCCGCCTCGTACCGCATTATGCAATTGGAGATCACCATGCGCAATGCGCCGGCGGCACGAAAATAGCGTCCCTGCCGGCGGCGTTGCACACGTTGCCGGCACCAGCAATATTCAAATTGGAAAAACCACGCCTCTGACCGCCCAAGGCGGTCATCGCACAGGCAAAAACGCGGCGAAGAGCGGCGGCTTTTAGTGCACGCTGGCGAGACCGTTGACGCGCAAGCGCTCGATCTCCTCTTTCACCTGCAATTTACGACGCTTGAGTTCCACGATTCTAAGGTCATCGACCGCGGGGTGGGCCAGGCAATCCGTGATTTCCGTTTCGAGCGCCTGGTGCTTTTTGACCAATTCCGCAAGGTGCGATTGCATCGACATGCACTATGTCTCCTCAATCAGTGGCTCCTTAGCGAATTTAGGCTATCATAAACCTGTTACAAGTGCGACGGTAAAGCGCATCGACCGCCGCCCGGCGGCAGGTCGCAAAGCCATTGCAATGACGACGGTTTCCGGAGTCTTGAACAGGCTTGTGGAAAACGTGATAATTGCCGCGGATTTGGCGAGACGCCGCACCTGCCCTCAAGCACGCCAGTGTCGTGGTTCAGAAATTCGCGTTATTCTCGCCGCGGGTCAGTCAAGCGAATTTCTGAACCACACGACACGAGGATGTTAGTTTTGCTAGTGTCCTTCGATTCCGAAGTTCGCTTCCCAACGCGCCGCAAAATATTGCGAACTTCGGAATCGGGACACTAGTGGCAATGACTGACGAGGAAGAACGGACGTTGCGGGAGCAGCTGGCGCGCCTGCAGCAGGAGCATCGCGACCTCGACGCCGCCATCGCCGCGCTCGCCTTATCGCCGGGTTCCGACCTCATCCAGGTGCAGCGGCTGAAGAAGCGAAAACTGGTACTGCGCGACAAGATCCGCCGCATCGAAGACCAGCTCACGCCGGACATTATTGCGTAGCTGCGGTCGTTCCGGCTGAACGTAAGCGAGGGCCGGGATTCCATAATCGCTGCGCTAGCGAGAGCACACGGCGTATGGGCGCCCGCTTTCGCGGGAACGACAGCATGAGACCTACCATGCCGCGTGGCGATCAGCCCCGCCGCTCCTTCTTGCGCGCATACATCGCCTGGTCGGCGGCGTCGATGAGGCGCGCCGGCGTCGCATCGGCGGTCAGCGGTACCATGCCGACGCTGGCACCGACCGACAACGGCGTGCCCTGATACAGCACGATCAATTGCTCGATCAGATTTTCCAGGTCGCGTGCGCGCGCCGCCGCCCGCGGCCCATCCACGTTCCACATCAGCACACCGAACTCGTCGCCGCCGAGCCGCGCCGCCACGTCGGAGGCGCGCACATGCGCGGTCAGTTCCCGCGCCACGGCCTTGAGCAGCGCATCGCCGGCCGCATGGCCAAACTTGTCGTTGATCGCCTTGAAACCATCGAGGTCGATGAACATCAGCGCGGCCGGCATGCCGTAGCGCCGCATATAGGCGAGCGAGCGCTGCAGCTCGCGCTCGAAACCGCGCCGGTTGAGCAATTCAAGCAGCGGGTCGACATCGGCACGCGCCTCCAATTCGGCGATGGTCCGTCGCGCCTGCGACAGGTCGGCCTTCAGCCGTTCGATCTCGGCCCGCAACAGAGTAGCCGGCTGGTATGCGGGGCCCTCCGGCCCCGCAGCGATATGATCTGCGGCCACGTCCAATCCCTTCCCGAATCTGCCCCTTGGCGCTGTAGAATACCGGTTTTCGCCTTGCCAGCGGAGGGTCTCAACCTATAATCCGCCGCTTCCTTTCGCCTGGGGTGCGAGCGGAACTGGGAGCAAAAATGACCAAAAAGCCGGTCGCGATCATCATGGGCAGCCAGTCCGACTGGGCCACGATGACGCACGCCGCCGAAACCCTCGACGCGCTCAAGATCGGCTACGAGACGCGCATCGTCTCCGCGCACCGCACGCCGAAACGGCTCTATGAATTCGCCGAGGGCGCGCGCGC
Source organism: Pseudolabrys sp. (assembly GCA_035549515.1). Taxonomy (GTDB): domain Bacteria; phylum Pseudomonadota; class Alphaproteobacteria; order Rhizobiales; family Xanthobacteraceae; genus Pseudolabrys. The sequence continues at coordinate 17,877 of DASZQT010000130.1, read as the reverse complement.
GGCCGGCTTCAAGGTCATCATCGCGGGGGCCGGCGGGGCCGCGCACCTGCCGGGCATGACGGCCGCCATGACGCCACTGCCGGTGTTCGGCGTGCCGATGAACACGCACGCGCTGGAAGGCAAGGATTCGCTGCTCTCGATCCTGCAGATGCCGGGCGGCATCCCGGTCGGCACGCTGGCGATCGGCAAGCCGGGCGCGATCAATGCGGCGCTGCTCGCCGCCGCCGTGCTGGCATTGTCGGACGACAGGATTGCCAAGCGGCTCGACCAGTGGCGCGCGCGCCAGACCAAGGCCGTGGCCAAGCGCCCGAAGGATTGATGGCTATGCTGGGCCACACACTGCGCTCCTTCCCGCGTAAGCGGGAATCCAGCGCGGCGGTTCCGAATGCGAGTCGGCGCTGGGTCTCCGCTTTCGCGGGGACGAACGGATGGGCGTGCGCGACGTGCTGAAAACCGGCGCAACCATCGGAATCCTCGGCGGCGGACAGCTCGCCCGCATGCTCGCGCTGGCGGCCGCGCCGCTCGGCCTGCGTTGCCATGTCTATGCACCGGAGAAGGACTCCTGCGCCTTCGAGGTCGTGCACGCCCATACCTGCGCCGGCTACGAGGACGAGGACGCGCTGGCCGGGTTCGCCGACGCGGTCGACGTCATCACCTACGAATTCGAGAACGTGCCGGCGCACACCGCCGCGTTCCTGAGCACGCGCAAGCCCGTGCTGCCCGATCCGAAAGTGCTCGAGATCACGCAGGACCGGCTGGAAGAAAAGAACTTCATCAGCGCCTTGAAAATCGCCACCGCGCCCTACGCGGCCGTGCACAGCGCGAGCCAGCTTGCCGACGCCATCGAGAAAGTCGGCGTGCCGGCGGTGCTGAAGACGCGCCGGCTCGGCTATGACGGCAAGGGCCAGGCCAAGATCATGAAGGCCGAAGAGGCCAACGCGGCTTGGCATGGCTTGCACGAAGTGCCCTGCATCCTCGAAGGCTTCATCAAGTTCGAGCGCGAGGTCTCGGTCATCGCCGCGCGCGGCACCGACGGCGAGGTGCAATGCTTCGAGGTGACCGAGAACGAGCACCGCGATCACATCCTGCACATCTCGCGCGTGCCGGCGAAGGCTTCGCCCGCGCTTGCCGCCGAGGCGCGCCGGGTGGCCACCCGCATCGTCAATGCCTTCGACTATGTCGGCGTGATGGGCGTTGAGATGTTTGTGGTGCGTGCCAAGGGCGCGCAGCATGTGCTGGTCAACGAGATCGCCCCGCGTGTGCATAATTCCGGCCACTGGACCATCGACGGCGCGACTGTCTCACAGTTCGAGCAGCACATTCGCGCGGTCGCGGGCTGGCCGCTGGCGAAGCCGATACGGCTCGGCCGCAAGGTCGAGATGATCAATCTGATCGGCGACGAGGTCGAGGATTACGGGCGCTGGCTGGCCGTGCCCGGCGCCGCCATCCACGTCTACGGCAAAGGCAAGCCGAGCCCGCGCCGGAAAATGGGGCATGTGACGCGGGTATGGCCGGGGAAATGACCGCGCGACGCGCGGCATGCATTTCCACTATTTCTTTCGTTTCGCCACGCTGTTTCATAGGCCGCCTGCAATGCAATCAAATGGAGGGCGTACCGATGTCGAGGCTGACGATCCGCTCCTTTTCGGTTTCGCTCGACGGCTACGGCGCCGGACCGGCGCAAAGCCTCGAGAATCCACTCGGCGTCGGCGGCATGACGCTGCATGAATGGGCCTTCGGCACCCGCACGTTCAGGAAGATGTTCGGCCGGGATGGTGGTTCGACTGGCGTCGACGACGAATTCGCCGCGCGCGGTTTTGAGAACGTCGGCGCGTGGATCCTCGGCCGCAATATGTTCGGGCCGATCCGTGGCGACTGGCCGGACGACAATTGGAAGGGATGGTGGGGCGACAACCCGCCCTATCACTGCGAGGTCTTCGTCCTCACGCATTACCCGCGCGCGCCGCTCGCGATGGAGGGCGGGACGACTTTTCACTTCGTTACCGACGGCATTCATGCGGCGCTGGAACGCGCGATGAAAGCCGCGAACGGCCGCGACGTGCGGCTCGGCGGCGGCGTGTCGACGCTGCGCCAGTACCTGCAAGCGGGCCTCGTCGATGAGATCCATCTCGCGGTCTCGCCGGTCTTCCTCGGCGTCGGCGAAAATCTGTTCGCCGGGATCGATCTGCCCAAGCTCGGCTTTCAACGCAGTGAGCACGTGTCGACACCTCATGCCACGCATGTCGTGCTGACGCGCCAGTCTAACTAGATTGAACCCTAAAATGAGGTATGTGACGCGGGTCTTTTCGCGCTAGGGTTGCCGCAACCTATGGAGGTTGCAATGCCCGCCGCTGCCCGCTTCCCCGACCGCCTGCGCCTGCCGCTCGATTTCGATCCCGGGCGCCTGGCCGCCGATCTGGCCAATCTTTCGGCGGTAGGCTGGACCGCTCATTTCGTGACCCAGAATTACGAGGGCGACTGGAGCGCCATTGCCCTGAGGGCGCCGGCGGGCGCGCAGCACCCCATCCAGATGATCTATTCCGACCCTGGCTGCAGCGATTTCGTGGATACGCCTTACCTTGCCGTAGCGCCCTATTTCCGCGCCGTGCTCAATTCCTTCGCCTGCCCATTGCAGGCGGTGCGGCTGCTGCGGCTGACCCCCGGTTCCCGCATCAAGGAGCACCGCGACCACGACCTGTCGTTCGAGGACGGCATGGTGCGCATCCATATCCCGGTCGTCACCAATGAAGCGGTCGATTTCCGGCTCAATGGCCTGCGCTGCCCCATGCCGGCGGGCTCCACCTGGTATTTGCGGCTGTCTGACCCGCACAGCGTCGCCAATCCGGGGGCGACCGACCGGGTGCACCTGGTGCTCGACGCCACCGTCAACGACTGGGTCGCCGCCCTGTTCGAGCGGACGCTCGGCGCCTCGGGTGGCCGGGCGGCTTGAAATCGACGCTGCGACAGCCCATGTCGAGCGCGGTTTTTCGCGGAATTTTGGGCTCGCGATGGACTCCATTGCCCAATTCTGCTAAGTCCGCCCGACTCGAAAGCGTCCCGCCATTAGCAGGGCTTTTTGAGACGAACCCGTCCGCGCAACAACGAAGGAGCAAGCGTGCAAGTACTCGTTCGCGACAACAACGTCGACCAGGCCCTGAAGGCGCTCAAGAAGAAGATGCAGCGCGAGGGCATTTTCCGCGAAATGAAGCTTCGCGGCCATTACGAAAAACCGTCGGAAAAGAAGGCGCGGGAAAAGGCGGAAGCGATCCGCCGGGCTCGCAAGCTGGCGCGCAAGAAGATGCAGCGCGAAGGCCTCCTGCCGATGAAGCCGCGCGTGGTTCCCGGCGCGGGTGGTCCCGGAGCCGGTGGTGCGGGCCGCAGTGGCGGCGGCGCACGGCGCTTCGGCTGAAGCGGCCGCCAAGGCCCGATACGTTTGAAATCGTTCGCTGGCGCGGGCTGCGTTCGCCCGCGCTTATGCTTTTGGGCAGGTCGGCAACGGGCTACCGGCCCCTCCCTTCAGGCCGGCGCGTCACGACCGACGATCGCATTGCGAAGAGCGCAATTTCCATTGCCGCAATGTAACCTGCCGTATGGGCTGCGAATTCTCGCACGGTAGGATTGCGCGCTGGACAGCCCTCGTACCGCTGCCATAATCCATTGCCATCTACGGTTCGACATCGTCGAACCATGCCGCGTCACGGCGGCGGATCGATCTCCGAATGCGACGGTTGGACTTCTTGCCGGCCGTCGCGGAACAAGGCATCGATTGCCAGCAATGCCCGGTCTAGCGCCGAAACCTTGCTGACTTCGAGCGGAGAGAGCATGCCGCGGACGTCGATGGCGATTGCGGCGAACCGCAGGAGGACGCGCTCGGTGTCGTTATTCGCAACGGGCGCGCCGGGTTTTGGTTTGGACGGCTCGGTCATGGCCGTGCCCCTGTCTGCGCGAGGAGCGCGGTGCAATGGATAGTTCTCTGGTCGATCGCCTGCAGGCCCTGCACGATGAGCTGGGGACAGCGCCTGCCAGCGAGCTGGACGGCTTTGTGGATCTGGCGCTGACCATCGGCCGCTCCGCCACCCGCTCGGCCTTCTCGGAGATGATCACGGCCAGTCGCGCGGGCAGCACCGATCTCGAGCTTCTGGCGGCCGTCCCGCTCGCGGTCGCCTTCCTGCTCAAATTCGTGCTCGATGCGAGCCAGGCCGGCGGCGACAGCGAAACCGCCGACAAACTGTGCGCGAAGATTCGCGCGATCACGTTGGCGCTCGGCGACGGTTCGCACAGCCATTCCGCCCTCTCTCCCGCTTCGAGCCACTGACGTTCAGCCGGCGCGCCGCAGCGCGGGTTCCAGCAGGCCCAGGGCCGGCTGCTCGAGCCCGCGATAGGCGAGCACCGGCCGATCGACCGCGCGCATGCGGCAGGTCTCGCGCCAGGCCTCCTCGGTCACGTTGATGGTGACGCCGACGCAATTCATGCCGTTGATGTCGACCGGCACGCCGAGCGGGCGCGGATTCCAGCCGATCTCCTGGAAACGCGGCACCCACCAGGTCTCCATGACGATGGTGAATTGCGTCATGCCCTCGAGCAGGGCGAACTCCATGGTGCCGGCCATGATCACCGACTCCACGCGCGGCTGGGCCTGATCGCCGCGACGGTCGCGCACGACGAAGACGCGCGACAATTCGTAGACATAGGGACTGTGCACGAGACCGCGCAGCGCGAGCTGCGGAAACACGTGGCTCATCAAGGTGGGACGCGTGGTCGGCACCAGGCGGTGCGAACCGACGACGCGTTCGCCCTCCATCGCCATCAGATAAACGGTGTCGGGCGTGTCGAACTGATCGATCTCGCGCCCGTCCGGCCGCGCGAGCTCGGTCCAGCCGCGCTCTTCGACATAAATCTGGTGACGCAGGCGGAAGTAGTCTTCCAGCACGTCTTCATAGAGATGGCGATTGGCTTGCGAAACGACGTGCAGCTCGGTCATCGTGCGGTCCCATCCGGTTATTCCGAGGGATCGACGATGGCCGCAGCGCCAGTGGCGGCGGTATTGTCACTAGAGACAATATACGGCGGACACGCATTTCCGCCTTGAATCGCAACAAGGAATCGGGGCGCACGCCGTGCTCAGGCAGCGTGCTGTCGATGGCGCGACAAGATGAGAGCTAAAGCGCGATCTCGCCGGTGCGCAGCGCGCGCACGATGGTCGACACGCGGTTGACCGCGTTGAGCTTGTGCGCGGCATTTTGCATATGCGCGTGCACGGTGCGCCGGCTAATGTGCAGGATGATGCTGATTTCCCAATCGGTCTTGCCAGCCGCGGCCCAGCGCACCACTTCGCGTTCACGCTCGGTCAATACCTGCTCGCGGCGCGGCGCCGTCGGCCGCAGCAGGCCGCGCATGGCGTGGTGCGCATAGAGCGCCATCAGATGCATGGCCGCGCGCACGCCGCGGCCGAAGTCGGGGCGCTCGCCGGCGATGCTTACCGCGGCGCCAGATCCGTCGCCATAGTGGATCGGCACGCAGTAGCCTTCCGCCATGCGGAAATCGCTCGCCCGCCGCATCACGTCGCGCGCCTGCACTTCGCGCTCGACATCATAGGGCGCCGCGCTCCAGTCGAACGGCTCGACCGTGCGCAGACAGTGGCGCTCAACCGGATCGTGCTCCGCCAGGTTTTCGCTCACGTAAAGCGCGGCCCATTCTTGCGGCCAGCCATTGGCGATGATGCGGTTGCGGAATTCGGTCTGGCTGTCGGGCAGCCCGCACATCACATAGGCGCTAAAGCCGGCCTGCGCGATCGCGTTCCTGAACAGATTGGTGACGGCATCAGGCGAACGGGCCGTGTCGACCGCGTCGACGAACTCCAAGGCTCGAATTCCCCAATGCCGGTCTTGCTGCTCCAGAGCGGGCAACTGGCGTTCCCCCGTGCCACATGGGTCAACGGCGGAAACAATATAGCAACACGTGGAAACAATCGGCAATGCTACAACTGAGACAAGAATAATACAATCACCGGTTATATCGATTGTATCCGGCTCGGAAGCCTTGCATGGGCGGCCGGCGCCGCCATAAACATGCCGCTGTGGCGCAGACCGGCTCGTCCGCGCTATTGCTCTCGGCCGATCGCGGCCGCCGTCGCACCTTCGCCGCATTCGCGGGCTGATTGAGGGTCGCAAGATCGCGTAATGATCGCGTAACAGTGGGACCGCCCAACCATGCAGCCTGACCAACGTCGCGCCCGCAGGACGCTAGCGACGGCCCCGCTTCTGATCGCGCTGGGCCTCGCGCTGGCCGCCTGCTCGACCGCGATGAATATGGCCTCGACCGGGGCGCCGGAGAGCGAGGACGTGCTCTACGCGAGTTCGCCGGCCAATATCGCGTCGCTTACGGCGGTCGTGCAGCGCAATCCGAGCGATCCACAAGCCTACAATATGCGCGGCTCGGTGTTCGGGCAGTCCGGCCGCTATGCGGAGGCGCAGGCCGACTTCGACAAGGCCATCGCCATCGATCCCAATTATGCGCAGGCTTACGCCAATCGCGGACTCACCTACCGCGAGACCGGCAAGTTCGACCTGGCGCTCGCCGACTACAATAAGGCGCTGAGCATCGATCCGAATTATGCCAGCGCCTATCTCGGCCGCGGCATGGTCTACCGCCAGGACAACAAGCCGGTGCTGGCGCTCGCCGACTTCAACAAGGCGGTCGCGCTGCGTCCCGACGACGCGCAGGCCTATTACAATCGCGGGCTGCTCTATCAGAGCCGCCGCCAGCACGGTTACGCCATCGACGATTTCTCAACCGCGATCGGTCTGTCGATCCAGAAGCCGGAACCCTATATCGCGCGCGGTCTGAGCTACATGGCGGTGAACGACTTCAAGAGCGCGGCCGGCGATCTCGACAATGCCGTGGCCATCGATCCGCAGAACGTGCAGGCCTGGGTCAGCCGCGGGCTCGCCTATGAGCGACTGGGCGACAAGGAGAAAGCGGCCGGCTCCTATGCCCGCGCCATGAACATCAATCAGAACAGCCAGACCGCGCGCGCAGGCTTCAATCGCGTCGGCGGCGTATTCGGACGCACCTATCAGACCGATTGATGCGGCCTTGCGCGGATCGCGCCGCGCTTCGGATCACGCTCAAGCCGAAAAGACGAACCGGGTGCCCACCTGCGAGTGGATCACCTTGTCGCCCAGCGCGGCGCGCGCGAGATCGTAGAAGCGGTCGCCGGTGCAGTGGCCGACGATGATGTATCTGGGATCGATGTCGCGGAATTCCTCGATCGCCTTGGCGATATAAGCATCGTCGAGCGGCGGCACGATGTGGAAGCCGCCGATCACCGCCAGCACCTTGTCGATGCCCGAGGCCGACATCGCCGCGCGCACGGTGTTGATCACGCCGCGATGGCTGCACGAGGTGAGCACCACGAGACCCCTGCCCTTCACATTGTAGACGGTCGCGATCTCGTGATCGAAATCGTCCGGTATATAGCTGCCGGTGTTCTTCTCCGCCGGCATGTCTTCCGGGAAGCAGCCGAAGCCGTCGACGATGCCGACAATCTCGCTGGTCGGGCGCAATGGCGTCTCGAACGAGACCTGCCCGATGCGGCCGGTGGTGAAGGCGTGGTCGGCCACCAGCGCCGGCTCCGATGCCATCATCAGGGTGAGACCGGAATCGACGATCGCCTTGCGGTCGAGTGCGCCGAACTGGCCACCCGGATTGTTGCGGATGCAGAATGTATCCTCGCCGCCGCAATAGAACGGGATGTTGTCCTTGAGCACGCCCTTGTGCGCGTCGAGAAAGCCGACCATGCCGCCGAAATGATCGTAATGGCCGTGGCTGAGCACCATGGCGTCGAAAGTCGAGGGATCGACGCCGATCACTGCCATGTTGTTATTCAGCACTTCCGGCGTGAACCCGAAGTCGATCAATACATTGCGTTCCTCGCCATCGGCGAAGGATTGCGCGTGCATCGACAGGCCCCACTCCGCGTTCAGAATGTGGCGCGGCGGCCGGTCGGGATGGCTGTGCGGCACGCGCCGCTCGATAAAGAGGCCCTCGCGCTTTTCCTCGGGCACGAACAACTGGGTAACGTTGTCGGTGACGATGCGGATGGCGACGCGGTCGACCTCCGGCACGCCTGTGCGCAGCGTCTTGGCCGGGCGCGTGCGCTGGGCGCTCGCGAGCGCGCCGATCATGGCGCTGACGAAGCCGGCGCCCCCCGCGCAGAGCGCGCTGTCGGACAGCGCGCTCGCGCAATTGCAGAGATTGAACAGCATGTATGGATTCTTCCCCGGACCCGACAAATTCAAATTATCATAGGGTCCGGGCCACGAATATCCAACCGCTCCGGCCAGTATCCCCGCATCCGGGACCCTGCCCGCCAGCCGCGCATCGCGCCGGCCCGAACTGCCGCGGCGGCGCGATCGGTGTGAGCGTGGGGCCGGCGGGCCGCGATCGGCACCAGGGCGTGCCCGCGATGGCCCGGCTGGGCCGACTGTTAATGGTATGAAGTTAAGGATAATACAGACCGCGCGCGGAAATTCGGTCATCATGCGGCAACAATCCGATAGGTTCGGCGTTGGTGTGGCGCCAAGGCATCGGCGGCGCACCGGTTTGCGGCAGCCATGCCATGGCGATACGGGGACGAGGATGAACCACGTCGCGGGGTCGTCTCGCGAGGCCGCAAACGATGCGGCTGACGAGGCGCAAGTCGGGGCCATTGTCGAGATGTTGCGTGCGGAGCCCGCTCCGCTGGAACGCGGTTGCCGCGAATTACTCGATGCCCTGCCCGCCGCCGTCTACACCACCGATGCCGAAGGCCGCATCACCTATTACAACGATGCCGCCGCTCAATTGTGGGGCCGCCGGCCGGAGCTCGGTTCAAGCGAATGGTGCGGCTCGTGGAAGCTGTTTGCGCCCGACGGCACGCCGATGCCACACCGGGAATGCCCGATGGCGGTGGCGCTGAGGGAGAACCGCGCGGTGCGCGGCCTGGAGGCGGCCGCCGAGCGCCCCGACGGCACGCGCGTGCCGTTCCTGCCTTACCCGACGCCGCTGCACGACGAGGCCGGCCGGCTGACCGGCGCCGTCAACATGCTCATCGACATCAGCGAGCGTAAGCAATCGGAGGAACAGCAGGCGGTGCTGATGCGCGAACTGCACCACCGCGTGCGCAACACCCTCGCCTCGGTGCAGGCGATCATCGGCGCAACCGCGCGTTCGGCCGAAACGGTCGACGACTTCCGAAATTCGCTCATCGAGCGGATCGGCTCGCTGGCCAAGACCCATCTTCTGCTGAACGAGGAAAGCGGCGCGGCTTTGTTCGAGGACATCGCGCGCAAGGAACTCGCCGCCTTCGACGACGGCGGCGAGGCCCGCGTCCAACTGAGTGGCCCGCCGGTCGAGCTGCCGTCGCGGCTGGCGGTGACGCTCGGCATGGCGCTGCATGAGCTCACGACCAACGCCGCCAAGCACGGCGCGCTCAAGGCCGCTTGTGGCAGCGTGCGGCTGAGCTGGAGCGTGACCGGGGAAGCCGGGCGACGCACGCTCGACATCGATTGGATCGAATATGGCGGCCCCACCGTCACCGAGCCGGCCTGCGACGGCTTCGGCGCGCGGCTGATCAAATTCGTATTGCCGGCGCAGTTGCGAGCCGAAACGCGCATCGAATATCCGCCCGACGGCATACGCGTGCATTGCGCGGTGCCATTGCCGGCGGAGGCAGACCAGCGCGACGGCGCCTGATTGCGTGCGCGGACATCCCGACGGCGCCAAACCCATAAAACTTGCATTAAAAATGGGCCGTTCGCCGGAACGGGGGTTCCACTATTAACCGATCGAAAACCATACCGTTCATACCTATCCGGTAAGGGCGACGCGATCGATGCAGGCCGACGACCTGCCGGACGCGAGCATGTTCGACACCGTGATCCTGCTGACCGGGCCGGCGGAGCATCCGACTTTGTCGGCGCTGCTCTGGCAGCATAATGCGCGCCTGAACATTCACATCGTCACAACGCTCGCGGAATTGGAAGCGATCAAGCCAAGCGCGCTGCGCCGCGCACGCCTGGTCGCTTTCGTCACCCCGATCGTCGTGTCCAAGCGCATCCTCGAACGGCTCGGCTTCGGCGCGTATAATTTCCACCCCGGCCCCCCGCACTATCCGGGCTGGCTGCCGGCCTATCTGGCCGTCTATGAGCGCGCCCGCACATTCGGTGCGACCGCCCACGTCATGACTGAGCGGGTCGATGCCGGCGCGATCGTCGATGTCGAATTGTTCGACATTGCACCGACCGTAACTCCGTCCGCGCTTGAGCAGCATGCCTTTGCCGAGGCGGCGCGGCTGTTCTGGCGGCTGGCGCCGATGCTCGCGCGTCGGAGCGACCCATTGCCGGAATTGCCGATCCGCTGGAGCGGCCGCAAGAGCACGCGGCGGCTTTACGCGGAGTTGTGCGAGATCCCGCCCGACATCGCAGGCGATGACTTACAGCGCCGGATTGCCGCCTTCGGCGGCGGTCATCCCGACATGTGCCCGACGCTCACGCTGCACGGGCACGCGTTTCGCTTTTCCGGCAAGCCGGCGGCGGTGGAAGAGTCAGGCCTTGTGCCGGAGCCAGAGCCGGCCCGCGTCGCAGACACTGCCTTCTCCGCGCCTTAGCTCACGGCCCATGCGAGAGGCGCGGGCAGGTCGTGCGCGGCATAGTCGATGTGAAGCACGCGGCGATGCGCCGGGGACACCGAGCGCTTTGAGCAATGGACCGCCAACAGGCTCATCGCCAGAACGTCGCCCGCGCGGCCCGTCGCAACGAAAATCTCGGAATCAGCCGCGACCTTTTTGACCTCGGCGCCCTCGAGTCGCCCCCTCCGATGCGAGCCGCACGCTATCTCAAGCGGCCCATTCCCGGCATCGCAATCGTCGACGAACAGCCGCAGCGTGAGCATATCCTGGAGAATTGCGACGGGCGGCTCGACATGGGTCACGCCTTCTTTGACGCTCCACGGGCCGAACCCATCCAGCACATACTTTTGCTTGACCGCGACCGTACGATCCTGATGCCAGGGTACGAACCAGTTGGAGGCGGGCGTCTTGTCGAAAAATAAAATTCGCGCCGGGCGCATAGGCCGGCCCGCAAGCGAATTTGCCAGCGCGGTTAGTCCATCGGAAATAGCTGGCGGAATGTCGCGCGACAGATCGAAGTTACGGGCGCCCGGCCGCTCCCTTGCATTTTGCGAAAAGCGCTCGCGCAGCGCCTCCAGCGCCGAGCCGTCGATCACTTGCCGAACAACGACGAACCCGTCAACGGCCAGCGACGCCATGCACCGAACTCACATCGCCTTGACGATGCTCTCGGTCATCTTCTTGGCGTCGCCGAGCAACATCATCGTATTGTCGCGATAGAACAGCGGATTGTCGATGCCGGCGTAGCCCGACGCGAGCGAGCGCTTGATGAACATCACGGTGCCCGCCTTCCACACCTGCAGCACCGGCATGCCGTAAATGGGAGAGGTCTTGTCTTCCTCGGCCGCCGGATTGGTCACGTCGTTGGCGCCGATCACGAAGGCAACGTCGGCCTGCGCGAATTCGGAATTGATGTCTTCGAGCTCGAACACTTCGTCATAGGGCACGTTGGCCTCGGCGAGCAGCACGTTCATGTGCCCGGGCATGCGGCCGGCCACCGGATGGATGGCGTATTTGACCTCGACGCCCTCCTTCTTGAGGTGGTCGGCCATTTCACGAAGGGCGTGTTGGGCTTGCGCCACCGCCATGCCGTAGCCCGGCACGATGATGACCTTGGACGCGTTCTTCATGATGTAGGCGGCGTCCTCGGCCGAGCCGAGCTTGACCGGCCGCTGTTCCGCCGCAGCGCCGGGGCCCGCCACCTCGCCGCCGAAGCCGCCGAGGATGACCGAGATAAACGAGCGGTTCATGCCCTTGCACATGATGTAGGACAGGATCGCGCCCGACGAGCCGACCAGCGCGCCGGTGATGATCAGCGCGGAATTGCCGAGCGTGAAGCCGATGCCGGCGGCCGCCCAACCCGAATAGGAATTGAGCATCGAGATCACCACCGGCATGTCGGCGCCGCCGATGGGAATGATGATCAGAATGCCGAAGACCAGCGAAATCGCGACAATAGCCCAGAACTCGACCGGGCTCTGATGCAGGTAGAACATCACGATGAAGGCGATCAGCGCGAGCGCCAGCGCGATATTGATAATATGGCGCGCCGGCAGCATGATCGGCTTGCCGCTCATGCGGCCGGACAGCTTGGCGAAGGCGATCACCGAGCCGGTGAAGGTGATGGCGCCGATGGCGACGCCGAGCGACATTTCGATCAGGCTTTGCGCGTGGATGTGGCCTTCGGTGCCAATGTCGAAGGCCGCCGGCGCATAGAAAGCGCCGGCCGCCACCAGCACCGCCGCCATGCCGACCAGCGAGTGAAAGGCGGCGACCAGTTCCGGCATCGAGGTCATCGGCACGCGCCGCGCGATCACCGCGCCCAGGCCGCCGCCGATGGCGATGCCGCCGATCACCAGCGCCCAAGACAGGCCGTCGGCCGGCGGATGCGAGCCGAGCGTGGTGGCCACAGCGATCGCCATGCCGATCATGCCGAACTGATTGCCCCGCCGGCTGGTGTCGGGCGACGACAGCCCGCGCAGCGCCAGGATGAACAGCACGCCGGCGACGAGATAGAGCAGCGCGACGAGGTTGGGGCTCATGTCAAAGCGCCTCCAGGCATTCGACTGTCATCACCGGGCTTGTCCCGGTGATCCCGCTTAGGCGGGCAAGGCTGAGCGTCCCTAAGCGGGATGGCCGGGACAAGCCCGGCCTGACAAGCTGGCGCGTGCTCTCGCCCATCACCGTCACTTCTTTTTCTTCTGATACATCGCCAGCATGCGCTGGGTGACCAGGAAGCCGCCGAAAATATTGACCGAGGCGAAGATGAGCGCGACGAAGCCGAGCGCACGCGACCACAGGGGGCCGTGATCGTCGGTCGCCAGTGCGACGCCGACCGCGAGCAGCGCGCCCACCACGATCACCGAGGAAATGGCGTTGGTCACCGACATCAGCGGCGTATGCAGCGCCGGCGTCACCGACCAGACGACGTAGTAGCCCACGAACACGGCCAGCACGAAGATCGACAGCCGGAAGATGAAGGGATCGACCGCGGTTGCGATGTGGTCCATCAAACTCTCCTACGGCAAGACGCCATCTTCCCTCTCCCCGCATGCGGGGAGAGGGTGGCGAGCAGCGAAGCTGCGAGCCGGGTGAGGGGCATTTCGAAACGCTCAGAAATGCGGCTAAGCCCCCTCACCCGCCCGCCTTCGCTCAAGCTCAGGCGGGCGACCTCTCCCCGCGCGCGGGGAGAGGTGAAGAGAGGGCATACCGTCACCGCGCTCATCGTCACGCCGCCGTCTTTGGCTGGAACGCGGGGTGCACGATGGCGCCGTCGCGCGTCAGCACGGTCGCCTTCACCAGCTCATCGTCCCAATTGATCGCGAGCTTCTTTTCTTTCTTGTCGATCAGCGTTTCGACGAAGGTGAGCAGGTTCTTCGCGTAAAGCGCCGACGCCGAAGCGGCCAGCCGGCCGGGTACGTTGAGATAGCCGACAATCTTGACTCCGCCCGCGTCCACCACGCGGCCCGCTTCGGCGCCCTCGACATTGCCGCCGCGCTCGATCGCGAGATCGACGAGCACCGAGCCTGGCCGCATCGAGGCCACCATCTCCTTGCTGACGAGCCGTGGCGCCGGCCGCCCCGGAATCAGCGCGGTGGTGACGACGATGTCCTGCTTCTTGATGTGCTCGGCGACCAGCGCGGCCTGCTTGGCCTGGTATTCCTTCGACATTTCCTTGGCGTAGCCGCCGGCGGTCTGCGCGTTCTTGAACTCCTCGTCCTCGACCGCGAGGAACTTGGCGCCCAGGCTTTCCACCTGCTCCTTGGTGGCGGGGCGCACGTCGGTGGCGGTGACCACCGCGCCGAGCCGGCGGGCGGTTGCGATCGCCTGCAGGCCGGCGACGCCGACACCCATGATGAAGACCTTGGCGGCGGGCACGGTGCCGGCCGCGGTCATCATCATCGGCAGCGCGCGGCCGTATTCGGCGGCGCCGTCGATCACGGCGCGGTAGCCGGCGAGATTGGCCTGGCTCGAGAGCACGTCCATCGACTGCGCGCGGGTGATGCGCGGCATCAGCTCCATGGCGAAAGCGATCAGGCCAGCATCCGCCATCTGCTTCAAGGCAGCTTCGTTGCCGTAAGGGTCCATGATGGCGATGACCAGCGCGCCCTTTTTGTAATGGGCAAGCTCGGAGGCCATCGGCCGCCGCACCTTGAGCACCAGGTCGGCGTCCCGGGTGACGTCATCGCCGATCGTGGCGCCGGCCGCCTCGTAATCGGTGTCGAGAATCCCCGACGCGAGGCCGGCGCCGCGGGCGACCGCGACCTCGGCGCCGAGCGCCTTGAATTTCTTGACCGTCTCGGGGGTCGCGGCAACGCGGCCTTCGTAGGGGTCGGTCTCGCGGGCTATGGCAATTCGCATTCGCGCTCCTCCGCCCGGGCGCGCCGGCCTTTAGGACAGCGTGTTGTAGAGGAAAATCAGCGCGCAGAGCACGAAGGCCACATAGCTCGAGGTGCGCGAGCCGGTGAGCAGGCCGGGGATGGCGCCGACGATGGCGATGATGAAGATCAACAACGCCCAGAACCAGTGCCCGACCACCCCGCCGACGGTCAGGCCTTGCAGCAGGTTGACCACATGGATCGTGCCCACGAAGGCGAACTGGGTGAAGCGCTCGTAGGTGTTCTCGTGCGCCGGATAATCGTTACCGGCGGCGGTGGCGTATTCGACGGTGCCGTGCTCGGCCATGGCAGGAAGTCTCCGAAATGCGGTAGAAGGCGGGCCGGACGTGGGTAGCGCAATTGCGGCGCAAGGGCAACGGCCGCAGTCTTATTCGGTGGACGGCGCAAGACCCGCGCGCGCCAGCGCGGCGCTTTGCCGCGCGGCCACGGCCCCGACCTCGAAATCCTCGATCGCCTCATTGAAAAGTTTGAAGAAATTCAGCTCCGCCGCCAGATGCAGGAACACCGCGCCGAGCCCGACGGCGGCGCGGTCCATGAACACGAATTCGCGCGGCACCGTGACCGGCCCGAGCTCCTTGAGCGCGCGGTGCACGCGGAAGGCTTCCTTGCGGCCATAGTCGGACGGCTTCACCCCGTCGGCCACGGTGCGCACGCGATCGTCGAGCAGCGGTCCATAGATGAAACGCGCCCAAATATTGAGCGCCTCGATCAGCGGGCGGGTCAGGCGCTTGAAGCCCCAGCTCTCGTAGGCATGCACGACGCGGTCGTCGTCGCCACCCAAGAGGCCGCGATAGAGGTCCACCACGCCGGCCACAAAGCTGGCCGGGAAGATGCGGATGCAGCCGTAGTCGAGCAGATTGATGCCCGCGGGCTCCCCCTCGCCGTCGGCAAAGACCGTGTAATTGCCGAGATGCGGGTCGCCGTGGATGACGCCGAAGCGGCTGAACGGCTGCCACCAGGCCGTGAACATGGCCTGGCCGATGCGGTTGCGAACCGGCAACGGGTCGTTCTTGTGCGAAAGCAGCTTTGTGCCTTCCAGCCAGTCGAGGGTGAGCAACCGCCCGGTCGACAGGTCCGGCCAGACCTCCGGCACCCTCACAGCGTGCGCGTCCTTGAGCATGTCGGCATAGAGCGCCACGTGCTTGGCCTCGCGCAGGTAGTCGAGTTCCTCGCGCAGCCGCTCGGAAATCTCGACCGCGATCTCGGACGTGTCGATCGCCGGATCGAAGCGGCTGCGCAGGGCGAACAACCATTTGAGCTGCTGCAGGTCGGCTTCGACCGCCGACTGCATGTCGGGATATTGCAGCTTGCAGGCGAGCGGCGTGCCGTCGAGCGCGCGGGCGCGATGGACCTGGCCGAGCGAAGCCGCCGCGGCCGGCTGATGCTCGAATTCCTTGAACTTGCTTTGCCAGTCGGACCCGAGCTCCGCGCTCATGCGCCGCTTGACGAAAGCCCAGCCCATGGGCGGCGCCTGGCTCTGCAGCTTCATCAGTTCGCCGGCATATTCCGGCGGCAGCGCATCGGGAATGGTGGCGAGCAGCTGCGCCACCTTCATGATCGGGCCCTTCAACCCGCCCAACGCGGCGGCGAGTGCCAGCGCGTTGCCCTCGCGACCGCCCTGCGCGCCCACCAGCCGCTGGCCGGCGATGCGGGCGGCGACGCCACCGACGCGCGTGCCCACGCGGGCGTAGCGCCGGGCGCGGGCGGAGAAGCGGTTGCGTTCGGAGTCGTCGGTGGGGGGCATGGCCTGGTCTGTTCCGTCACCGCGAGGCGCTCGCCCGGCCCAAGCGGCCGGGTTCGCACCTCGGATGACGGATATAGGCAGCCGCCCGCTGGAAAGGAACCGCCTTACTGTGTATCGGGCAGGATCGACAGCGTCATCACCGAGCCGTTGCCGAATGGCGCCAGCGGCGATTGCAGGCGGTCGTTATAGGCGAAACCATAGGCATCGGTCACACCGACCAGATAGCCGGCATACTGGTTGTAGTAGGTCTTCTGCTTCGGCTGCGCGAAGGCGAAGGCGTCTGTGATCGGCAGCGGCTTGCGATTGACCCCGTTCGGACGGTTGCCGTACCAGGTCCAGGACGGCGATGCGCCGATGGTCTTGCCGGGATCGCCCGGGTTCTTCACCGTGCTGCCGACAAAACCGAAATTCAGCGCCGCGAAATAGTCGGCGAGAACTTTTTGCGCGATCTGGTTGGTGTTGTTGCCTTTGGGGATCGTGTAGCTGGGGTTGGCGCCGTAGATCGCGTGATCGCTGAGATTGGCGGACGTCACCAGAATGGTGGTCGCGACATTGCCCGAACCGTTATTGACCGAGCCGATGAGCGTGAGATCGCCGGCTTTGACTTGCGTGCCGCCGGCTGTACCCGACTTGTCGGCGATGGTGGCGGTCAGATTGTAGGTCTGCAGCGGTCCGCCCGTGCCGATCTTGCCGTTGTTTCCGACGATGGCCGTCGGCACCGGATTCCCGGCCTTGCCGGTGCGCAGAAATTTGATGTAGGCGGCAAAGCTCGGATAGACCGTCGCGCCGGCGGCATTCTTGGGCGTAACGCTCGCCGGGCTGACGATGCGCACCACCTTGCCGGTCGTGATGCCGGGGACACTGACGCCGTTGTTGCCGAGCGCCACGGCGCCGGTGGCGTTCGCCTTGGTGATGACCGCGCGATTGGCGAGCTTCGCCAAGGCCGACATCACCGTGGCTGTTTTCTGGTGCCAGGTCAGGGTCGTGGCCTTCTGCCCGCCGCCCTTGCTCTCGATCTTGAGCGGCATGCCGAAGAAATCCTGCGCCGATAGATTGGCGCCGCCGGCGCCCGGCGTGAAGGTAATCTCCACCTTGTCCCAGCGCGTGGTGAAGTCGCCGAGATTGGGGTTGTCGAAGTTCGGGCTGTAGCCGTTGGCGGCGGTCGATGTGGTGAGCTTGGCACCGAGCGAAATGAAAATGCGGCCGCTGCTGAATTCGTGAATCGAGATGCCTTTGGTCAGGCTCGACAACGGATAGCCGACGCCCTTGGACAGCGCCTTGTTGGTGGCGAGATCCTTGGCCGTGAACGTGCCAGAACCGCCGAAGCTGACATAGGCCGGAACCGATCTGGCGTCGGGGCGCAGATTGACGAACTTGACCGTCATGTCCGCATGCGCGCAGGGCGCCGCGATAAGCAAAGGAATGGCGGCGGCGATCAGGCGCGGGCGCATGCGTTTGGCTCGGCGGTATGGTGCGGAATTTTGAGCGGCACTGGAATCGCAAACACTTTAGCCGTTGGCCGAAGTGTGTCCAGCTAGCGGCGCCGGTATAATCGCACGCGTCAA
>DASZQT010000129.1:0-1567 GCA_035549515.1 Pseudolabrys sp. | reverse complement strand
TGCGCCGGCAGCACCGCCACCCCGCGCGCGGCGGGCAGCGCGGCGATTGCGTCCAGCATGCAGCCATTGTCGGTGCCGTAGAAGCTCGGCTGCACCAGCACCACGCGGGAAAGCCCGAGCCGCGCCAGCATCGCGGAAAGGTCGGCGAGCGGCGCGTCCATCGGCGTGTAGCTGCGCGGCTGCGCCAGCGGAAACCGGCTTTTTGGGCCGACCACATGGACATGGCAGTCGCAGGCGCCGGACGGGGGAAAGGGACGATCGGCCATTGCCAGCACCTTCGAACCGGGGCATTGAACGGCCGCATAGCATGGCCGGCGCGGGCGCGTCAGCCGATGCACGCCGCCCGGCCGCAAGCCCCGCCTTGCACAATGCGGGATGCGCCATCATAATGTGAGACGAAATCGAAGCGACGCCGGGCGATGCCATTCAACGAAACCTTCGACGTGGTCGTGCTGGGCGGCGGGAATGCCGCGCTGTGCGCGGCCATTGTGGCGGCCCGCCGTGGCGCGCGCGTGATCGTGCTGGAAGGTGCGCCGCGCTTCTATCGCGGCGGCAACACGCGCCACACCCGCAACCTGCGTTGCTCGCATGACGGCACCGCGCCGACCATGACCGGCCCTTACGAGCAACAGGAGTTCCTCGACGATCTCTATCGCGTCACCGGCGGGCAGACCGACAAGGTGCTCGCCGAGATGACGGTTGCGCGCTCGCGCGAACTGATCGGTTTCATGGCGGAGCAGGGCGTGCGCTTCCAGCCGCCGCTCGGCGGCACGCTTTCGCTCGGCAAGACCAATGCGTTTTTCCTGGGCGGCGGGCGCGGCATGCTCAACACACTCTATCGCCGCGCGGAGAGTCTCGGCGTCACCTGCCTGTTCGATGCCCCGGTGATCGGGCTCGATGTGCAGGACGGCTTCTTCGTTTCCGCGACGATCGCATACGAAGGGCGCGAACAACATGTGCGCGGCAGGGCGCTGGTCGCGGCCTGCGGCGGCTTCGAGGCCAATATCGAGTGGCTGAAGCAATACTGGGGCGAGGCAGCGGAGAATTTCATCATTCGCGGCACACCCTATAACCGCGGCGCCGTGCTGCGCATGCTGCTCGACAAGGGCGTCGCGCCGGTCGGCGATCCGACGCAATGCCATGCGGTGGCTATCGATGCGCGCGCACCCAAATACGACGGCGGCATCGCGACAAGGCTCGACAGCGTCGTGTTCGGCATCATGGTCAATCGCGACGCGAAGCGCTTCTACGACGAGGGCGAGGACACCTGGCCCAAGCGCTACGCAATCTGGGGCCGCCTGGTGGCGCAGGAGCCGGGGCAGATCGCCTATTCGATCGTCGACGCCAAATCGTTCCACATGTTCATGCCGTCGATCTTTCCGGCAATTTCCGCGCCGACGATTGCCGAGCTCGCCGTCAAGCTGTCGCTTGACCCCGCCGCGCTCGTCAAAACCGTCGACGAATTCAACGCGGCGGTGAAGCCGGGCACCTTCGACCACACTGTGCTCGACGATTGCCGCACTGAAGGGCTGACCCCGAACAAGACCCATTGGGCGCGCAAGCTCGA
>DASZQT010000128.1:0-5518 GCA_035549515.1 Pseudolabrys sp. | reverse complement strand
CCCGCGGAAGGCACTCACCATGCGACGCCAGGTGATATTCATTGTCGTTTCTCTCGCAGCCGTCATGCTTCCGGCCGCCGCTTCGGCTCGGCCGGGCTTCACGACGACCGCGACACGTCTGCGTGCCGGACCGAGCAGCGGCTTTCCCATTGTCGGCACCGTTCCCGACGGCGCGAATGTGAATATCCATGGCTGCATCGCCGATTACGATTGGTGCGATGTCGGTTGGCACGGCGAACGCGGCTGGGCGCCGGCGGACCGCCTGCAATTCAGCTATAACGGCCGCCGTGTCTTGCTCCCAGATTATGCGGTGCGGGCGAGCTTTCCCATCATCAGCTTTTCGATCGGCACTTATTGGGGTCATCACTACCGTCATCGCCACTTCTACGCCCGGCGCCATCACTGGCGGCGTTATTGGAGCCGCAATCACCACCGGAACATCGAGCGCCGTCATCCCCACAAGCGGATCCAGCGACAACATCACCGCCAGCAAATCGAGCGCCGAACTCAACGAAATCATCGTCGGCAAATCGAACGCCGAAATCATCGTCGACAGATCGAGCGCCAGCATCATCGTGAGCAAGTGGAGCATCGTCGCGCGCACCCCCGCCGGCATGCGCCCGCCCATCGCGCGGTTCGGACGCACCATCATGTGACGCACCGTGTGAGGCCGGCACATCGCCGTGCTCGGCAGGTGCGCCCCGCGGTGCGCCACCACAGGGCGCCCGCCCGCCACGCCACGCATTCCCGCCGCCAGGTGCGCCACCATTAGGTGCGCCACCGTCGCTGACCCGCTAGCCTAGGCGACGCGCACCTGTGCCCGTGGCGATCGCCACGCTGGTGCGGGGCTTGGTGGGCCGTCTATAACATCATCCGGCCTCCCTACGGATGATTCGATGCTGCTTTCCAGCCCCGGCACCTACAGCTTCACGGCGGTGCTCGAAGACGAGCGCGCGACCCGCCGGCTCATGGTGGATGTCGCCGCCGTCCTCGGGCCGGGCGATCTCATCACGCTCTCGGGCGACCTGGGCGCCGGCAAAACGACCTTCGCACGCGCACTGATCCGGCACCTGGCGGGCGACGATACCGTCGAAGTGCCGAGCCCGACCTTTACGCTGATGCAGACCTATGAGCTGCCGGGTTTCGCGCTCATCCATGCCGACCTTTACCGCCTGTCCGGCCCGGGCGAGCTTTCCGAGCTCGGCTTTGAGGACTTCGGCGACAGCGCGGTGACACTGATCGAATGGCCGGACCGCGCCGGCGGTTCGCTGCCGCCCGACCGGCTCGACATCGCGCTGACGCTGTCGCCGCATCACGGTCCCACCTTCCGCAACGCGCGGGTGACCGGCTATGGCACATTCGCCGCGCGCGCCGAGCGCATCGCCAAGATCCGCAATTTCCTTGAGCGCCACGACTTCGGCACCGCCGAGCGGCGGCGCATCCAGGGCGACGCCTCGACCCGCTCCTACGAACGGCTCAGCCGAGACGGCACCAGCTACATCCTGATGAATTCGCCGAAACGGCCGGACGGGCCGCCGGTGCGCGACGGCAAGCCTTATAGCGCCATCGCGCATCTGGCCGAGAGCGTGACGCCCTTTATCGCCATGGCGCACGGGCTGACCGAACGCGGCTTTTCGGCGCCCACGATCTTCGCGGCCGACCGCGAGGCCGGGCTCTTGGTGCTGGAAGACCTCGGCACCGACCTGGTGGTCGATGGCGAGCCGCCCAAGCCGATCGAAACGCGTTACGAAGTTGCGACCGACCTCCTGGCCGCATTGCATCGGGAGCCGCTGCCGGACCTGCTGCCGGTGGAGCCCGGCGTCGATTACCTGTTGCCGCGCTACGACATGGGCGCGCTGCTGATTGAGGTCGAGCTGCTCGCCGACTGGTACCTTCCCAAAATGCGCGCCGAGATTTCGCCCGCCGCGCGCGCGGATTATCTATCGCTCTGGCGCGCGGCGCTGCAGCCGGCCGTGGATGCGCCTCCGACCTGGGTGCTGCGCGACTATCATTCTCCCAACCTGCTCTGGCTGCCCGAGCGCGAAGGCATCCAGCGCATTGGCCTGTTGGATTTCCAGGATGCGATGATGGGTCCGGCGGCCTACGACGTCGCTTCGTTGTTACAGGATGCGCGTGTCGACGTACCGGAGATGATGGAGAGCGCGCTGTTGTCGCGCTACACGCGTGCGCGCATGACGGCAGACGCCAGCTTCGACGCACCCGGTTTCGTGCGGCTCTATGCGACCTTATCGGCGCAGCGCGCTTCCAAGATTCTCGGCATTTTCGCCCGGCTGGAACGGCGCGATCACAAGCCGCAATATTTGCGTCACATGCCGCGCGTATGGGCCTATCTCCAGCGCTCGCTGGCGCATCCCGCGCTCGGGCCCCTCGCGGCGTGGTATCGCGCCAACGTTCCGGCTCTCAACGCATGAATGCAACGACGACGCATCCCGCCCCGCGCCGCGCCATGGTGCTCGCCGCCGGCCTCGGCACCCGCATGCGGCCGCTCACCGACAGGATGCCGAAGCCGATGGTGCCGGTCGCCGGACGCGCTTTGATCGACCATGTGCTGGACCGTCTGAGTGCGGTGGGCGTCGAGCGCGCGGTGGTCAATGTGCACTACATGGCCGATGCGCTGCAGCACCACTTGGCCACCCGCGAGCGCCCTGAGATCGTGATCTCCGATGAGCGTGGCCTTTTGCTCGGCACCGGGGGGGGTGTGGTGAAAGCATTGCCGGAACTGGGCGATGCGCCGTTCTTCCACATCAACAGCGACACGATCTGGATCGATGGCGTGCAGTCCAATCTCTCGCGGCTGGCCGACGCTTTCGATCCGGCGGAAATGGACGCCCTGCTCCTGCTCGCGCCCACCACCGGCAGCATCGGCTATGACGGTCGCGGCGATTTCACCATCGCGCCCGATGGCCGTCTCACCCGCCGCGGCGAGCGCCAAGTGGCGCCCTTCGTCTATGCCGGCGCGGCGATTCTCGCGCCCGCGCTGTTTGCCGATGCGCCGCAGGGCGAATTCTCGTTGACATCGCTGTTCGACCGCGCCGCGGGCCAAGGCCGCCTGCATGGGCTGCGCCTCGAAGGCCTGTGGATGCATGTCGGCACGCCCGAGGCCATCGCCGCCGCCGAGGCCGCGATCAAGGCGAGCGTGGGGTAGCCACAATCCCGCGTGCTATGCTCGCGCCATGCTCGCGAGTCGCCCCCGCCTATTCAACATCCCCGCTTCGGCGCCGTTTCTGCGCACGCTGATCGATGCACTGCTGAACGACCGCCTGGGCCTGGGATTTCCGGCGAGCAACGATCCGCTCGAACTCGCGCGCGCCACGCTCTATCTGCCGACGCGGCGCGCCTGCCGGCTGGCGCGCGACGTGTTCCTCGATGCAATGACTGGCAATGCCGCGATCCTGCCGCGCATCGTGCCGCTCGGCGACATCGACGAAGACGAGATTGCATTCGCCGAAGCAGCAACCGCCGAGCTTGCCGCCGAAGCACTCGCGCTGCCGCCGACGATTCCCGCCTTGGAGCGGAGGCTGCTGCTGGCGGAACTGATCCTGAAATGGGCGAATTCGCCGGAAGTGCGCGGCGCGCAAGGCTCGCCGCTGGTCGCCAATACGCCCTCGGCCGCGCTCGGTCTGGCCGACGACCTCGCTCGCCTGATGGACGACATGACCACCCGGCAGGTCGCCTGGGACCGGCTCGACACGCTGGTGCCGACCGATCTCGATAATTATTGGCAACTCTCGCTCAAATTCCTGAAAATCGCGCGCGAATATTGGCCCGCGCTGCGCGCGGAACGCGGCGCCATCGAAGCGGCCGAGCGGCGCGACAAGCTCATCGCGGCGGAAGCCAAACGGCTGGAAGGCAGCGAAGCGCCGGTGATCGCCGCGGGCTCCACGGGCTCGATGCCGGCGACCGCCGCACTGCTTGCTACTATTTCCAAATTGCCGCACGGCGCCGTCGTGCTGCCCGGCCTCGACCTGCATCTCGACGAGGCATCGTGGCAGCTCATTGCCGGCAACGAGGCCGACAAGACGCATGACGGCGCGCCCGCCGTCGGGCATGCGCAGTTCGCGATGCAAGCGTTGCTCAAGCGCATCGGTGTCGCGCGTGAGGAGGTCGAGGTGCTGGCGCCGCCCGCGCCATTCGGCCGCGAGGCGCTGGTGTCGGAAGCGATGCGGCCAGCCTCGACCACCGAACATTGGCAGGTGAGCCGTGGCCAATCCGGCTTCGACGCCACCGTAGATGGCGCGCTGGCTTCCGTGTGCATGATCGAGGCCGCGCATGCCGAGGAAGAAGCGCTCGCCATCGCCGTCTGCATGCGCGAAGCGCTCGAGGACAAGACCAAGACTGTCGCGCTGGTGACGCCCGACCGCGCGCTCGCGCGCCGCGTGGTTGCCGCGCTGGAGCGCTGGCAGGTCGCCGTCGACGATTCCGGCGGCGATGCGTTGGGCGATACGCAAGCCGGCCGCTTCGCTCGGCTCGCCGCCGAGGCCGCGCTCGGCGGCTGCGCACCGGTGACGCTGCTCGCGCTCCTCAAACATCCCTTGCTGCGGCTCGGCGGAGAGGCAGGCGCGCACGATAGCGCCATCGCGATCCTCGAGCGCGCGCTGCTGCGCGGCCCGCGCCCAAACCCGGGCACGGGTGCGCTGGGACATGCGCTCAAGTCCTTCCGCGCCAGCCGCGACAAGCTGCACCCGAGCGATCCTCGCAAAACAATCGTCGATCGTGAATGCGATGCCGCCGCCGATCTGATCGCGCGGCTCGCAGGCGCGCTATCGCCGCTCGAAGAATTAAGGCCGGGTGATCACGCGCTCGCGAAGCTCGCAGGCCTCCACCGCGAAACCATCGCGAAATTGAGCGCGGACGGAGCCGGCGTGAGCGTTGCTTTCGGCGGCCACAACGGCAATGCGCTCGCCGGCGCGCTCGAAGACATCGCCGACGATAGTCCTTGCGCCAAGGGCCTTGCGGTGGCGCGCAACGACTACCCGGAAATATTCCAGGCCAGCATCGGCGACCGCGTGGTGCGGCGGCCGGAGACGCGCGATGTGCGCGCGCACATCTACGGCCCGCTCGAAGCGCGATTGCAGCAGGTCGATCGCATCGTGCTTGGCGGTCTCAATGAGGGCACTTGGCCGGGCGAAACGCGCAGCGATCCCTGGCTGTCGCGGCCGATGCGGCGCGAGCTCGGCCTCGATCCACCGGAACGGCGCATCGGCCTTTCCGCGCATGACTTCGCGCAGGCGCTGGGCGCGCCGGAAGTCGTGCTCACGCGCGCGGCCAAGCTCGCCGGCGCGCCGACCGTGACCTCGCGTTTCGTGCAGCGTATCGCCGCGCTGGCGGGCAAGGATCGATGGCAGCGCGTGGTCGCGCGCGGCAACACTTACCTGGACTACGCGCGCGCGCTTGATCATCCGGCGGAGGTGAAGCCGGCGCAGCGCCCTGCGCCCACGCCGCCCGTGGATGCGCGCCCGCAGAAGCTCTCGGTCACGGCCATCGAGGACTGGCTGCG
>DASZQT010000127.1:0-2859 GCA_035549515.1 Pseudolabrys sp. | reverse complement strand
GCCGAGAGCTACATCCACGGCGAGACGCCGGTGCCCTGCGTCGACTGCAACATGGCGATCAAGTTCCGCGACCTGCTCGCGACCGCGCGCGATCTCGGCGCCGAGGTGCTGGCGACCGGCCATTACGTCGCCTCGCGCGCTTTGCCGGGCGGCGGCCGCGCGCTCTACCGCGCCAAGGAAGAAGAGCGCGACCAGAGCTATTTCCTGTTCGCCACCACGCGCGAGCAGCTCGATATTCTCCGTTTCCCGCTCGGCGACCTCACCAAGGCGGAGGTGCGTGAGCTGGCGCGCCAATATGGATTGGCGGTCGCCGACAAGCACGACAGCCAGGACATCTGCTTCGTGCCGACCGGGCATTACGCCGACATCATCGAGCGGCTGAAGCCGGGCGCGGCGGAAGCCGGCGAGATCGTCGATCTCGACGGCAAGGTGCTCGGCTCGCACAATGGCATCATTCATTTCACCGTCGGCCAGCGCCGCGGCCTTGGCGTGGCGACCGGCTCGCCGCTCTATGTGGTGCGGCTCGACGCCGAGCGCCGCCGCGTGGTGGTTGGTCCGCGCGAGGCGCTGCGCATGAGCCGCATCGTGCTGCGCGACGTGAACTGGCTCGGCGACGGCCCGCTCGCGGCGGCGCTCGCCGACGACCGCCGCGAGGTCTTTGTGAAGGTGCGCTCGACGCGCCCGCCGCAAGCCGGCTGGCTCATGGCCGCGAACGGCGGCTACGAGGTCGAACTGGCCGCCGGCGAGCATGGCGTGTCGCCCGGCCAGGCCTGCGTGTTCTACGATGCCGGCGAGGGTCAGGCACGTGTGCTCGGCGGCGGCTTCATCAAGAGCGCGGCGGCGGCCGAGTTCGCGCCGGCCCGCGATGAGCGGATGGCGGCCGAACTGCGCGGCTGATCGAGCGTCAGGCGATACGATATCAGCGACACCAAGTCATGTGACACGAAGTCAAGCGACACGAACTTATGGGGGCTGACATCGACAAGGAGGGCGTGGAGCGCGCCTATGCGCGCTGGGCGCCCATTTATGACGCCGTGTTTGGCAAGGTGTTCGCGCCCGGCCGCGCCGCGGCGATCGCCGCCGCCGATGCCTTTTGCGGGCCGGCAGGCGGCCGCATCCTCGATGTCGGGGTCGGCACCGGCATTTCGCTGCCTGCTTATCGCTCCGTGAACCGGCTGGTCGGCGTCGACCTGTGCGAGCCGATGCTGCGCAAGGCGGTCGAGCGCGTGGCCGAGCACGGACTCCGCAATGTGGAAACGCTGGCGGTGATGGACGCCGAGCATCTCGCTTTCGCCGACGGCGCTTTCGACGTAGTGGTGGCGCAGTTCGTGATTACCGCGGTGCCGCATCCGGAGGAGACGCTCGACGAATTCGTGCGGGTGACGCGCGAGGGCGGCGAGATCATCCTGGTCAACCATATCGGCGCCGAGCGCGGCCCGCGCCGGCTGTTCGAAATGTGCTTTGCGCCGCTGGCGCGCCGGCTTGGCTGGCGGCCGGAATTTCCCTTCGCGCGGCTGGCCGACTGGGCGCGCCGGCATGGCGGCGTGCAAATGCTCGAGCATCGGCCGCTGGCGCCGCTCGGGCATTTCTCGCTCATCCGCTTCAAGCGCCTGCCCGGCGTGGAACGGCAGAGCGCGGCATAACGCGCGGCCGCCGGCCGTGCGGGAACACCATCCCCTCAGAGCCGTTGGTCCAACGACGCGCACGCGCGTGGGCCGAGGGACGTTCCATATGCAAGACAAAGTGCAAGACCAAGCCCGCTTTTTCGGCTTGTTTGCCGCGGCCACGCTTGCTGGCGCGCTTTTGCTGCCGCTGGCGGCCGTTGCCCAAGCTCCACCCGCGACCAAACCGCCGGTCGCGCCGAAAACCGAGCAACGCGATCCGGCCGCCTGCGCGGGTTCCGATACGCAGGGCACGGTCGGCAAGGGCAGCCCGGCCGGCCCACAGCCGGGCGACAAAAGCCTGAGCGACCGCCTCGCCAGTTCCAGCGGCGTCATTTGTCCGCCCAAGCATGTTGACCCGGAAATCCAGGCGCCGACCCCGCCGGCCGGCGCTATGCCGGTGATTCGGCCGCCCGGCAGCCCCGGTGGCGACCGCAGCGTGCAGCCGAAGTGAAGCAGGGGCGGGCGGCCGGTCGGCTTGCTTGACAGACTTCGCCGCGCCTCCCTATATCGCGCCCATTCCGGCGCGTTTCGGAATGGCGGGGTAGCTCAGCTGGTTAGAGCAGCGGAATCATAATCCGGAGGTCGGGGGTTCGAGTCCCTCCCCCGCTACCAGCCAAAGGCTTGTCCGACCTGGAGACATGTGTCCGACCTGGAGACATGGGTGACAGAACGTACCTAAGACATGGGTGACAATCTCGTGCCGAACGGATTGTCGATGGTCTGCGAGGTTTTCTGCTCCAGGTCGATATAGCCGAGATCGTAGTGCATGAAGCTGACGAGCCAAATGCCCTCGTCGACTTCTTTGAGGCCGAGCCGCTGGCCGGCGAGCCCGACGGTCGTTGGATCGCCGAAGCGCCCGATCTGCCTGGCGTAATGGCCTATGGCGCGAGCGAGGCCGAGGCCGAGGCCCGGGTCCAGGCAACGGCTCTTGCGTTTCGGGTGATTGCCGACCGCATCGAACACGACGAGCCGGTGCCGGCCGAAGTTCGCATGCTTTTTGCGAACGCGTGAAAAGCTAGCCGGCAGCGAAGGCATCGAGCGTTCTGCGAGCGCTTCTCCGCGCGGGCTGGACCATCAAGCGACAAACCGGGTCACACCGCACCTTGTCCAGGCCTGGCTGGCCGGACTACGTTTTTGCTTTCCACGACAGTGATGCGATCGGGCCCCGCATGTTGGCGCGAATTGCAAAACATAC
>DASZQT010000126.1:0-10751 GCA_035549515.1 Pseudolabrys sp. | reverse complement strand
TCGATCTTCTGGCCCGACAACGGGCTCGATACCGGCGACATCCTGTTGCAGAAGAAAACGCCGATCGGTCCCAACGACACGCTCGGCACCGTCTATTTCGACCGGCTGTTCCCGATGGGCGTCGAGGCCATGCTGGAGTCGGTCGACCTGGTGAAGGCCGGCAAAGCGCCGCGTATCAAGCAGGACGAATCCTTCGCCACCTATGAGGGCCTTTGCCGCACCGACAACGCGCGCATCGATTGGGGCAAGTCGTGGCGGCAGATCGATCCCTTGATCCGCGGCTGCAATCCGGCCCCCGGCGCCTGGACCGTGCTCGACGGCAAGACGCTCAAGATCTTCGACGCCAAGCCGATGCCGGCGAAAGACCCGAAGGGCATCGGCGGCAAGCTCGGCGAGATCGTCGCGGTGGAGGCCGATGGCTTCACCGTCGTCTGCGCCGACGGCCGCATGAAAGTCACACGCGTTCAGCCCGAAGGCGGCAAAAAGATCGACGCCGCCGAATTCATCTCCACGACCAACCTCACCGCCGGGGCGAGGTTTACGTAAAGACGCTTCTGTCATGGCCGGACTCTTCCGGCCGTCTCGCTCGGGTGGGCAGCGGTGCCTTTCCGAGCGGGCAAGCGCGGGCAAAGCCCACGCATGACAAGCGAGAGGTTCATCGCTTATTTAATCGCAACGCGTTCAACGGAAAGCGCCCCATGCCCGCCTCGCAACATCAAAATCCGAAGTCCGACATCGAAATCTCGCAGGCCGCCGTCAAGCGGCCGATCATGGATATCGCCAAGGAAAAGCTCGGCATCGCGCCCGAGCATCTCGAGCCGTATGGCCACTACAAGGCCAAGGTGTCGATGGACTACGTCAAGTCGCTCGCCGGCAAGAAGGACGGCAAGCTGATCCTGGTCACCGCGATCTCGCCGACGCCCGCCGGCGAGGGCAAGACCACCACCACGGTCGGCCTCACCGACGCGCTCAACTATATCGGCAAGAAGGCGATGCTCTGCCTGCGCGAGCCTTCGCTCGGGCCGTCCTTCGGCGTGAAGGGCGGCGCGGCCGGCGGCGGCTATGCCCAAGTGATCCCGATGGAGGACATCAACCTCCATTTTACCGGCGATTTCCATGCCATCACTTCCGCGCACAATCTGCTCTCGGCGCTGATCGACAACCACATCTATTGGGGCAATGCGCTCGGCATCGATTCGCGCCGCGTCGCCTGGCGCCGCGTGATGGACATGAACGACCGCGCGCTGCGCGAGATCGTCTGCTCGCTCGGCGGGGTCGCAAACGGCTATCCGCGCGAAGCGGGCTTCGATATCACGGTGGCCTCCGAAGTCATGGCGATCTTCTGCCTCGCCAAGGATCTCGAGGATCTGAAGGAACGGCTCGGCAACATCATCGTGGCCTACACGCGCGAGCGTAAGCCGATCCGTGCGCGCGATCTCAACGCGCACGGCGCCATGGCCGCGCTGCTCAAGGACGCCATCGCGCCCAACCTGGTGCAGACGCTGGAAGGCACGCCCGCCTTCATCCACGGCGGCCCCTTCGCCAATATCGCGCATGGCTGCAACTCGGTCTCCGCCACCACCACCGCGCTCAAGCTCGCCGATTACGTGGTGACGGAAGCGGGCTTCGGCGCCGACCTCGGCGCGGAGAAGTTCCTCGACATCAAATGCCGCAAGGCGGGCCTCAAGCCCGACTGCGTGGTGATCGTCGCCACCATCCGGGCGCTCAAGATGCATGGCGGCGTCAAGAAAGAGGACCTCAAGAAGGAAAATCTCGCCGCGCTCGAAGCCGGCATGGCCAACCTGCAGCGCCATGTCGAGAACGTGAAGAAGTTTGGTCTGCCGGCGGTGGTCTCGATCAACCGCTTCTCGGCCGACACCGATGCCGAGATCGCGCTGGTCAAGGAAAAGTGCAAGGCGCTCGGCGTCGAGGCGCTGATGGCCGACCATTGGGCCATGGGCGGCGAGGGCGCGGCCGACGTCGCGCGCGCGGTGGTCAAGACCATCGACGCGGGCAAGGCCGATCTCAAGCTCTTGTATCCCGACGACATGCCGCTGTTCGAGAAGGTGCGCACCATCGCCAAGGAGATCTACCGCGCCGACGACGCCACCGCCGACAAGTCGGTGAAGGATCAGCTCAAGCAGTGGGAAGAGATGGGCTTCGGCAAGCTGCCGGTCTGCATCGCCAAGACGCAGTATTCGTTCTCGACCAATCCGGACGCCAAGGGCGCGCCCACCGGCTTCTCGATTCCGGTGCGCGAGGTGCGGCTCTCGGCCGGCGCCGAATTCGTGGTGGCGATCTGCGGTGAGATCATGACCATGCCGGGCCTGCCCAAGGTGCCATCGGCCGATGCGATCGACGTCAAGGACGGGAAGATCGTCGGATTGTTCTGATCCGCCATTTCGACCGCGACATGCCAGGGCCCGCTGCAACAGCGGGCCCTTTTTTGTTGGTGCATTCGCTAAAATTTTCGCCGTTTTGCGTTCAATGAATAGAGCCGGCCTTCGGAACTTCTTGGTAGGTGTTGCGGTACCGAGGCTCGACCCGCGCACGCTTGTGCGGCCGAGCCGAGGCGCAAACTGCACAGTTCATTAACCAGTCCCGCGTGCCCATGTCCCAAGTCGTCTCTCAAGCCGTCTCTCAAGCCGTCTCTCAAGTCATCTCGCGGCCCGCCGCCACCAATTCCGCCGCCCGCTCCCTGATCGACGAACTCAACGACGCGCTCGCACAAGGCGACGTCAAGCGCCGGCTGCGGCTGATCCTGCGCATCACCGATCTGTTCGCGGCCGGCGCGCGCGGCTATTCGCGCGAGCAGATCGCGCTGTTCGACGACGTGCTGCATGAGCTTGCCGCCGAAATCGAGGTGAAGGCGCGCGCGCAGCTCGCGCACAAGCTCGCCGCGATCGAGAATGCGCCGCCGCGGCTCGTGCGGTCGCTTGCCTTCGATGACGCCATCGCGGTGGCCGGACCGGTGCTCGCCCATTCGCCGCAACTGGACGATTCCGACCTGCTCGAGACCGCCAGCAGCAAGAGCCAGGAACATCTGATGGCGATCGCCCAGCGGCTGAGGCTGAGCGAGGCGGTGACCGACGTGCTGGTTGAGCGCGGCGATCGCCGCGTGGTGCACAAACTGGTGAGCAACAAGGGTGCGTCGTTCTCGCTTGCCGGCTACGGCAAGCTCACGGTGCGCGCGCATGGCGACCGCAAGCTGACATTGGCGCTCGGCCGGCGCAGCGACATTCCGCGCGAATATTTCCTCAAGCTGTTGGAAAGCGCCTCGGCCTCGGTGCGCGCGAAGCTCGTGGCCGACAATCCCAAGGCGGCCGATGCGATCGAGGCAGCGGTCGACGGCGTTGCCACTGCGATGCAGCGCGAGGCGCGCGCGGCCTCGCAGGAGCATGCCGTCGCCGCGCGCGAGGCCAAGCGCCGTTTTGCGCTGCGGCCGGTCACCGAGGCCGCCGTGCACAGCGGCGCGCGCGCGCAGGAGTTCGACAAGACCGCGGTGGCGCTGGCGCGGCTCGGCCGTTTCCCACTCGATCTGGTCGAGCGCGCGCTCACCGATCAGGGCGAGGACATGGTGCTGCTGTTCGCCAAGGCGGCCGGCTGTTCCTGGACCACGGCGCGGGAGTTGTTGTCGATGTGTGCCGCCAACCGGAAAATGACGGCGGACGATGTGACACAGTGCTTCGAGCGCTACAAGAAGCTGACCGTGAAGACCGCGCAGAGCATCGTGCGCTTCCACGCGCAAAGCGCACAGCAGCGTGAGACAAAGGTCCGCAACGGTGGTGCGGCGGGCGACATGTCCGACGAGGGTGCCGAATGTGGATCGGCGCCCGTGCCTGCAGGCGCTGCACCCGTGGCCTGCGAGCCGGCCGCTTGAGCCGCGGTGCGCCCGGCGTTGCGCTAAGAATCAACCCAGCTCGATCGGCTTGCGGCCTCGCCCATGAAAAAGCGCCGCTCCCCCCGCGCGGTGGAAGCGGCGCTTGTCGCGCGGCGAAGGAAGCTATTGGAACAGCTTCATCGCGTTGATGAGCGTCTGGATCACGCCCCAGGCAAGCGGAATGCCGACAAAGCCCCAGGCCAGCACCAGGTTGAGCGTGGTCGTGCCCTGTTCGTTACCGTTTGACATGGTTTTTCCTCCCCTTAGGCGCCGGCCGGTTCGCCCGCGGCGGCGACTGCCGCCTGCGCGCGCTCGGCTTCGTGATCGGATTGCATATGGAAGCGTTCGTGCACGGCCTTGATCATGAAGTTGCAGATGAAGCCGATCACCAGCAGGCCGGCCATGATGTACATGGTCGTGTTATAGGCCTGCGCTTTCGGCACGCCGTGGTCGATCTGGTACTGGCGGATATAGTTCACCAGCACCGGACCGAAGATGCCGGCCATCGACCATGCGGTGATCAGCCAGCCGTGGATGGCGCCGACATAGCGGGTGCCGAACATGTCCTTCAGATAAGCCGGCACGGTGGCGAAGCCGCCGCCATACATGCTCATGATCACCACGAAGCACAGCACGAACAGCGCCACGCTGCCGATCGAGCCGGTCCAGGGCACCAAGGCGTAGAGCACCGTTCCGATCACGAAGAAGCAGAAATAGGTGTTCTTGCGGCCGATCAGATCGGAAGTTGAGGCCCAGAAGAAGCGGCCCAGCATGTTGAACAGGCTGAGCAGGCCGACGAAGCCCGCCGCCGCCACGGCGGTGACGTGGCCGGGGAACATTTCCTGGCTCATGGCGGAAGCCTGGCCGAGCACGCCGATGCCGGCGGTCACGTTCAGGCAGAGCACCCACCAGATCAGCCAGAACTGCGGCGTCTTGATCGCGTCATAGACATAGACGTCGTTCTTGGTGATCAGCTTCTGCGCCACCACCGGCGGCGTATAGCCCTCGGGCTTCCAGCCCGGCGCCGGCACGCGCACGATCGCGGCGCCGACCCACATGAAGCAGAGATAGATGATGCCGAGGCCGATGAAAGCCTCCGCGACGCCGACATGGGTGGCGGTCGAGAACTTCGCCATCAGCCAGACCGACAGCGGCGAGGCGATGAAGGCGCCGCCGCCGAAGCCCATGATGGCCATGCCGGTCGCCATGCCGGGACGATCGGGGAACCATTTGATCAGCGTCGACACCGGCGAAATGTAGCCGAGCCCGAGGCCGATGCCGCCGAAGAAGCCGTAACCGATATAGATCAGCCACAGCGTATGCGAATAGACGCCGATGGCGGAAATGAAGAATCCGCCTGCCCAGCACAGTCCGGAGGTGAACATCGCGCGGCGCGGGCCGCCTTCCTCGACCCAACGGCCAAATACGGCCGCCGAGGCGCCGAGGAAAAATATGGCGATCGAGAATATCCAGCCGAGATCGGTCAGTTTCCAATCGCCGGGCGCTGATTGCGTGATGCCGATGAGCTTGGTCATCGGGAGGTTGAACACGCTCAGCGCATAGGCCTGGCCGATGCACAAGTGAATGCAGAGAGCGGCTGGCGGCACCATCCAGCGGCTGAAGCCGGGCTTGGCGATCGTGTGCGATCGGTCGAGGAATGAGAATAAGCTCATCTTGGATCATCTCCCCCTTGTTGTTTTCTGTGCAGCGTTTTTGACAGACTGCGGATGAGCTTGGTTCCGCCCCCACGTCTGCTCCCTGCAGCCTGCGGATGGCGAATTATTGAATCAATAAAGCTGTTTCTATGCTGCGATAGAACGATCACATGGTGCGAGTGCGAGAACCGATCGCAATTCAAGGCAGCATGGAAGAAAAGTCGTTTCTAAAAATAGTTTGGCATCATACTAAAGTATATCGACTTGCAACTAAAGGCGTAGAACGCGAACGGCGATCAATCCATTAAAAGCGGCGCAATGCGCCGCGCCTCGGCAACCAGCGCGGCGGTCAAAGGCGTCATCGGTTCGCGCGCCGGCGCCACCAAGCCGATGGTGTGGCTCGCTTCCGGCTCGACAATCGGGATGGCACGCAGCGTGTTGCTCTCGGTGAGGCCGAGTGAAACCGCCAGCCGTGCCGGCATGACGCTGGCCCAGCGGCCGGTGCGCACATGCGAATAGAGCAGGACCATCGAATCGGACTCGAGCGTGATGTTCGGATCGGTGCCGGTCTCGCGCAGCAGGCGCTCGATGATGCGCCTGTTCTGCATGTCGGGCGTAAGCAGGCAGAGCGGGACCTGCGCGACCTCTAACCAGGTCACCGCTGCCCGGTCGGCCAACGGGCCGTCGGCGGCGACCAGCAGCCGGTAGCGCTCGCGGTATAGCGGGACGGAGGTGACGCGGCCGAGCGGCTCGTTGTCGAGATAAGTGAGCCCGGCGTCGATCTCGAGGTTCTCCAGCTCGGCCAGAATTTCAGTCGAGGTGCGCGAATAGATCGTGAATTGCACATTGGGGTGACGCGCGCGGTAGGGCGTGGTCAGCGTCTCCACCATGGCTAGCGCCGTGGGGATCGCGGCGATGCGCAGCCGCCCGACCAGTCCGTGCTTGAGCGCGTGTACCTCCTGGCGCATGGCGCGCGTGTCGCCGACGATACGGCGGGCCCAGTCGAGCACGCGCTCGCCTTCCGCCGTGAAGCCCTGGAAGCGCGAGCCGCGGTTGACGAGCAGCACGCCGAAAGCAGCCTCGAGTTGCTTCACCCCGGCCGACAAAGTTGGCTGGGTTACGCCGCAGGCTTCCGCCGCCCGGCCAAAATGTCGCTCGCGGCCGAGCGCGAGCAAAAATTCCAGCTTTTCGATCAAAATGGCGTCCTTTTGATCCCACCTGCTCAGAATAAGCGGTGATTGAATTTTGGAAATCTAAGCAATTAAATGCAGCCGTGGAACGGGTATATAAATACGATAATTGAGATTTTGGGGGTAGGCAACGGATATTGATAGAAAAATTCTATCAAATGATCGGCCCTCCCTACTTGTGTACATTATTCCAAGTCGCTTTTGCTTCTGCACGGAGGAAGTCATGAGCGCACCGCCTATGGAAGCAGTCGCCAGCCCGGATATTTCGCGCAGCGGCCGCCGCCGGCCGCCGCGTACCCCGAAGGGCCGCCAGGTCGATCCGGCCGCGCTCGCGGAGGTGCAGGCTCTGCTGACCGACCGGCCGCGTCGGCGCGATCTGTTGATCGAGCACCTCCATCTGATCCAGGACCATTACGGGTATCTTTCGGCCGCGCATCTCGCTGCGCTCGCCGCCGAGATGAAGATGGCGCTCACCGAGGTCTACGAGGTCGCCACCTTCTACGCCCATTTCGATGTGGTGAAGGAGGGTGAGGAAGCGCCGCCGGCAATCACCGTGCGCGTGTGCGAATCGCTGTCCTGCGCCATGGCCGGCGCCGAAGCGCTGATCGCGAAGCTGCCCGCTATTCTCGGCCAGGATGTGCGGGTGGTGCGCGCGCCCTGCATGGGCGCCTGTGACCGCGCGCCGGTTGCGGCGGTCGGCCATATGCAGACCTTCGCGGCGACGCCGGACAAGCTCGCCGCCGCCGTGAAGGCCCATCCGCATCCGCATGCTTGGAAGCCGGCCACCGATTTCGCCTCATACACCAAGGCCGGCGGCTATGGGCTTCTGAAGGATTGCCTGGCCGGCAAGCGCACGCCGGACGAACTCATCAAGATCGTCAGCGACGCCGGCCTGCGCGGCCTTGGCGGCGCCGGCTTTCCGACCGGGCGCAAATGGTCGCTGGTGCGCGCCGAGCCGGCGCCGCGCATGTTCGCGGTCAATGCCGACGAGGGCGAGCCGGGCACTTTCAAGGACCGCTATTACCTCGAGCGCGATCCGCATCGGTTTCTCGAAGGCGTGCTGATCGCGGCCTGGGTGGTCGAGGCGCGCGAGACCTACATCTATATCCGCGACGAATATCCCGAGCTGCGCTTGATGCTCGCGGAAGAAATCGCGCGCGTCGAAGATGAAGGGCTTTCGCCGCACACGAAGCTGCATCTGCGTCGCGGCGCCGGCGCTTACATCTGCGGCGAAGAGTCGGCGATGATCGAATCGATCGAAGGCAAGCGCGGTCTGCCGCGCCATCGCCCGCCTTACGTGGCGCAGGTCGGCCTGTTCGGCCGCCCGACGCTCGAACAGAACGTGGAGACCATGTTCTGGGTGCGCGACATTATCGAGAAGGGCGCCGCCTGGGTGACCGCGCAAGGGCGCCATGAGCGCAAGGGTTTCCGCAGCTTCTCGGTGTCGGGCCGCGTCAATAATCCGGGCGTGAAGCTCGCGCCCGCCGGCATCACCATGCGCGAATTGATCGAGGAATACTGCGGCGGCATGCAGGACGGCCATACCTTCAAGGCTTACCTGCCGGGTGGCGCCTCCGGCGGCATTCTGCCGGCCTCGATGGCCGACATCCCGCTCGATTTCGGCACTCTTGAGCAGTACGGCTGCTTCGTCGGCTCGCACGCGGTCGTGATCCTGTCCGACCAGGACGATCTGAAGGCCGTGGCGTTGAATCTGATGAAGTTCTTCGAAGAGGAGAGCTGCGGGCAGTGCACGCCCTGCCGGGTCGGTACCGAGAAAGCCGCCAGGCTGATGGCCAAGGGCCCGTGGAACGCGCAATTGCTTGCCGAACTGTCGACCGCCATGCGCGACGCCTCGATCTGCGGGCTCGGCCAGGCCGCGCCTAACCCGCTACTGTGCGTGCTAAAGTATTTCCCCGAGGAGCTGCAGAAGCCGCTCGCGGGTTGGTGATGCGAACCGTCATCCTGAGGTGGCGCGTAGCGCCCTCGAAGGATGACGGCCACAACAGAGGCCCAGACCCTTCGAGGCTCGCGCGTTTTGCGCGCTCGCTCCTCAGGGTGACGGGATAGTTAAGAGGGACGCGCCATGAGCGAGTCGAAGCCCACCACCTTCTTCATCGACGGCCACGAGATCGATATCCGCGAGGGCGAGACCATCTTCCGCGCCGCGCGCAGGCTCGACATCAAGCTGCCGCATCTGTGCTACTCGCCGAAGCCCGGCTATCGCCCGGACGGCAATTGCCGTGTCTGCATGGTCGAGATCGAGGGCGAACGCGTGCTCGCGGCGAGCTGCCTGCGCACGCCGTCGCCCGGCATGAAGGTGAAGACGCAGACCGAGCGCGCCAAATCCGCCCGCAAGATGGTGGCCGAGCTTCTGGTCACCGACCAGCCGGCGATCGAGGTCGCGCACGATCCGATCTCGGAATTCTGGAAGACGGTCAAGCGCCAGGGCATCGAGCAAAGCCGCTTCCCTAAGCGCGACCGCATCGTGATGCCGCCACCCGACCGCAGCCATCCGGCCATGGCGGTCAATCTCGACGCCTGCATTCAGTGCAATCTCTGCGTCCGCGCCTGCCGCGAAGTGCAGGTCAACGACGTGATCGGCATGGCCGGGCGCGGCCACACCGAGAAGATCGTGTTCGACTTCGACGATCCGATGGGCGCCTCGACCTGCGTCGCTTGCGGCGAATGCGTGCAGGCCTGTCCGACCGGCGCGCTGATGCCGGCGACGCTGGTGAACCAGGACAATGTGCGCACGGAGTTTCCCGACCGCGAGGTGCATTCGGTCTGCCCTTATTGCGGAGTCGGGTGCCAGCTCACCTATCAGATCAAGAACGACAAGCTCATCGCGGTCACCGGCCGCAACGGCCCCGCCAACCAGAACCGGCTGTGCGTGAAGGGCCGCTTCGGCTTCGATTATGTTCATAATCCGCAACGCCTGACGCAGCCCATGATCCGCAAGGAGGGCGTGCCCAAGGTCCCGCACGAATATATCGACCCGTCGAATCCGTGGACGCATTTCCGTCCGGCCACTTGGGAAGAAGCGCTCGACAAGGCGGCGGCCGGCCTCAAAACGATCCGCGACCGCGACGGCGGCAAGGGGCTCGCCGGCTTCGGCTCGGCCAAATGCTCGAACGAAGAAGCCTATCTGTTCCAGAAGCTGGTGCGCGCCGGCTTCGGCACCAACAATGTCGATCACTGCACGCGCCTTTGCCATGCCTCGTCGGTGGCCGCGCTCTTGGAAGGCGTCGGCTCGGGCGCGGTGTCGGCAACCTTCAACGAGGTGAAGAACTCCGACGTCATCATCGTCATCGGCGCTAACCCAACCGAGAACCATCCGGTCGCGGCCACTTATTTCAAACAGGCCGCCAAGCGCGGCGCCAAGCTGGTGGTGATGGATCCGCGCGGGCAGGCCCTGAAGCGGCACGCCTGGCGGATGATGCAGTTCAAGAACGGCGCGGACGTGGCGATGCTCAACGCCATGCTCAACGTCATCGTCACCGAGAAGCTCTACGACGAGCAATATATCCAGACCTATGTCGAGGGCTTCCCGCAATTCGCCGAGAGCGTGAAGGACTACACCCCCGAGGAAATGGCGCCGATCTGCGGCATCGAGGCCGACACGCTGCGCGAAGTCGCGCGCACTTACGCGCGCGCGCACTCGGCAATCATCTTCTGGGGCATGGGCGTGTCGCAGCACACGCACGGCACCGACAATGCGCGCTGCCTGATCGCGCTCGCGCTCATCACCGGCCAGATCGGCCGCCCCGGCACCGGCCTGCATCCGCTGCGCGGGCAGAACAACGTGCAGGGCGCCTCCGACGCCGGCCTCATTCCGATGTTCTTTCCCGACTACAAGTCGGTGGAGGCGCCCGAGATCCGCAGCAAGGTCGAGAACCTCTGGGGCACCAAGCTCGACCCCAAGAAGGGCCTCACGGTGGTCGAGATCATGGACGCGATCCATGCAGATCAGATCAAAGGCATGTATATCCTGGGCGAAAACCCGGCGATGTCCGATCCCGATTTGAA
>DASZQT010000125.1:0-16410 GCA_035549515.1 Pseudolabrys sp. | reverse complement strand
AGCAATGGTTTCGGCAGTCGACCCTGGCGTGGTGACGATCTCGTCCAACCGGCGCAGCCCATGCGCAATCGCCGCAATTAACGTGGCACGCGTTTCCGAATGGATAGGACGAGCATGTGCCCCAGCTTGGGAAGCCGGCAGGAGCACTTCACGTGGCCACTTGGATGATTGCTTTTACCAAGGCACGCGAATGACCTCAGGCTTTTGCGCGATCCCTTTTGCTTCTGAGACCTCGTTCAGCCGAACTGATAAATGTTGCGCGTGGACCTCAACGCGATCGCTGTAACTATCAATGGTAGTTTTATCCTCGACCGCTTGTGGCACTTTAAGATGCTCGCGTACTGAGCGAGCGACGGCGGGTTCGACCACAGTAGCTGGGACACGTTTTACCGTTGTGCCTGTCGTAAACCCAGTCGGGCTGGCAACGGTCCGCAGGGAATGCGTCGATCATATCATCGTCTTGGGCGAACGGCATCTTCGTCACGTGCTGCTGTCGTACATGAAACACTACAATGGGGTGCGCACGCATTCGTCCCTGGAAAAGGATGCGCCGATACCACGTGCCGTTGGCGCCGCTGGTCACATTCTTTGCCGCCCGATCCTGGGCGGGCTATATCATCAGTATGTCCGGATTTGATTTGCGGCAGGGACAGAGCGCCCAGTCATTGCCCAAGCCCGCGCTCATGTCAGCTTCTGAACGAAAGTGTTGTAACGTCTAATGCTCGGTCAAATTGCAGCACTGTTGTATTGTGTGGACAGGACAACAGGTTGCAATCCGTCCAGACGCTTGCGCTCAGTATAGGACTAAGTTGTCCGTTCCGGCCCATTCACGAATCATTGAGAGACTATGACCTCGATCGGGGTCGGTTTTCCGCCCGCCGCCGGATTGTTTTGCTGGGGGCAATTCGACAGTACCGCCAGAACCGGAATTTCGGCTTTTAGTTCGACATAGTCGTTCGGCTTGGAAATGCCGTCGGCAATTTCGACGAAGCCGTCCTGACGGAATGGCACGCGCATGAAGAAATTGATGTTCGAGACGATCTCAGACGGACCCATCGCCCATTTTGCCAGTTCGGAGATGAAGTTCGCCCGACAACTTTTCGTCTTCACCACGTTGTAGCGCACGAGATCGATTTCGTTGCTGCAGCACCCGGCAAGCGTGTCGTGCAGACCGCAAGTATCCTCGACGACTGTGAAAAGGACTTTGGCCAGATCCGAATAGATTTTGCAACCCTTCTCGATATAGAGCGACTTGTTCAGTTTGATCGTATTTGGAAGATTCATTCGGTCGTGCGGCAAATCCGCCGCATAACACAGAAAATCAACGGCCTGTTGGCCTTCCAGGTCGACGATGCGCAGTCTTTGGTTGGTTTCGAGGCGGCGGGACCAGCTTGCGCCTGGAGGCACGATTTCACGGCTGATGATTCCTGTCTGGTAGTCTGTTGTGGGAGCCATTTCGGCGTCTCCTGTTTATCCGCGGGCGTAACGCGCCAGAAACTGGCGCGCACGCTCGCTTTTCGGTGCGGCGAAGAACTCTTCCGGCGTTCCAGTCTCGACCACATAGCCGCCGTCCATGAAGACGACGCGGTTTGCCACATCGCGGGCAAAGCTCATTTCGTGCGTCACGACGACCATAGTCAAACCCTCGCGCGCCAGATCCTGGATCACCGCCAGCACCTCGCCGACCAATTCGGGGTCAAGCGAGCTGGTCGGCTCGTCGAATAGGATCACCTCGGGCTTCATCGCGAGCGAGCGGGCAATGCCAACCCGTTGCTTCTGGCCGCCGGACAGGCGCGCCGGAAAGCTGGCCATCTTGTCGGCGAGTCCGACGCGCTCGAGTAGCGCTTCGGCTTCGCGCCGCACCTCGGCCTTGTCGCGCTTGAGCACGTGGACCGGCGCTTCCATGACGTTCTGCAGCACGGTCAGATGGGGCCATAACGCGAAATGCTGGAACACCATGCCGATCCGAGTGCGCACGGCGGCGAGATCGCTGTCGCTCATACGCACAGTGCCGCCGGGCCGAATGCCGATGCGGTGACCTGACAGCAGCACGGCACCGCCATCGGGCTCTTCGAGCCAGTTCATGCAGCGCAGCAACGTTGACTTGCCGGAGCCGGACGGTCCGAGCAGACAGACGGTCTCGCCTTTATACACTTTCAGGCTGATGTCGCGCAGCACGACATTGGCGCCGAAGCTCTTCGACAGGCCGGCCGCCTCGACCACCACCGGGCGGGTCTCGAGCTCATCTTCGCCGATCCGGTGCGGCGAACCGCTCATGTTTAGCATCAGCGGCGTTCCTCGGCGTAGCGATTGGCGTATCCGATCGTGCTTTCGATGCAGACGCATGTCACCCAGTACAGCAACACGGCGGCGACGAAGGACGCGAACGGCACGAAATAAGTCGTCTGCAGCGACGTAGCCTCGTGCGTGAGCTCGGCGACGGCGATGATGGTGAGGAAGGCACTGTCCTTGACGACCTGGATGAGCTGGTTGCCGATTAACGGCAGTGACGCATAAAGGACCGGCGGCAAGATGATTCGGCGGAACAGGCGCAGTCCGGAAAAGCCGAAAGCGTGCCCGGCCTCGATCAGTTCCTTGGGCAGACCGGCCCAGGTGGCGCGCAAGACTTCGCCCATATAAGCGGTATTGTAGAGCGTAAGCGCGATGATGCCGGCGGTCCAGTTGTCGAAGCGTAGGCCGAGCGACGGAAAGCCGAAATAGAGCAGATAGACGAATAGCAGGAACGGTACGCAGCGCATGACGTCGACATAGGCCGTTGCGATCCGCCTCACTGCGCCGTTGCGCGACATCAGTGGAATGGTGAGTAGTGCGCCGAGGACAAGCGCACCCGTTGCCGACAGCGCCACGATGATCAGCGTGTTTCCGAAGCCGTTGATAATCAGGTCGCGGTGCTGCCAGACGACGGCGAATTCGTTCATGCCGCGGCTCCCGCGGCATAGCGCCGTTCGACATAGCGCTGCGTCATGACGAACAGAAAGACGATCAGGCTATACAGCACCAAGGCGAAGACGAAGGGCGGTAGCGGCTCGTAGGTGCGGGCGCCGACGCGGATCGCGGCGCGCGTGATCTCGACGATGCCAATTACTGCGACCGCCGGGCTCGACTTGATCAGCAGCGTCATTTCGTTGACCAGCGCCGGCAGGCTGGCTCGGATAATTTGCGGTAAAACGATACGGCGGAAGCGCACGCTGCGGCTCATGCCGAAGGACAGCGCGGCCTCGTATTGGTCGCGCGGGAAGTTCATCAGCGCATTGCGCCAGATTTCAGTGTTGAAGGCGGCGGTGCTGAGCGTCAACGTGAGGATGCCGGCGGGCACCGGATCGAGCGACAGACCGACTTCCGGGAGCGCGAAGAAGATCAATAGCGCCAGCGTCACCGAGGGGCAGGTACGGATGACGCTGACATAACCGGTGGCGAACTGGTTGAAGACGGGGAGACGGGACCAACGGACGAGGGCCAACCCGAGTCCGAGCGGAACTCCGAGCACGATCGCGGCGAGCGAGATCGAAATCGTCGCCAACGCGCCGTGCGCGATGCTGAAATAGTCATAGGCTGTCACGAACGTGGGCCCCGTCTGTCGCGCTTAGTTGACGTCGTCCGGCATTTCCTTGAACGAGGTGCCAAACCACTTCATCTGCAACTCGGCCATCTTGCCGCTCTTCTTGGCGGCGATGATGGCGGCATCGATCAGCTTGGCGAGGTCGGTGTTGCCCTTCTTCATTGCCCAGGCAATGTAGACCGGTTTGGCGATGCCTTCACCCAGCGCGAACACGCCGGCCTTTTCCTTGACCAGTGAGCGCAGGTTGATCTCGGTATTGACCACGGCGTCGACGCGGCCCAGTGCGCAATCCTGATAGGCTTCCGGGTTCGACGGATATTCGACGATCTTGGCGAGGCCCTTGCCGCCCTTCGCCTTTAGCGAGGCGTCGAAGGCCTTCAGGTCGGCCAGCATCGCCGAACCAGCCTGCGCGCCGACGGTCTTCCCTTCGAGGTCGGCGGCCTTCTTGATGCTCGAACCAGCTTTGGTGGCGAAGAACGTGGTCGATTGCGCGACCGGCGACGAGAAGGTGAAGGTCGGCTTGCGCGCAGCGGTCACCAGCACGGCGGTAACGGCGATGTCGTATTTGCCGGTGGTGACGCCCGGCAGGATGCCGGCCCATGGGATGACCTGCTGCTCGACGCCGAACGGCAGGCTCTTCTTCACCTCGGCTAGCAGGTCGTTGTCATAGCCCTTGGAGACGCCGTCTTCCATGAACTCGAAAGGTTTGAAGTCATCTTCGGTCGCCACCATCATCTTGCCGCGCTTTTTGATGTCGGCGACACCATCGGCATGCGCCGCGGACAGACCGTTGGCGAGAATGCCGGCCACCAGCACGGCGGAAACGGCGACGATCGGGAGCGCGCGCAGTAGCGCGCGTCGGTTGAAACGGAACGAGATACGTTCAAGCATTGCGTGCCCTCTTGGATTGCCCGGACGGGTGAAACATCATCGCCGGCGAAACGGAGAGGCCTCTCTTGCGTCGGTGCGGCCCCGCTTGAGCACGCTGAACTGACCACGCGATAGCGCCGCCGAAGCTCCGGTGAGAAGCAAGTAGCAATCGGTATGCCAGCTTGATTTGCCAACCATTTCTAAGGCTTTCGACGAATT
This sequence comes from Pseudolabrys sp., assembly GCA_035549515.1. GTDB lineage: Bacteria > Pseudomonadota > Alphaproteobacteria > Rhizobiales > Xanthobacteraceae > Pseudolabrys. The sequence goes on along the minus strand of DASZQT010000125.1, from coordinate 11,741 downwards.
CGTACCTATAACAATCATCAGTACACGGACGAATGCCTAAATGCGCGTCGCCTGCTGCCCGGCTTGTGAGCATCGGTACGGCTCCGCTGGGGCCGGAACGCCGCGATGGCGCGAAAAAAAGGCGTGTCCGGCGCGGAAACGCATTCGGTAGCGGTGGCACAAACTTTGCGATCGTGGTGGACATGACGGCGCGGCTTGCGCCGGCCCTGTCGGGAAGCGATTGAGCGATGGCTGACGCGAAGGATCGGCAGGGGGTGGGGGCGTCCATCCTCCGCCTGGAAGACGATCGTTATCTGCGCGGCCGAGGCCGCTTCATTGCCGATATACGGATGCCGGGGATGCTCGACGTCGCCTTCGTGCGCAGCCCGGTGGCGCATGGCCGCGTGCGCGGCATCATCAAGCCGGCCGGCTTCGAAGATGCCGTTTTCGTCATGACCGATCTCGACGGTGTCGCCGGCATCCGCGCCGATTCCGGCCTGCCGGGCTTTCGCAGTTCGGTGCAGCCGGTGCTCGCCTATGACAAGGTGCGCTATGTCGGCGAAGCGCTTGCCGCCTGCGTCGCGCCGACGCGCGCCGAAGCCGAAGACATAGCCGACGCAGTCACCGTCGATATCGAGGAATTGCCGGCGGTCCACGACATGACCCACGCGCGCAACGCCAAGGCGCCGCGCTTGCACGAATCCTGGCCGGAGAACGTATTTCTGGAAACCGCCGTAGACATTAACTTCGATGCGGCTGTCAAAGACGCAGCGGTGCGCGTCAAGCGCACTTTCAAGACGGCGCGGCAGAGCATGGCGCCGATGGAAGGGCGCGGCGTCGTCGCTTATTGGGACAACCAGGCGCAACAGATCGTCGTCTATTCCTCGACGCAAATGCCGCACATCGTGCGCAATGGGCTTTCGACCTGTCTCGGCCTCGATCAGGGCATGATCCGCGTCATCGCGCCCGATGTCGGCGGCGGCTTCGGCTACAAGGGCATTCTGCTGTGCGAGGAAGTCTGCCTCGCTTATCTGGCCATGAAATTGAAACGGCCGCTGCGCTGGATCGAGGACCGTCGCGAACACCTTACCGGCAATGCCAACTGCCGCGAACATCACTACGAGATCACCGGCTATGCCGCGGCGGACGGCACGCTGCTGGCGGTCGATTGCGACGCCATCGTCGATTCCGGCGCGTATTCGGCCTATCCGTTTTCCGCCTGTCTCGAGGCGGCGCAGGTCGCCAGCATTCTTCCTGGACCCTACCAGTTTCCCGGCTATCGTTGTCGCACCTGGTCGGTCGCTTCCAATAAGCCGCCGATTTTGCCGTTCCGCGGCGTGGCGCGCACCGGCGTCTGTTTCGCCTTGGAAGTGCTGCTCGACGCTATTGCGCGCGAAGTGAACGTGTCGCCCGAAGACATCCGTCGTCGTAACCTGGTGCGGCCGGAGCAGATGCCTTTCGTCAACATCACGAAAAAGATCTTCGACAGCGGCGACTATGTCGAATGCCTCGAACGCGCGGTGACGGCGATCGATCTGCCGGCCGTGCGGGCGCGGCAGGCGCGCGGTGAGCCGGACGGTCGCCGCATCGGCGTCGGCCTCGCCATTTTCTGCGAGCAGGGCGCGCATGGCACGTCGGTCTATTCCGGCTGGGGCATTCCCATGGTGCCGGGCTTCGAGCAGGCGACCGCGCGGCTGACGCCCGATGGCGGGCTTGAACTGCGCGTCGGCGTGCAGAGCCACGGCCAGAGCATGGAAACGACGTTGGCGCAGGTCGCCAACGAGATCCTCGGCGTCGCGGCGAACCGCGTGAAGCTCGTGCATGGCGACACGGCGCTGACGCCCTATTCGACCGGTACCTGGGGTTCGCGCTGCGCCGTGATGGCCGGCGGCGCGGTGGCGGCGGCCTGCGAGACCTTGGCGGTGCGCATCCGCAAGATCGCCGGCCATTTGCTGCAGGCCGATCCCGAGACCATCCGTCTCAATGGCGGCATGGCGCTTAGCGCCAATGGTTCGGTGTCGCTCAAGGAGATCGGCACTGCCTGGTATCTGCGGCCGCAGGATCTGCCAGCGGACGTCGATCCGGCGGGACTCGAGGCCACGCAAGGCTACAAGACCGTGCGCGACACTGGCACTTTCTCCTATGCCTGTCACGCCGTCACCGTCGCGGTCGACACCGATACCGGCGCAATCGAACTGCTTGACTACAAGATCGTCGAGGACGGTGGCGTGCTGATCAATCCGATGGTTGTCGACGGTCAGGTCTATGGTGGTGCGGCGCAGGGTATCGGCACCGCGCTCTACGAAGAGATGGCCTATGACGAAAGCGGCCAGCCAATGGCCGCGACCTTCGCCGACTATCATCTGCCGGGCGCGCCGGAAGTGCCGGCGATCGGCATCGATCACATGCAGATCCCGTCGCCGATCAGCCGCTTCGGCCAGAAGGGCATCGGCGAGGGCGGCGCCATCGGCCCGCCGGCGGCGATCGCTAACGCGGTCAACGACGCGCTGAAATCCCACGGCGTCGAGGTCGATACGCTACCGATTACGCCGGCGCGAGTACTCATGAAGCTCGCCGGCGCCGCGATGCGGGAGGCCGCCGCGTGAAGCCCGTCGCCTTCGATTTCGCTTTCGCGCCCGATCTTGCCGCGGCGGCGCGTCTGCTGGCCGCCGACGCCAAACCGATCGCCGGCGGTCAATCGCTCGGGCCGATGCTCAATCTGCGGTTGGCGCGACCACCACGGCTCATCGATGTCTCGCGCACACCGGATTTGCGCGGCGCAAGCGATGACGGTGACGCTATCGTCTATGGCGCGGCGGTCACCCATGCTGAGATCGAGGATGGGATCGTGCTCGACGCGACGCCGGGCTGGCTCGCGAGCGTGGCGCGCCGCATCGCCTATCGCGCGGTGCGCAATCGCGGCACCATCGGCGGCAGTCTCGCGCATGCCGATCCGGCTGCCGACTGGGTCAATGTGCTGACGGCGCTTGGCGCGGAAGCTGTGTTGATGAAGTCAGGCAGCCAACGAACTATGGCTCTTGAGCAATTCTTTACCGGCCCCTTTGCCACCGCGCTCACGCCAGGCGAGATCATCGCCGCGGTGCGCGTGCGCAAGCGCTCGGCGCGGGCCCGCTGGGGCTATTGGAAATTCTGTCTAAAAGCGGGCGATTTCGCCAAGGCCAGCGCTGCGGTGCTGATCGACCCGGACCGCAACGAAACACGCGTCCTGATTGGCGCCATCGAACGGCCGCCGGCGCTACTTGCCGATCCGGCCGCGTTGCTTGAAGGGCGCATGAGTGCTGTCGACGCAGTAAAACGGACCGCACCGCATCTGGACGACGTCGCGCTCAAACTTCACGCCACTGCGCTTGCCCGCGCGCTCGCCATCGCCGCGGGGCGCGCATGACGACCGTCAGCCTCACCGTCAACGGCAACGCCGTCAGCAAAACGGTGTCGCCGCGCACCCATCTCGCCGACTTCGTGCGCGAGGAGCTCCATCTCACCGGCACGCATATCGGCTGCGAGCACGGCGTCTGCGGCGCCTGCACCATGATGGTCGACGGCCGCCCGGTGCGCTCCTGCATCAGCTTCGCCGCTGCCTGCGACGGCAGCGATGTGCGCACGGTCGAGTCGTTCGACGACGATCCGGTGATGATCGCGCTGCGCGCCGCGTTCAGCCGCCGCCATGCGTTGCAGTGCGGCTATTGCACGCCCGGCATGCTAGCGACCGCTTATGACATCATCACGCGCCTGCCGGATGCGGATGAGGTCCGCGTGCGCGAAGAACTGGCCGGCAATCTGTGCCGCTGCACCGGCTATGTCGGCATCGTCGCCGCCATCCGCGATGTGCTGGCCAGCGGGCCGCATGTCAGCGGCTTGAAGCAGGTGCGGCCGGCCGCGCCAGCACCGATCGCGTCGCGCACTGAACCTGAGCATCAACCAATTACACTATCGTCGGTGTCGCCGTCGCGACCAACGTCAAGCGCGATGGCCGGTGGCGTTATGCTGAGCCGCGCCATTGATGTGCCGGTGTCGCGCGACGTGCTGTGGCAGACCTTGCAGCGGATCGACGTCATGGCGCGCTGTTTGCCGGGTGCCAGCGTCGAGGCGATCAAGGATAACGGCGAGGTGCTCGGCGCTTTTGATGTCGCCATCGGTCCGATGCGCGCCCGCTTTGCCGGCACGGCACAGGTACGCTTCGATCGGGCGGCGCATCGCGGCGAGGTCTCCGGCGGCGGCAACGACGGCGCCAGCCGCTCGCAGGCCGAGGGCACGATCCGCTTCGCCGCCGCGCCGGTAACGAGCGACGCGTCTCGACTGACGCTCGACCTGACCTACCGCCTCGGCGGTCCGCTGGCGCAATTCGGCCGGCCCGCGGTGGTCGCCGGCGTGGTCGATGCGCTGCTGGCGCAGTTTGCGCGCAACTTGGCGCAGACCAGCGCCGGCGGCGAGATCGCGGCGCAAAAGCCGATCCGCGGCTTCGATCTGGTCTTGGCGTCGCTGTTGGCTATGCTACGCAGGCTGTTCGCACCGAAGCCGCGATGACGGCATTCATCCCGCAACGCAGAGCGTCGGAGAACTCATGGCGCAGAAGGCCGCCCGCACCCAAGGCACTCAGGACACAGAAGACTGGCATTCCAAACCGTTGCAGGAGCGCCCCGGTTTTCTGATCCGCCGCCTGCACCAGATTCACACCGCGCTGTTCGTGGAGGAATGCGCCGGCGAAAGCATCACGCCGGTGCAATACAGCATCCTGTCGGCGCTCGACCAGATGGGCGTCGCCGAGCAGATCGTGCTGGCCCGTGCCGTCGGCCTCGACACCACGAATGTCGCCGACGTCTTGGCGCGGCTCGAACGGCAGAAGCTGGTGCGCCGCCGCGTCTCGAAACACGACAAACGCATGAAGGCGGTGACGCTGACGCAGGCCGGCAATGCCCTGCTGCAACGCGTCGATGCCGGCGCCGCGCGCGCGCATGAACGGACTTTGGCGGCGCTGGCGCCGAAGGACCGCGAACGCTTCATGCGTGATCTGGCGAAACTCGTCGTCTTCAACAGAGACCTCGACACCATGTCGCCGGGCGTCCGTTGATATGAACCTCGGCGGCGGGACGCTATCGGCTGAAATCCCAGAGCTGGCGTTCGCCGCCCGGCGGAGTGCGAGCGACGGCCGCAGCATCGACCGCGATGATGTCGCCGGCGATGCGCGCCGGATAGAGTTTCAAAGGCGCGACGTTTTTCCAGCCGGCGGATACGGCGCCGTCGGCGAGGTCGAAAGCCGCCAAGTGCCGCGGACACACCAGGCAATTGTTCTCGATTCGCGCCTGCGACAGGTCGGCCATCTCGTGCGGGCAGGTGCTTTGAAACGCGTGCACCACGTCGCCCTGGCGCGCCAGCACGATAGCATGACCCTCGATCTCGACGCGGCGGAACGCGCCGGGCGGCAGCTCGTCGAGCCGCGCCACGGTGACGAAGCGCACTTCGGAGGATTCGTTCTCACTCACGTCATAACTCCAACCCATTGCCACACATGACCGACGCCGCGACCCAGGCTTCCTTCGAACTATTACTGGCCGTCGCGCCGCAGCTCGACGCTTGCGCACCGCTTAAGTCTTTCATCGCTCTGCCGGAACATACTTTGCTGCATGCCGGGCCACCGTTCCAGCCCGGCGCGGTTGTGGCTCCCATTCTCAACAGCGCGGCGACGGCGGCCGTGTTCGAAGGCTGGGCGGACAATGTCGAGATGGCGCGGGCCGCAATCTTGCAGGGCCGCATTCATCTGCAGCCGGCCCAGGACCGCGGCGTCGTCACGCCTTTGGCTTTCGTCGTCTCGCCATCGATGGCTGTGCTGCGTGTGTCCGACGCGCGCGGTGCCGCGGTCCGCTATTCGCCGCTCAATGACGGCCCGCCGCCGGGGGCATCGCGCTTCGGCGCTGTTCATAGCGAGCAGGCGGCGCGACTCGAGCTGTTGCGCCGGACCGCGCCCGCTTTCGCGGCCGGACTTAGCGAGCCACTGCCGGTGTTGCCGATCATGCAGGCCGGGCTCACCGGTGGCGACGATCTGCACGGTCGCATCGCCGCCGCCAATGCCGCGCTGGTCGAACAGCTCGCGCCACGTCTGTCCGGCGAGGCGCGCGATTATCTCTCGCTCGCCAACCAGTTCATGCTCAACGTCATCATGGCCGCTTGCGCGTTGATGATCGGCGCGGCGAGCGGCGCGAGCGGCAGCCGGATGGTGGTCGCCGCCGGCGGCAATGGTGCGCAACTCGGCTGGAAGATCGCCGGCGAGCCGCAGCGTTGGCACACCATCGCGGCGCGGCCCCCCGCCGGTCCGCATTTCCCTGATGCTGGCGAGAAGCGCTTTTTGCCGGCGATTGGCGACAGCGCCGTGATCGACGCCTGCGGTTTCGGCGCTGCGGCGTTGCGCTACGCGCCGGAGATGGCGGTCGCACTGCGAGGGCATGTTGATGAGCGGTGGTTTACGCCGGTGGCGAGTGAGGCCTTCATCGGCGCGCATCCGGCCTTCCCAACCGATCTCAGGCTCGGTCTCGATCTCGCGCGCACTGCGCCGTTGCGCGGCATCATGCTGGCGGCGCTCGATGCCGATGGCGAAGCGGGCTTGATCGGCCGCGGCATTGCACCGTGGCCGATGAGCGCCTGAGAAAACGCGCCGATCAGGCGGCAATCGCGGCCGGGATCAGCGGCGAGTCGCTGTCGAAGCGCACCCCGTCGCGCAGGCAGAACACCGGGCGAATCAGCTTGTCGGTGACAACTTCGACGCCGCTATTGTCCGACAGCTTGAAGCGGCCGCTCTGCATCTCCAGCACGCTGATGTCGGCTTTGCGGCCGACCTGAAGCGAGCCGATCTCGTTTTCCATGCGCACCATCACAGCCGGGTTCGCGGTGACCGTGGCGATAACTTCTTCCAGCGTCATGCCAAGGGTGATCAACTCGGTCATTGCGATCGTCAGGCTGAACGGCGCGATGCCGAAGAACGGGTTTTCCTCGCGCACGGTCTTGTCCATGCCGGCAGGCGCCACCTTAACGTTATAGCCGTGCAGGTCGGCGCCGAGCGTGAATGGCCGCACGCCGGCATCGAGTACGCGTTTGGCGACCTCGAACGAAAAATGCGAACCGTGGCCGACATCGACGCGCACGCCGCGAGCGATCGCCTCGAACACGATCGGATGGACTTTGCCGTCCTTGTCGACGAAGCCGCCGGGATGGCGGGTGAACGGATGCGCCAGCACGTCGCCCGGCCGCATGATCGGCACCAATTCGCGGATCAGTTCGTCGGCGTCCGGCACCGGGCCTTCTTCCAGGCTCGGCCATAGCTGGCCGAGATGGATATAGAGCGGCAGGCCGGTCTGATCGGCGATGACGCGGCCTGTCTTGATCACCTCGAGCCCCCAGCGCGACTGGCCGCCGATTTCAGCATGCGCCTTGATGCCGCGCACGATGTCCAGATTTTCCTTGGCGACGCGCACGGTGTGATCGACGTTGACGCCGGTCGGGCCATAGAGGTCCGGATAGAGATGGCCCTCGAGGCCACCGACCAGATAGCAGGAGATAAAGCACAGCAGGCGCGACTTGGCGGTTTCCTGCAGATAATGTCGGAAACCGCCTATGGTCATGCAGCTCGGGCCGCCCTGGTCGACCAGGGTGGTGACACCGGACCGCACGCCAACCATGTCGGGATTGAGGCCGAACCGGCCGGTGACATGCTCGTAAACATGGGCGTGCGTGTCGATCATGCCCGCGGTCACGATCTTCCCGGAAGCATCGATCCTCTCCCGCGCGTGCGCTCCCGAAAGATCGGGTTCGATCGCGGCAACCCTGCCGCCCACGAGCGCGATGTCACGTCGCCCGTTCACCTTCGTCGCGGGGTCGATGACCGTTCCGCCTGACAGAATGAGGTCATATGGGAATTGCACAGTGTTCATAGCAAAACCTCGTGTATTTGGATCGGCGTCTGCTGACAGGACCGCTAGCCGGCCTATTTGTCAGTATACCAACGAATTGGGCATGGTCGCATGACGAAAAATTATGCTTTGCATGCACAAATAATCAGCGCGCTCATTTTCCGGCATTCGTTAAAATAATGAATACCTATATCGACCTCTGCCGAGGCTGCCTGCCATAGCTTGCTATGGTGATAGGCGATGAGCGCACATCAATCGGTCGCCCGAAGGAGGCCCCCTTTCGCCGGTGTGACGTCGCGCCATCTCGGTACTACGTTGAGTGTCGCGTTTTGGTGCCTGCGCAGGATCTTTTCAAAAGAGATCGTTGAGGTAACCGAGCCATATCCTTACGGCGCGGAATGGGCCTAAATGTTTGCGGTCAACGATCGGTGTGAGCGCCGGATTTTCAGTTCTCGGTTTTCGGCGGCAGATCATTTGTCGCTAACCAAATCGGCCCTGTCGTTTGGCTCGCTGTTTGTAACTGTCCGTCAGGTGTTGCCGGAGCGGTTGGAAGAATTCGTCAAGGTCACCGATAGGCGCTATTAAGATTGGGAAAGATGTACCTTGCTTCCGTCCGATTCAGCGTGTCGAGAACGCCACGTGTGAGGAGTTGAGTTTTCGGAACAGGCAACCTAACTTCGTGTCGCGATCAATCGCGAGTAATTCGATTTGATTTAAGGGATAGTGGGCTGTGTTTCGGTGATGGGCCACCAGCCCTCATCACCAAGCTCGAACAGCGGACAGCCATAGGTAGCGTGTACCGCCAACGGCGCCGCGAGTGCCTTTATCGGCGCTTCCCAACGATTGGTTTGTTTCATGGCGACGACCATGCCCGCAATGTCGGCGCCGGCATTCTGCAGCAACTTAACGGCAGCTACGGCAGTTGCGCCCGTCGAGATCGCGTCATCGACCAGCACGACCCGCCGGCGTTTGATCAAGGGCAGCAGATTTGGATCCAGCCGCAGCAGCTTGCCGCCGCCCGGACTGGTGATCGAAGTGACCGGTACCGATAGCGCGTCGTCGTACCAATACTTGCGCGAGTAACCGAGCGGCACATAACGGGGTTGGTCTAGCCGCTCTGCCACCAGCGAGGTGAGTGCGAGGCCAAGCGTTGGCAGTCCGACGAGGACATCGGCGGAAAGCATTTTCGCCTGCGTTGCCATATGATCGGCCAGCGCGCCAACCACGAGGTGCGAGGCTTGATTGACGATCAGCGACGCGACTGCACGGCTTGTGTTTGGCAGCCGGCGCAGCGGCAGAACGAGGAATCGCGCACAAGGCAGGCGAACGGGATAGCCGAAGCGAAATGGCGGCACAGCTGAAAACCTGGCGGGAATGTCCGGCGTCAGATTTTGCCAAAAGCCGGTCGTTGGTTCGGTAAAGGATGGGCCCGTAGTCATTCGTGATGCAGCATCCGGCCAAGCAGATTCAGCAGAATTTGAGCGGCGAGAATGGCAGTCGATCCAGTATGATCATAGTCGGGCGCGACCTCGACTAGATCAACGCCGACGATGGTGCCGCGCTTGACGATTCCTTCCAGCAGTTCCAGCACTTCGTAATATGTGAACCCGCCATGGCTCGGCGTGCCGGTGCCTGGCGCGATCGAGGGATCAAAACCGTCGATATCGATCGTTACGTAGTAGCGCTTGCCGGCAGGAATGCGCGCCAGCACGGCTTCGTTGCCGAGCCTGCGGATTTGCCTAACGCTTAGAATCTCCGAGCCCATACGGCGGGCGTCGTCATAGCCTTCGCGTGCGGTCGACGACACGTTGCGAATGCCGAGCTGCGTCAGGCCGGTGACATAGGTTTTCTCGGCTGCTCGCCGCATCGGGTTGCCGTGGCCGTAACGCACGCCATGCCGCTCATCGACAAAGTCTAAATGTGCATCGAACTGGATAAGATGGATCGGCTCCTGATTATCAAAAGCATTGATGCAGGGGATATTGATCGAATGGTCGCCACCGAGCACCACCGGAATGGCCTTCGCCGTCAAGATTTTGCGTACACCGTGTTCGATGCCGCGATGGCTACCCATAGTGTCGGTGTGGATTATATCGGCGTCGCCGATATCGACAATGCGTGTCTTGTCGGCCGGCAGATAGGTGACATCGTTCTCATGATCGTAAGCGCCCGAATGACCGAAGGCGAATAGTGTCGAGGCCTCTCGGATCGCGCGTGGCCCGAAGCGCGCGCCGGACCGCCATTGCGTGCCGAAATCGTAGGGCGCGCCGAGCACGGCCACATCGGCGTCGATCTTGTCCCAGTCCTGACAGATCGGAAATTTTCCAAAGCTGCAGAACCCGACAAAAGGCAGGTCCAGGCGCCCTTTTTCGTAGCCGTGGCTCATCGTTCGAATCTTTTGTTTTGGTGGTCGCGCTATAACTATAGGTGGGGAAAGAAGCACGAGCCGTGCCAAGTGCGGCTCAGCGATTGCCGATACGGATATGCTTTTGTGCGTTTCTAAGAATTACTATTGAAGATAGCAGCGAGCGGCAATGCGACCTTGCAGCGACCCGAAGCGCGACTCGCGCTGTCCTTTCCGAATATCCCATACGCTCCAGATTCGCCTGTGAGGACAGAATCGTCGCATCATGAATCGCGATGCTTGCGATCCTCTGTGCCCTTGGAATGCCTGCCGCCAAACCGGTCAAGTCGCAAACCTGGCTCGAAGCCGAAGTCGAAATACATGAATGCGGCCCGCGGCCTCCATCCCTGTCCCTATCGTAAATTCCATCCGGTTGGCGTCAGAGGTCGAATCGGACGATCCTCTGCGGGATGTTGGAAGCAGCATATTTGTTAGCCGAGTCCGCTCACTTGGCATTCGCGATCGTCCGACTTCCGCGCGCTCGCCATGGCAGCATGACTATGCGGAACGGCTGATCGGCTCGATCCACCGGGAGTGCGTGGACCACGTTGTATTGACCGGGGCGCAGCACCTTCGCCACATCCTTGCGTGCTACGTGGAGTACTAAAATGCGGTGCGCACGCATCGCTCATTAGGGAAGGATGCGCCCAAAGGACGGGACGTTCAGTGCCATCGGCGTATCGAAGAACGGCCTTTGCTTGGCGGTCTTCACCATCAGTATGTTCAGATCTAATTTGCGGTAGGGACAGGTAGGAGCGCCGGACCGAGTGGGTCCGCCGGCTCCACGTCGCCGCGCCAAGCGACATGCCGGTCCGGGCGAACCAGCACGAGCTTGTGGCGATCGATTCAAGAATAACAGCTCGTGGCCCGTTTCCGCCGATCAGGGATGTCCGCTGTTACGCTAAGTGTCGGAGGTTTAGCGGACGTCACCCAGACATCATACCACGGTTCAAAATGACCCAAGCAGACCTCTCGATTGAGCGCAAATTATCAGTTGGACTCCCGCTTTACGGTCTCATGTAAAGAAGCGCCGGTCACGAATATTGACAAACCGGCCGCGTTCGAACTCTCATTATGGCGCCGCTCACCGAGCGCCCGCGTAGAATTCTCAGGACTATCGGCGGGTTCAATGAGGGCCATGGTTGAATGGCTTACCTGGCGGCCCGGATTCGACTGTAACGGGGGAACGTCGATTGGATAAGCGACAGCGGGCAAAATCGCCAATAACGGTGCGGGATGTTGCCGCGCGCGCCGGTGTCCACTCGTCGACAGTGTCGCGCGCCTTGAATGCCGGCACAGAACGCGTCAGCGCCGAGATCGTTGCCCGTGTCTCCAGCGCAGCCAAGGAACTGGGCTATCGACCTAATCGTGTCGCCCGCGCGCTGCGCATGGATCGCAGTTCGTCGGTCGGCCTGCTCATCCCCGATATTTCCAACCCG
>DASZQT010000124.1:0-14016 GCA_035549515.1 Pseudolabrys sp. | reverse complement strand
TGGAAGACCATCTCGGGCTCGATCTCGCGCCTGCGCAAGCTCGACGAGATGCTCGGCTCGGGTGAGGCCGGCGGCTACACCAAGAAAGAGCGCCTCACCATGCAGCGCGAGCGCGACAAGCTCGACCGCTCGCTCGGCGGCATCAAGGACATGGGCGGCATTCCCGACCTGATCTTCGTGATCGACACCAACAAGGAAGACATCGCGATCAAGGAGGCCCAGCGCCTCAACATCCCGGTCGCGGCGGTGGTCGACACTAACTGCGATCCGGCCGGCATCACCTATGTCGTGCCCGGCAATGACGACGCCGCCCGCGCCGTCTCGCTCTATTGCGAGCTGATCTCGCGCGCCGCCATCGACGGTATCTCGCGCGCGCAGGGCGAACTCGGCATCGACATCGGCGCGCAGGAAAAGCCGGTGGTGGCGGAAGCGCTGCCGACCGCGCCGGCCGCCGGCGATCTCGGCTTCGAGCCGCTGCCCGGTCCGCGTGGTGTCGCCGACGACCTCAAGAAGCTGACCGGCGTGTCGCCGGCGATCGAGAAGCAGCTCAACGATCTCGGCATCTTCCACTTCGACCAGATCGCGACCTTGAGCGAGAAGGCCGCGCACAATGTCGGCGAAGAAGTCGGTCTGCCCGGCCGCGTGCCGGCCTGGATCGCCAAGGCCAAGGAGCTGACGGCGGAGTAATCCTGCCGTCGTGCTTTGTCAGTAGAGACTGCGCGGCGCCGTTCACGGCGTCGCTTTGCCGGCTGTGAGGCCGGCCGTTGACGCATGAAGGAATAATTCAATGGCAAATATTACCGCAGGAATGGTCAAGGAACTGCGCGAGTCGACCGGCGCCGGCATGATGGATTGCAAGGCGGCGCTCACCGAAACCGCCGGCGACATGACCGCGGCGCAGGACTGGCTGCGCAAGAAGGGCCTCTCGAAGGCCGCCAAGAAGGCCGGGCGCGTCGCCGCCGAAGGTCTCATCGGCGTGCTCGTTGCGGGCACCAAGGGCGTGGTGGCCGAGGTCAATTCGGAGACCGACTTTGTCGCCCGCAACGATCTGTTCCAGGGCCTCGTGAAGATGATCGCCGACGTGGCGATGAGCTCCGGCACCGATGTCGAGACGATCAAGGCCGCCAAGGTCGGCGACATCACGGTCGCGGATGCGATCTCCGACACGATCGCGAAGATCGGCGAGAACATGACGCTGCGCCGCGCCGCCGCGCTGTCGGTGTCGCAGGGCGCCATCGGTATGTATGTGCATAATTCCGTGTCGGACGGCCTCGGCAAGATCGGCGTGATCGTCGCGCTCGAATCGCCGGGCAAGGCGGACGAGCTCGTGGCGCTCGGCCGCCAGCTTGCGATGCATGTGGCCTCGGCCAATCCGCAGGCGCTCGATCCGTCCGGCCTCGATCCCGCCGTGGTCAAGCGCGAGAAGGACGTGCTCGCCGACAAATTCCGCCAGCAGGGCAAGCCCGAGGCCATGATCGAGAAGATCGTCGAGTCGGGCCTGAAGACCTTCTACAAGGAAGTCTGCATGCTCGAGCAGCCGTTCATCTTCGACGACAAGAAGACGGTGGCGCAGGCGGTCAAGGAAGCCGAAGGCAAGGTCGGCGGCTCGATCAAGGTCGCCGGCTTCGTGCGCTACGCGCTCGGCGAGGGCATCGAGCGCCAGGAAAGCGACTTCGCGGCCGAGGTCGCCGCGGCCGCCGGTCAGGCGTGAGCCGCCGCGGCTTGTTCGCTTTGCGCGCCTGAACGGTGCATGACTGAAGAAAACGTCCCGTCCCGGCTTGATCCGGGCCGGGAACCGGTCTCGGATGGGGTCATGCGCCTTGACGGGAATCGCATCGCAAGGGATCGCATTTCATGAGTGATCCGATGTACCGGCGCGTCGTCGTCAAGATTTCCGGCGAGGCGCTCACCGGCGCGGGCGAGTTCGGCATCGATCAGCCGACGGTGGAGCGCATCGCGGCCGATCTGGTGGCGACCGCCCGGCTCGGCGTCGAGCTCGGCGTCGTCGTCGGCGGCGGCAACATCTTCCGCGGCGTCGAGGTCTCCGAGCGCGGCGTCCCCCGTCCCGTCGGCGACACCATGGGCATGCTGGCGACCGTGATGAACTGCCTGGTGCTGGAGACCGCGATCGAGCGCGCCGGCCACGAGGCGCGCACGCTGTCCGCGCTTGCCATGCCGGCGGTGTGCGAGACCTACAATCGCAAGCGCGCCTTGAAGAACCTCGGCAAGGGCCGCGTCGTGCTGCTGGCGGCCGGCACCGGCAATCCGTTCTTCACCACCGATACCACCGCGGTGCTGCGCGCGGCCGAGCTCGAGGCGCAGGCCGTGCTCAAGGCGACCAATGTCGATGGCGTCTATACCGCCGATCCCAAGAAGGACCGCAACGCCAAGCGTTACGAGCGGCTGAGCCACCAGGAAGCCATCGAAAAGGACCTCAAGGTCATGGATGGCGCCGCCTTCGCGCTTGCCCGGGAAAACCGGATGCCTATCATCGTATTTTCGATCGCCGACAAGGGCGCGGTCGAGGCCGTGCTGCGGGGCAGGGGGCACGCCACCACGGTCGGCTAAACTTTAATCCCGAAAAGGCGGCCGCGGGCGGCAAGCCCGTGATAAGAACCGGCTTTTGGAGGGAATCGGGCTCGCGACAGGATCGAGGCGTAAGGCTCTTAAGACCCGGCCGGCATTGGCGGCGGGCGATCCGAAGCGAGGCGCTATTCAGGACAGGGCTATGGCAAACGAGAGCTACGACATCAACGAGATCAAACGGCGCATGCAGGGCGCCAGCACCGTGCTCAAGACCGAACTGTCCGGTCTGCGCACCGGGCGTGCCTCCGCTCATCTGCTCGATCCGATAATGGTCGACGCCTACGGCCAGCAGATGCACCTGAACGCCTGCGCCAGCGTCACCGTGCCCGAGCCGCGTCTCATCTCGGTCAATGTCTGGGACCGTTCGCTGGTGCACGCGGTCGAGAAGGCCATCGTCAATTCCAATCTGGGCCTGTCGCCGGCCACCGAAGGCCAGACCATTCGCCTGCGCATCCCTGAACTGAACGAAGAACGCCGCAAGGAACTGGTCAAAGTCGCGCACAAGTATGCCGAGACCGCGCGCGTAGCCGTGCGCCATGTGCGGCGCGATGCCATGGACCTGATCAAGAAGCTGGAGAAAGACCACAAGATCAGCAAGGACGATCACGAACGGTTCTCGGCCGAGGTCCAGAAGGCGACCGACGCCGGCATTTCCGAAATCGACCATCTGCTCGCCGCAAAGGAAAAGGAGATCCTCACCGTCTGAGGACTTGCCCCATGCCCGAGGCCGAAATGTCGCAAAGCGCCCTGCCGGCCTCGGCCGTGCCGCGCCACGTCGCCATCATCATGGACGGCAATGGGCGCTGGGCGGCTGCGCGCGGCCTGCCACGGGCGGAAGGCCATCGGCGCGGGGTTGAGGCACTGCGGCGCACGATCCGCGCCGCCGGCGAGATCGGTATCGAGATCGTCACCATCTTCTCGTTCAGCGCGGAGAATTGGTCGCGCCCGGCTTCCGAGATCGGCGAATTGATGGGGCTCTTGCGTCGCTTCATCCGCAACGATCTCGCCGACCTGCACAAGAGCAATGTGCGTGTGCGCATCATCGGCGAGCGGGAAGGGCTCGACCCGGACATCGGCCGCCTGCTCACCGAGGCGGAAGAACTCACGCGCGACAATGACGGGCTCACGCTGGTGGTGGCATTCAATTACGGCGCGCGTCAGGAACTGATGCGCGCCGCGCGCCGCATCGCCGAAGCGGCGGCGGCCGGACGGCTCAAGCCCACGGATGTGACCGTGGAGACCCTTGCCGGTTTTCTCGATGCGCCCGATCTGCCCGATCCCGATCTGATCATCCGGACCAGCGGCGAGCAGCGGCTGTCGAATTTCCTGCTCTGGCAATCGGCCTACAGCGAGCTCGTGTTCGTGCCGACCTATTGGCCCGACTTCGACCGCGCGGCGCTGGAAGCCGCGATCCTCGAATATCGCCAGCGCGAACGGCGCTTCGGCGGGCTCGTCGCCCGCACCGGATCGTGATCCCGTGAGCGGGACCCAGCCCGCTTCCGGCCCGGGCAGTCCTGGCGCGCGCGTCGGCGGCGCCAGCAATCTGGTGCTGCGCATTGCCTCGGCCGTGGTGCTGGCGCCGGTTGCGGTGGGTGCGGCCTATGTGAACGGCTGGCCGTTCGCGGTGTTCTGGGGACTGGCCGCCATGGCGGTGCTGTGGGAATGGACCGCTCTGGTGGCCGGCCCGGGCCATCGCCTGATGTTCTCGGCCTGCGGCAGCGCGATTGCGGTCGCCGCGCTTGTGGCTTGGCTGCACCGGCCGATCGCGGCCATGCTGGTGATCGGCCTCGGCGCCCTGGCGGCGGCGATTTTCGCGGCACGCGAGCACCGGCTCTGGATTACCGCCGGCATCGCCTATGCCGGTATATTGCTGCTGGCGCCGATGTATCTGCGCGCGGACGAGAGCTATGGCTTCCTCGCCATCGTCTTCCTGTTCGCGGTGGTATGGGCAACCGATATTTTCGCCTATTTCGGCGGACGCACTTTCGGCGGACCGAAAGTCTGGCCGGCCATCAGCCCGAAGAAAACCTGGTCGGGCGCCATTGCCGGTGCCTTCGCCGCGACCGTCGCGGGCGTGGCGGTGGCCCGATGGTCCGGCGCCGCATTGAACGATGGCGCGCTTGCGGCCGTTGCGGCCGTCCTTTCGGTGCTGTCGCAGATCGGCGATTTTATGGAGTCCTTCGTGAAGCGCCGCTTCGGCGCCAAGGATGCCAGCCACCTTATTCCCGGCCATGGCGGGGTGATGGACCGGCTCGACAGCTTCTGGGCGGCCGCGCTTGCCGGCTGCCTGATCGGCCTGATCCGGGCCGGCTTCGATGCCCCCGCACGTGGGCTGCTGCTATGGTGAACCTTAAGGGCGCACAAGGCGTTGAGCGGGCGGAACCTTGCGCGGGCACCGCTATGCGTCGCATTACCATTCTCGGTGCCACGGGCTCGATCGGGACCAGCACCATCGATCTCGTCAAGCGCGCGCCGCTGAGTTACCGCGTCGAGGCGGTGAGCGCGCGGCGCAATGCGGCGGCGCTGGCCAAGGTCGCGCGCGAGGTGGGCGCCCGGCTGGCGGTAGTGGCTGACCCAGCCGCCTTTCGCGATCTCAAGGCGGCGCTCTCTGGCAGCGGCATCGAGGCGGCGGCGGGCGAGGCCGCCCTGGTCGAGGCGGCCGAACGCCCGGCCGACTGGGTGATGGGCGCGATCGCCGGCGCGGTCGGCCTGCGGCCGACCCTTGCGGCCATCGAGCGCGGCGCGACCGTGGCGCTCGCCAACAAGGAGTGCCTGGTCTGTGCCGGCGACCTGTTCATGCGACGGGCGGCCGAAAGCGGCGCCACCGTGCTGCCGGTCGATTCCGAGCACAATGCCATTTTCCAGGCCATGGCCAGCGGTCCGCGCGAAGGGGTCCGCCGCGTCATCCTGACGGCTTCGGGGGGGCCGTTCCGGACCTGGTCGCTCGACCAGATCAGGCGGGCCACGCCGGACCAGGCCCTGCGCCATCCCAACTGGTCGATGGGGCCGAAAGTGACGGTTGATTCCGCCAGCCTGATGAACAAGGGCCTGGAACTGATCGAGGCGCACCATCTCTTTGGCCTGCCGTCGGAACAGATCGACGTGGTGGTACACCCGCAGTCGGTCATTCACGGCATGGTGGAATTCACCGACGGATCGGTGGTGGCGCAGCTCGGCGCACCCGATATGCGCATCCCGATTGCGCATTGCCTGGCTTGGCCGGGACGGATCGAGGGCCCGGCGCCCCGGCTTGATCTGGCCCGGGTGCGCGAGTTGACCTTCGAGGACGCCGACCTGCGGCGTTTTCCGGCGCTCGCTCTGGCCCGGCGCGCCATGGAGACCGGCGGGGCGGCACCGACCGTGCTGAACGCCGCCGATGAGGTGGCCGTGGCCGAGTTCATCGCCGGCCGCATCCCGTTTTTGGCCATTCCGGCCCTGGTCGAGGCCACGCTCGACGCCGCCGCCGCGCGCGGGTTCCTGAAGGAACCGGCCGGGATTGAGGCGGCGCTTGCCATTGACCATGATGCGCGACATCTGGCCCGGGGGCTCTTGTCCGAAATTGCCGTAAAGGCATCCTAAAGGGGGTAACGGCCGCCGCCCCGCGGGTGGCCGGAGTTCGGAGGCGAGAATGAACATCCTGGACAGCCTGGGCGCCTTTGGCGGCGGCCTCATCGGCTATATCGTGCCGTTCCTGTTCGTGCTCACCATCGTGGTGTTTTTCCACGAACTCGGCCATTTCCTGGTGGCGCGTTGGCGCGGCGTGAAAGTGGTGGCCTTTTCGCTCGGCTTCGGGCCGGAGATCGCTGGCTTTAATGACCGCTACGGCACGCGCTGGAAGATCTCCGCGGTGCCGCTCGGCGGCTATGTGAAATTCTTCGGCGACGACAATGCCGCGAGCGTGCCCGATCACGAGGCCGCCGCCGCCATGAGCGAGGCCGAGAAGAAGGACAGCTTCCTGCACAAACCGGTCGGCTCGCGCGCCGCCGTTGTGGCGGCCGGTCCGATCGCCAATTTCATTCTGGCGATCGCGATCTTCGCCGGCATCTTCATGACCGTCGGCAAACAGACCACCACCGCCCGCGTCGACGCGGTGCAGGCGGGCAGCGCCGCGCAGGCGGCGGGTTTCAAGCCGGGCGACCTGGTGCTCTCGATCAACGGGGAGAAGATCGACAGCTTCTCCGACATGCAGCGCATCGTCAGCGTCAGCGCCGGCGAGCCGCTCGAGGTCGAGGTCGAACGCGGCGGCGTGCCGGTCAAGCTCAAGGCGGTGCCGCAGTTACGCGAGATCAAGGACAATTTCGGCAATGTGCAGCGTCTCGGCCTCCTGGGGATCAGCCGCTCGATGGCGCCGGGCGATGTGAAGACGCAGAAATACGGACCGGTGGCGGCCGTCGTGGCGGGCGCGCAGGAGACCTGGTTCATCGTCGATCGGACGTTGTCCTATATCGGCGGGGTTTTCGCCGGACGTGAGGCGGCCGATCAGGTCGGCGGGCCGATCCGCATTGCCCAGGTCTCCGGGCAGGTGGCAAGCGCCGGATTCGTCGCGCTTTTGCACCTGACGGCGGTGCTATCGGTCTCAATCGGGCTGCTCAATCTGTTCCCGATTCCGCTGCTCGATGGCGGTCACCTTCTGTTCTACGGAATCGAAGCGATTCGAGGCCGCCCCTTGTCGGAGCGCGCGCAGGAAGTCGGGTTCCGAATTGGGCTCGCAATCGTTGTGATGTTGATGATTTTTGCAACCTTTAATGACATTCTCCACCTCGCCACGTCGTAACCGTTGCCAAACCGTTGCCGGTTGGCAACTTTTTGAGGGGAAAGGGAAAGTCGTCGGGCAGTTTCGTTTGCAGTGAGTTGAAAACGCGGTACAAAGCATACCAAAGCCAGCCCGGCAGACTGCCGAATCCGATAAGTCGAGGCGGCCGCAAGGACGAAAAAAGGGCGTAGAGCTGCATGACACTTGGTATGCGGTTGGTTCGGGGATTAGCCCTTGGCTGTGCGATCCTCTGCGGTAGCCTTGTCGGTACCGCGGGGGTGACGATCGCTACTTCGGGCGCCGCGATGGCGCAGTCCGTCAATTCCATTACCGTGGAAGGTAGCCGGCGCGTCGACGCCGATACCATTCGTTCCTACTTCCACCCCGGCCCCGGCGGCCGGCTGGGGCCGGGCGAGATCGACGAGGGCCTCAAGTCGCTCTACGCCACCGGCCTGTTCGCGGACGTCCACATCAATCACGTCGGCGGCCGTCTGGTGGTGACCGTGGTCGAGAACCCGGTGATCAACCAGGTCGCCTTCGAGGGCAACAAGAAGGCCAAGGACGAGCAGCTTAAGGTCGAAGTGCAGTCGAAGCCGCGCGGCACGCTGTCGAAGCCGACCGTGCAGGCCGACGTCCAGCGCATCGTCGAGATTTATCACCGCAGCGGCCGCTTCGACGTGTCTGTCGTGCCGAAGATCATCGAGCTGCCGAACAATCGCGTGAACCTCGTGTTCGAGATCCACGAGGGCGAGAAGACCGGCGTCAAGGAGATCCGCTTTATCGGCGCGCATCACTTCTCCTCGGGCCGCCTCAAGGACGTGATCAAGACGCGGGAAACCAACTTCCTGAGCTTCCTGCAGACCACCGACATCTACGATCCCGATCGCGTGGAAGCCGACCGCGACCTTATCCGCCGCTTCTACCTCAAGAACGGCTATGCCGACGTGCGCGTGCTCTCGGCGGTGGGCGAATACGATCCCGCCAAGAAGGGCTTCATCATCACCTTCACGATCGACGAAGGCGCGCAATACCATGTCGGCACCGTCGACGTGGTGTCGAATGTGCACGCGCTCGATCCGGGCACGCTGCGCAACAAGCTCTTGATCAAGTCGGGCTCGGTCTACAACGCCGATCTGGTCGAGAAGAGCGTCGAGGCGATGACGGTCGAGGCGGCCAAGCACGGCTATGCCTTCGCCAATGTGCGGCCGCGCGGCGACCGCAACGCGCAGACGCGCACCATCAATCTGGCTTTCGTGGTCGAGGAAGGCACGCGCGCCTATATCGAGCGCATCAATATCCGCGGCAACACGCGCACGCGCGATTACGTCATCCGCCGCGAGTTCGATATCGGCGAGGGCGACGCCTATAACCGCGCGCTCATCGACCGCGCCGAACGCCGGCTGAAGAATCTCAACTTCTTCAAATCGGTCAAAATCACCAACGAGCCGGGCTCGGCGCCCGACCGCGTCGTCATCAATGTCGACGTCGACGAACAGCCGACCGGCGAGTTCTCGGTCGGCGGCGGCTACTCGACGGCCGACGGCGCCATCGCCGAGGTCAGCATCGCCGACCGCAACCTGATGGGCCGCGGCCAGTTCGCCAAGGCCGCCGTGCAATACGGCCAGTATGCGCGCGGCTTCGATCTGTCGTTCGTCGAGCCCTATCTGCTCGGCTACCGCATGTCGGGCGGCATCGATCTGTTCGCGCGCGAGAACCTCGCGAACAATTACGTCACCTCGTACAATACCAAGACGATGGGGGCGACCGCGCGTCTCGGCTTTGCCTTGACCGAGGAAGTCTCGCTGGCGCCGCGCGTGTCGGTGACTTGGCAGGAAATCGATCCGGCCATCACCTGTACGTTGTCGCAAGCCTTGCTGCCGGTGGACAACCCGAACCACTGCTACATGCCGTCGATGCCGGTGCAGGTCGAACTGAGCAAGCCGGTGACCACGGCGCTGACCGGCTACACGCTCGCCTACAATACGCTCGATAACATCAAGGCGCCGACCAGCGGCCTGTACGCCGAGCTTCGCCAGGATGTCGCGTTTGAGAGCATCGAGAGCGTGCCGGGCATCAGCTACGACAACTATTTCCTGCGCACCCAGGGTGAAGTTCGCAATTACTACGAGGTGTTCCCCGATGTGGTGGGCGTGTTGAAGGCGCAGGCCGGCAACATCACCGGCTTCGGCGGCGACACCTTGCGCATGCTCGACCATTTCCAGATGGGTCCGAACCTGGTGCGCGGCTTTGCGCCGAACGGCATCGGCCCGCGCGACCTGACCTACTTCACCACCCAGGACGCGCTCGGCGGCACAATGTACTGGGGCGCCACGGCCGAGGCCCAAACGCCGCTTTACTTCCTGCCGCGTGAGGTCGGGATCAAGCTCGCCGTCTTCGCCGATGCCGGCTCGCTGTGGGGTTACGACGGACCGACCAGCAGCCCGGCGGTGCCCTATACCGCCACGGTCGGTCTCGACTCTCCGAGCATGATCCGCGCCTCGGTCGGTGTCGGCCTGCTCTGGGATTCTCCGCTCGGACCCTTGCGCTTCGATCTGGCCTATCCGCTCAAGAAATACTGCGCGACGGCCACCAACGGCGTCGACGTCTGCGACCGGACACAGATCTTCCGCTTCAGCGGCGGCGGCAAGTTCTAAAGCGCGGGTCCAGTCTTGGCCGCGCACAGGCGGCGGGGCGCGATCGTATGGGCGAGCCGGTATTCTTAAGGCAATCGAGCGGTCTGACGCTTGACGAGATCGCCGCCCTGACCGGGGCGGCGGTCGAGCCCATGACGGGCGGCGCGCAACCCGCGCGCACTATAACCGGGATCGCGCCGCTCGATCGTGCGGCACCCGGCGACCTGACCTTCTTCGATAATCGGAATTACGCGGATGCCGCGCGCGCAACCCATGCCGGTGCCTGCCTGACCAGCAAGGCGCTCGCCGGCGCGCTGCCATCGGGCACCATCGCGCTGATCGTGCGCGAGCCGTACCGCGCCTTTGTCACAGCGGCGCGGGCGATGTTCCCGCAGGCTTTGCGACCGTCGTCGCTGGCGCCGTCCGGCGCGGTCAAGGGCGCGCATATCGATCCGAGCGCCCGGCTCGAAAGCGGCGTGACGGTCGAGCCCGGCGCCGTGATCGGCGCGCGCGCCGAGGTCGGTTCCGGCAGCGTGATCGGCGCCAATGCAGTGATCGGCGCCGACGTGCGTATCGGGCGCGACTGCTCGATTGGAGCGCTTGCCTCCGTCAACAATGCCTTGATCGGCGATCGCGTCATCGTGCATCCGGGCTGCAAGATCGGGCAGGACGGCTTCGGCTATGTGATGGGCGGCAAGGGCCATCTCAAAGTGCCGCAGGTCGGCCGCGTCATCATCCAGGACGACGTCGAGATCGGCGCCGGCACGACGATCGACCGCGGCGCCATCCGCGATACCGTCATCGGCGAGGGTACAAAGATCGACAACCTGGTCCAGGTGGGCCACAATGTCGCCATCGGCCGGCACTGCATCCTGGTCGCGCAAACGGGCATTTCCGGGTCCTCGACCCTGGAGGACTTCGTCGTCCTGGGTGCGCGTGTCGGCGTTAACAACAACGTGACGATCGGGGAGGGCGCTCATCTCGCCGCGATCAGCAATGTTCACGGCGATGTGCCGCCGGGCGCCCGCTGGGGTGGCACCCCGGCCAAGCCGGTGAAGCAATGGTTCCGTGAAATGATGACAATCGAGCAGCTCGCGCGACGCGATATGAAAACGCGCGAAATGCCCGGCCGCGAAACGGCCAAGGACGAGTGAGACAGTAGGCGATGGATGAAGCGGTGAAGAAACTGGAAGCGGCCGATATCGCGGTGGTGCTCAAGATGCTGCCGCACCGCTATCCGTTCCTGATGGTCGACCGGGTGGTCGACATCCGCGGCGACGAGCATGGCATCGGCATCAAGAACGTCACCTTTAACGAGCCGCATTTCCAGGGCCATTTTCCGGGCAATCCGGTGTTTCCCGGCGTCTTGATGATCGAGGGCATGGCGCAGACCGCGGGCGTGCTCTGCATTGCCACCAGCGATAGCCTGCGCGCGCGCCAGGTATTCTTCCTCACCATCGACAAGGCCAAATTCCGCAAGCCGGTGGTGCCGGGCGACACGCTCGAATACCACATGACGCGCATCGCGCGCCGGCGCAACATGTGGTGGTTCAAGGGCGAGGCCAAAGTCGCCGGCCAGACCGTCGCCGAGGCGGAAGTCGGCGCCATGATCTCCGACGCGTGATCCATCGACCGATGAGCCAAAGCACAATCGATTCCTCGGCGCGCATCGAGGACGGGGCCAAGATCGGCGCGGGTGTGTCGATCGGGCCTTATTGCACCATCGGCGCGAATGTGACGATCGGTGACGGCGTCCGGCTCATTTCGCATGTCAACGTCACCGGCCACACCGCGATCGGCGCGCGCACGGTGGTTTATCCGTTTGCCTCGCTCGGCACGCCGCCGCAGTCGTTCAGCTATCGCGGCGGACCCACGCGCCTCGTCATCGGTGCCGAGTGCGACATCCGCGAACACGTCACCATGAACACCGGCACCGAGCAGGACCACGGCCTGACGCAGGTCGGCGATGGCTGCTTCTTCATGGTCGGCACCCATGTCGGGCACGATTGCACGGTCGGCAACAAGGTGGTGATGGCGAACAATGCCGTGCTCGGCGGCCACGTCAGTGTCGGCGACAATGTCGTGTTCGGCGGCGGCGTCGCGGTGCGTCAGTTCGTGCGCATCGGCGAGGGCGCCATGCTGGTGGGCTTGAGCGGCATCCGCGCCGACGTCATTCCGTTCGGCATGGCGCATGGGCCGCTCGCAAATCTGGTCGGTCTCAACGTGGTCGGCATGCGCCGGCGCGGCTTCACCAAGACGGACCTGCATCGCGTGCGCACGGCCTATCAGGCGCTGTTTTTCGGCGAGGGCGAATTCCGCGCGCGGCTCGAGCGCGTCGCGAGCGAATACGCCTCCGATCCGCTCATCGGCAGAATCGTCGAATTCATCCGCGCCGGCAAACGCCCGCTCACCATGGCGATCAAGCGCGGCGAAGCGGACGAGGACGCATGAGCATCGCGCCGCCCGCCGTTCCGGAGGGGCCGCTTGCGATGATCTGCGGCGGCGGCAGCCTGCCACTGGCGGTCGCCGACCTCGTGGCAAAGCGCGGCCGGCAAGTGGTGCTATTCCCGTTGCATGGCGCGGCGGAAGGATTGCCGGTCGAGCGCTATAAGCATCATTGGATTTATATCGGCCAGATCGGCAAATTCCTGCGGCTGGCGCGCGCCGAAGGCTGTCGCGATGTCGTATGCATCGGCGCGCTGGTGCGGCCGTCGATCTGGCAGGTGCATCCCGACCTCGTCGGACTTTCCTATCTGCCGACGGTGCTGAAGGCCTTCCGCGGCGGCGACAATCATCTGCTGTCGACCATGTCCAAAGTGTTCGAGGACGCCGGGCTTCATCTGGCGGGCGCGCACGAAGTCGCGCCGCAAATTCTAGTACCGCAAGGCGCGCTTGGCCGCGTTGAGCCGAGCGACCGCGACCGCGCCGATATTGCGCTCGCGCTCGATTATCTGCGCGCCGCCGGTCCGTTCGATGTCGGGCAGGCGGTGGTGGTGGCGGGACGCCACGTGCTGGCGGTGGAAGCGGCCGAAGGCACCGATGCGATGCTGGCGCGCGTCGCCGAGATGCGCGCCAACCGCCGCGTGCGCTCGCCGGCCGGCACCGGCGTGCTGGTGAAGGCGCCCAAGCCGGAGCAGGATCGCCGCTTCGATCTGCCCTCCATCGGCCCGAAGACGGTGGAAGGCGCCGCGCGCGCCGGGCTCGCCGGCATTGCGGTTATCGCCGGCGAAACGATTGTGGCCGAACCGGCCGAACTGGTGGCACAGGCGGATCGCGCCGGACTGTTCGTGCTCGGCGTTGCCGCCGGCGCAGAACGATGAGCGACGCGGCGCAAGGGCAGGCGGGCGAAGGCCCGCACATCTATCTGGTGGCGGGCGAGGAATCGGGTGACCGCCTGGGCGCCGCGCTGATCGCGGCGCTCCGCAGGGCGAGCGACGGCCGCGCGCGCTTTTCCGGGATCGGCGGCGATCACATGGCGGCGGAAGGCGTGAAAAGCGCGTTTCCGCTCGGCGAGCTGGCAATCATGGGCTTTGCCGCCATTCCCGCGCGGCTGCCGCAAATTCTGGCGCGTATTCGCGAGACGGCGGATGCGGTGATTGCGGCCCGGCCGGACGTATTGGTCATCATCGACAGCCCGGAATTCACCCATCGCGTGGCCAGGCGCGTGCGCGCGCGTGCGCCCGGCATCCCGATTATCGACTACGTCTGTCCCTCGGTCTGGGCCTGGCGGCCCGGCCGTGCCCGCGCCATGCGGCCTTACGTCGATCACGTGCTGGCGCTGCTGCCATTCGAGCCGGAGGCGCTGCGGCGGCTGAATGGGCCGCCCGCAACCTTTGTCGGCCACCCGCTCGCCGAGCAGGTCGCGCGGCTGCGCCCGAACGCCGAGGAGGCCATACGGCGGCTGGCCGACCCGCCGCTCGTGCTGGTGCTGCCGGGCAGCCGCTCGGGCGAGATCCGCCGCATGGCGCCGGTGTTCGGCGAGGCCCTGGCGCGCGTGGCCCGCCAGACCGGCCCCCTGGACATTGTCGTGCCGGCGGTGCCGCG
>DASZQT010000123.1:0-31819 GCA_035549515.1 Pseudolabrys sp. | reverse complement strand
GGATTCGACCATGTCGGTCCACATGGTCTGGATCGAATCGATGATGATGAGGCGCGGCGTCTTGCCTTCCGACAGCGTGGCGATGATGTCCTCGACCGCGGTCTCGGAGGCAAGCTCCACCGGCGCATCGCGCAGGCCGAGCCGCTCGGCCCGCAGCCGCACTTGGCCGATGGCTTCTTCGCCTGAGATATAGACCGCGCGCTGGCCGGCGCGCGCCAGCGCGGCAGTGGTCTGGATCAGCAAGGTCGATTTGCCGATGCCCGGGTCACCCGCCATCAGGATGACCGAGCCGCGCACGAAGCCGCCGCCAGTGACGCGGTCGAGTTCGGCGATGCCGGAGGGCAGGCGAGGCGCGTCGTGCGCTTCGCCGGCGAGCGCCTCCAGCTTGAACAGACGGCCCTTGCCCGGCCGCCGGCCCGGGCCCGCCGGACGCTCGGCGCCTTCCTCGGCGAGCGAATTCCACTCGCCGCAGCCCTCGCACTTACCCTGCCAGCGGTTATGGGCCGCGCCGCAGTTCTGGCAGATGAAGGAGAGGGATCGCTTGGACATGGCAGAATCGCCCCGAATGCTCGCCGAACGCTAAAGCGTCGATGAGAACATTACAAGAACATTGTTAAGGGAACGTGTGGCGGGGTTTCTAGCCCTTGAGCAGCTTATTGGCGGTCGCGACGGGCAGGAATAGGCTCCCCGGACGGCTCGTAAACGGCAGGAAGCCGTGATGGCGATAGAAGCGGCGGGCCGCGTCGTTCTTGGCGTCGACGATGATCGCATAGACCGCCACCTCCGACCGCGCCGCGCGTTCGATGGCGTCGAACATCAAAGCCGCGCCAAGGCCGCGTCCGCGATATTCGTCGGTCACCGCCAGCCGGCCGATCAATGCTGCCGGCACGACGGGATAGCGCGGCAGACGTTTGGTTTGCTCAGCCGGTAGATCGGTGAGCGCGACGCTGGCGGACGAGAGCGTGTAGTAACCGGCGACCTTGTTGCTGCCGAGAGGCGAAGCCACGAAACAGTTGGCGAGATGACGGCGGATGTCCTGCGTCGCCTGTGTGCGCAGATAGAGATCGAGCGCTTCAACGCCGCAGGAAAAACCCGATCGGTCGTGATCTGCCACGAGCGGCGCGATCGCGAAACATTCGGTCACCGCGACTCCCGCACCAGCCGGCGGTGTCTTTCCCCGGCGCGCTTCAGCGCCGGGGCGGGCTCGGGCGGCGTCAGGAGCGCGTCGGCGAAGGCGCGCTGGTCGGCGAGCGAGAGCCGGACGATCTGAGCGTCGGCGATGGTCTTCTCGGCCGCTTCCTGCGCCGCCGCCACCACGAAATCGCTCACGCTGCGGCCCTGGATTTCGGCAGCGCGCTTGACCACAGCGAGGGCGTCCGGGGCAATCCGGGCCTCAAGGCGCATGGAGCGGGACGAATTTTGGGTCATTGTGGCGAGCCTCTTGTCCTGAGAATGTACGGTACTCTTCCGGACATTTCAAGAATGCACCCGACCGGCGGCTTAATCGCCCCGATAAACCCGGTGATACCGCTGGCCGAGATGGGTCAGCACCTCGTAGCCGATGGTGCCGGCCTTGGCGGCGAGGTCGTCGAGCGTGATCTCGTCGCCGATCAGGGTAGCGAGGTCGCCGCGGCGGGCGGCGTTCTCGGGCAAGCCTGAGATGTCGATCGCCATCAGGTCCATGGAGATGCGCCCGGCCAGCGTGCAGCGCTTGCCGGCGACGATAGCGTCGGCCCCAGGCGCCTTGTCGGAAGAGCTCGCCGCGCGTGGAAATCCGTCGGCATAGCCGACTGCGACCACCGCAATGCGGCTTGCATGCCGCGCGGTCCAGGTCGCGCCATAGCCGACAGTTTCGCCCTTCGCCACATTGCGCACCTGCACGATATGCGCGTCGAGTCGGATCGCGGACCGCATCGGATTGCTGCGGCCGGGGGTCGGATTGATGCCGTAAAGCGCGGCGCCCGGGCGGACCAGATCGCAATGCGCCGAAGCGCCGAGGAAAATGCCGGAGGAATTGGCGAGCGAGGAGGGGATGCCGCGATAGAGCAGGCGCACTTCGCGGAACAGCGCGATCTGCCGCGCATTGAGGGGATTCTGGGGTTGCTCGGCCGCGACCAGATGCGACATCAGCAGGCTGATGCCGTGGTTCTCGGCGCGGATGCGCGGGGCGAGCGCGGCCGCCTCGTTCACCGAAATGCCGAGCCGGTTCATTCCGGTGTCAACATGCAGCGCCGCGCCGCCGCGCCAGCCTTGCGTCGAGCAGAAAGCGTCCCATTCGGCCAGTTCGACCAGGCTGCCGATCACCGGGCGCGCATTGATCTCGCCATAGCTCGCGGCGGTGCCCGGCAGCAGACTGCCGAGCACATAAATTGTCGTCTCCGGCAGGCCAGCCCGCAGCCGGCGCGCTTCGGCCAGGTCAGCGACGAAGAAGGTCTTGCAGCCGGCGCGCGCAAGCCGAAGCGCGACCGGATCGAGGCCGCAACCATAACCGTCGGCCTTGATGACAGCGGAACATTCCGCCGGGAGAGCGCGACGCGAGAGCGCGCGCCAATTCTCTTCGATCGCGGCCAAATCGATGGTGAGGATGCCACCGGATTCCGCCGCCGGCGGACCGGCGGTGATGACTTTTTCCGTGGCGCGCGGCTCGGCGGACGGCGAATCGCGCGGGATGATGCTCTCGGCCTCGGACATGCGCTTGGTTTAGCCCGATGGGCGCCGTGCGTCTATGCGGGGGAATTCTTGCCGCGCTTACATCCGATCCGGCATGTGATCGTCGCGCGCCAGCGACGAGAAGCGCGTCACGGAAGCGTCGAACTGCAATTCGACCGTGCCGGTGGGTCCGTGGCGCTGTTTGCCGATGATGACCTCGGCCTTGCCGTGCACCTTGTCGCTCTCGGCCAGCCATTCCGCGAATTTCTCGCGGTCCGACTCGAGCGGCTTCTTCATCACGTGGTAGTATTCTTCGCGATAGACGAACATCACCACGTCGGCGTCCTGCTCGATCGAGCCCGATTCACGCAGGTCCGAAAGTTGCGGGCGCTTGTCGTCGCGGCTTTCCACCTGACGCGAGAGCTGCGACAGCGCGATGATCGGAACGGCCAATTCCTTGGCCAGCGCTTTGAGCTTGGTGGTAATCTCCGTGATCTCCTGCACGCGGTTTTCCGAGGAGCGCTTGGTCGAACCGGACAGAAGCTGCAGATAGTCGACCACCAGAAGATCGAGGCCGCGCTGGCGCTTGAGCCTGCGCGCGCGCGCGGCGAGCTGCGCCACCGAGAGGCCGCCGGTCTCGTCGACGTAAAGCGGCAAGTGCTGCAATTCGATCGAGTAGTCCTTGATCTTCTCGAAGTCGCTCTCGCTGATGCCGCCGCGCCTGATCTGGCTGGAGGGGATGCCGGTCTGCTCGGCGATGATACGGGTGGCGAGCTGTTCGGCCGACATTTCGAGCGAGAAGAAGCCGACCACGCCGCCATTGGTGGTCACGGTATGGCCGTCGGCCTTGACCTCGCCGGCCCAGGCCTTGGCGACGTTATAGGCGACGTTGGTGGCGAGCGCGGTCTTGCCCATGCCGGGGCGGCCGGCGAGGATGATCAGGTCGGAGGCCTGCAATCCGCCCATCATGCGATCGAGATCGTCGAGCCCGGTGGCGACGCCGGACAAGCGGCCGTCGCGCTGGAAGGCATGCGCGGCCATGTCGATGGCGGTGGTGAGCGCCTGCGCGAAGCGCTGAAAGCCGCCGTCATAGCGCCCGCTCTCAGCCAGGTCGTAGAGCTTGCGCTCGGCGTCCTCGATCTGCTCGCGCGGGGCGAAGTCGACCGGCGCGTCATAGGCGACATTGACCATGTCTTCGCCGAGCAGGATCAGCGAGCGACGGATGAACAGGTCGTAGATGGTGCGGCCGTAATCCTCGGCATTGATGATGGTGGTGGCTTCGGCCGCCAGCCGCGCGAGATACTGGCCGGTGGTGAGCCCGCCGATGTCGATCGACGGATCGAGGAACGTCTTCAGCGTCACCGGCGTGGCGATCTTGCCGGCGCGGATCAGGTCGCGGCAGAGCTGATAGACCTTCTGATGGATCGGCTCGAAGTAATGCTCGGGGTTGAGGAAGTCGGAAACCCGATAGAAGGCTTCATTATTGACGAGGATCGCGCCCAGCAGCGCCTGTTCCGCCTCGATATTGTGCGGAGCAGCGCGAAAGAGCGGTGTCGGTTCTTCCGCCTGCTTGCGGACGGCTGATTCGATTGGCGTCATGTCTGTGCTTACCCGGAAATTGTGGCATAGCACGCGCCATGATTCCCGGAAGGCCGCGCACGCGGCCTGTCCCGCAATTCACATCATTGAAGTTGGCGGGAAAAATTTTGGATTTTCGCTTGACGCTTTCCGTCATTCCGGAGCGCGCGCTGTTAAATGTCGTCATCGCCGGGCATAGCCCATTGAAGACGGGCGCAAACGCCTTTTTTCCGGGCGGTCTCGCTTAGGAATATACGGTGCCAAACTAAGCGGGATGGCCGGGACGAGCCCGGCCATGACAGCGAGAGGCGACGAGATAGCTTACTCCCCCGCCAGACGCAGCGGCGGCTGGCTCTTACCTTCGGCCGAACGCAGGCGCTGCTCCTCGCGCGGAATGTAATCGCGCGTCATCGGGATCACGCCCTGCTTCTTGGTGACCTGGATCTGGAAGTTCATCATGTTCTGTTCGCGGAACGACATTTCCGACGCGGCCAGATAGAACTCCCACATGCGCACGAAGCGCTGGTCATAGATACGCTCGACTTCCTCGCGATGCGCTAGGAAGCGTTCGCGCCAAGCCTTCAAGGTCTCGGCATAATGCAGGCGCAGGATCTCGATGTCGGTGACCAGGAGCCCGGCGCGCTCGATATGTGGCAGAACTTCGGAGAGGGCAGGGATGTAGCCACCGGGGAATATGTATTTGGCGATCCACGGATTGGTGATCCCGGGGCCTTCCGAGCGGCAGATCGAGTGCAGCACCATCACGCCGTCGTCGGCCAAAAGCTCCGCGCTCTTGCGGAAGAAGGTGTCGTAATGGCCGACGCCGACATGCTCGAACATGCCGACCGAGACGATGCGGTCGAACGGGCCCTTGGTGTCGCGGTAGTCCTGCAAATTAAAGCGCGCGCGCGCGGTAAGGCCCTTTTCCGCGGCGCGCGCATTGGCGATGCCGTGCTGCTCTTGCGACAGCGTGATGCCGGTGACGTCTGCGCCGGTGACCTCGGCGAGGTAAAGCCCGAGCCCACCCCAGCCGCAGCCGATGTCGAGCACGCGTTTGGCGGGCTCGAGCTTGAGCTTGGCGGCGAGATGGCGCTTCTTGGCGAGCTGGGCGTCATCGAGCGAGGCATCCGGCGTTTCGAAATAGGCGCAGCTATATTGCCGGTCGGCGTCGAGGAAGAGCGAATAGAGCCTGCCGTCGAGATCGTAGTGATGCGCGACATTGCGGCGCGAGCGCTTGCGCGGATTGAACTGCGCCAGCCGGCGGCCGACATAGCGCAACAGCCATTGCGGGCGCGCCCAATGCGGCAGCTCGCTTTTCTGGCCGAGCGCGATCGCCAGCACCTCGGCGATGGTGCCTTGCTCCACCACGAAAGTGCCGTCCATATAGGCCTCGCCGAGCTTGAGCTCGGGATCGAGCAGAATGCCCCATTCGGCCGCACGGGTGGTGAAACGCACGGCGACCGGTGTGCCGGTGCCGTCGCCGAAAGTGAATGTCGTTCCGCGCGAGGTGGTGAGCTTGAAGGTCCCCTTGCGCAGAAACGTGCTCAACAGAAATTGAAGCAACCGGTCCATCGGCCGCCTCCATCACTCGGCCCACCGGCGCTATACCGAAATCCAGGCCCGGTTCGGCAACGCGTAAGGGCGCAACAACGTTCAGCCTAGGTATCGAATCATATTTCTTGCGCCACGGCAATGCCACAATTGCGACCCGGCCATGTAATTATGTCGAGCGCGGCGACGGGTCGATACTAGAATGGCGTGGGCAAAAACGGCAGGTGCGACCGCCCGGGGCAGGTGGGCAAACTTGCGGAGAGGGTTACGGCGATGAGGGGATTTTCTCGCGGGGTTGGCTTTGCGGTCGGCGTGTGGGCGCTGACGCTGGCGGGCGGAGGCGCCGCAGTGGCGCAGGACAACCTCGATCAGGGCAAAAGCGGCGCCCAGCTTTATGCGGCGGACTGCGCGATCTGCCACAAGTCGCCGCAAAAGCTCGACACGGCCAAGGCGGGCGGCTTGTTCGGGCTCGATAGTTTTCTGCGTGAGCACTACACCGCGAGCCGGGAGTCGGCGGCGGCCATTTCGGCCTATTTGAAGGGCGTGCATCCGGAAGCGCCTTCTGCCTCGGCACGCGGCCGCACCCATAAGCAGACGGCCAAGGGTGGCCACCGCGCCAAGGACGGCAAGGACGCGAAGGACGCGAAGGACGCCAAAGGCGAGAGCCGCGAAGCGCCGGCGGCCGCCAAGCCGCCGGAAAGCAAGCCGGTTGAAGCAAAGCCGACGAATGACGGGCCGAAGACGACAGCCTCGACCAAGCCGAAAAAGCCGGTCAAGCCGGAATAGCGCGCGGTTTCAGCAGCGCCATACCGGGGCGCGGGCGCCCCGGCAGGCAGGCAGGCAGAGCGGCCTAGTCTTCCGCGCCGCCCTTCTTCTTGGCGGACTTGGCCGGCTTCTTCGGCTCGGCCTCGGCGGTCTCCGCCTCGGCTGATTCCGAAGCTGCATCGCCTTCCGCGGCTGCCTCCTCGAAGAAGGATTCGGCATTGGCCGCGGCGGCCTCGGCTTCCTCTTCCTCCTCGGTGCGGCGCACATTCACGTCTTCGCCGCGCTTGATGCGCTCGGCTTCGTCGGCGCTACGCGCGACCACCACGGTGACCGACACCTCAATCTCCGGATGCAGCGCGAGCGGCACTTTGTACTGGCCGATCGACTTGATTGGGGCGTTGATGGCGATCTGCGCGCGCGCGATTGCCGCGCCGTCGGCATTGATGAGGCCGGCGATGTCGCGGCTCGTCACCGAACCGAAGAGTTGGCCGGCTTCGCTCGCCTGGCGCAGCACCACATAGCTCTTGCCGTCGATCTTCGACGCCAGCTTGCCGGCCTCGCCCTTGGCCTCAAGGTTACGCTTCTCGAGGTCGGCCTTCATGCCTTCGAAACGGGCCTTGTTGTCGGCATTGGCGCGCAACGCCTTGCCGCGCGGCAGCAGGAAATTGCGGGCAAAGCCGTCCTTGACGCGCACGACGTCGCCCATCTGGCCGAGCTTGCCGACGCGTTCGAGTAGGATCACTTCCATTGTCGTTACTCCTCTATCTGCAGTTCATGATCGAAAGGGTTGTTGGGATTTTCGCTTTTTTCAGGTGACGGCGGGCGGTCCGCGCTTGGCCGCTACCCGCGCGCGCAGATGCAGCACGGTTTCGGCCAGCCCGATCAGGCAGAGCACGAGCATCGGCCAGCCGAACACCATGACCGCGGCATAGACGCAGCCGATGATCAGGTTACGGCTGCCGAGGCCGCGCGTGACGGCATGCACCACCGCGAAGCCGAGCACGCCATAGGCGATGAACAGGCTGGCCGACACCACGCCGGCCAGGATGCCGACGAGACCGCCGACGAAGCTCAGCGCCACCGCGAGCGCGAGCGCGGCCGCGGCCGTGGGCGGAAAACTCATGGCCGAGAGATCCGGCCAGGGCCGCGCCAGCCGGCCGGAGAACTTCACCACGCGGGCGGCGAGCCAGAGGTTGAACAGGCTGGTCAGGGTGGCGAGCACGGCGGCGGCGGGCGGGATCACCTCGACCAGGAAATCGATGACCCGGTCGGCGTTGGAGCCGTTCGGCGAATGCGGCAGTTGGTCGGGCGTCAGCCCGCTCTCGACCCGGAGCATTTGCGCCAGCGCCGCGCGCAGGCCGCTGCGGAAGGTCTCGGCATCGAGTCCGACAAAGAGGATGCCGACCGCCATGACCAGCGCGGCGAGCACGGCGGCCCAGACCACCAGTCGCCCGGGCGGATACCATTCGAGCGCGGCCGGAGGCGAGCCGACGCCCGCACTCGCCACAGCTCCAGCCGGTCGCGCCAGCATGGTCAGATAGGTCAGCCACCAGGCCGGGAGGCCGGCACCGACCAGAAACGCTGGAAAGAAAATGCCGCCGAATGCGGCCGAAAGCGCCAGCGCCGCTGTCAGGGCGGCGATCAACGCGGACCAATGGCTCCAGCCCAGCCCCGCGATCATGATCGGCAGCGGCGCCGTATAAAACAGCGCCACCGCCAGCCATGAGCCGGAGGTGACCGAGGCGAACAGCAAAGCCGCCGCGGCGCCAGCACCGATACCGATCAGTCCGATTTGCATCATCGCGAGCTGTCCCGCTCCTCATCGAGCGGTTAGAGGCGGAGAAGCCCGCCCCAACCATCGGCCGCCGGGTGTCCCCGGAAGCCTCGTCATCGCCGTTTGCCGCTAAAACTTAGCGGATTACGTACGGCAGCAGGCCGAGGAAGCGCGCACGCTTAATTGCCTGCGCCAGTTCGCGCTGCTTCTTGGCCGACACCGCGGTGATGCGGCTCGGCACGATCTTGCCGCGCTCCGACACGTAGCGTTGCAGCAGCTTGACGTCCTTGTAGTCGATCTTGGGCGCGTTGGCGCCCGAGAACGGGCAGGTCTTGCGGCGGCGGAAAAACGGCCGGCGGGCGCCGCCTTGCGGTGCGAATGCCATGGTTTATTCCTCCGTTGCGGTTTCTTCTTCGTCGCGACGCGGGCGACGCTCGCCCCGGTCGCGGTCGCCGCGATCGCCGCGGTCGAAACGGCCGCCACGATCGCCCCTGTCGCCACGGTCACCGCGATCGTCACGGTCGGACTTGCGAAGCATGGCCGACTGGCCTTCTTCCAAGGCCTCGACCCGGATGGTCAGGTAGCGCAGGACGTCTTCGTTGAGCCGCTCCTGGCGCTCGATCTCGGCGAGCGCGGCCGCCGGCGCGTCGACGTTGAGAAGCGTCATGTGCGCCTTGCGGTTCTTGTTCATGCGGTAGGCGAGGGACTTCAGTCCCCAATATTCGGTCTTGGCGACCTTGCCGCCCATCTGTCCGATGACGCCGGACAGTTGCGTGGTCAATTCCTCCACCTGCTGCGCGCTCAGGTCCTGGCGCGCCAGATAGACGTGTTCATACAATGGCATGGAGTGCCTTTCCTAAAGTTTGCCCATAACCTCGATCCTGGCGCCTAGCCCCTCGAGCCCTTCGGGAAAGGCTCGAATGCTCTGAAGGCGGGAACACGGGACGCCGGGTCTCCAGGGGAGGCCCTACCGCCTGCGAGCGAGGTGCCCGCAATCGGCCGTCCGTTCAGCTCCCAACCGGGATCGACGGAGTGCGCGGTTTATAGGGGTTTTTCGCCGGAAAGCAAGATGCGAGAGGTTCCCGAAACGGCGCGCCGTCAGGCCGCTTTCGGGCCGGGGGCGTCGCCTTCGCGCTGCAGGCGGTCGGCGAGTTTCACCGCGAGGTCGACGCCTTCACGGATTTGGCCGGCGGTTTTCGGGTTTGGGCTATTGTTGCGGCGGGCGCGGTTCAGGGCTTCCAGCAGCAAATCGAGGTTTTGCGCCAAGAATTGCTGGCGGAAGGCGGGATCGCGGCGCGCCCGCGCGAGGTCGTCCTCGGTTACCAACTCGCGCATCGCCAGGGCCTTCCGAAAAAGCGCTCGGAACCCTAGGCCGCCGAGTCTTGTGTTCCGGTTACCGCAGCCGCTCAACTTGACAGGAGCCGTTCCACCGGTGTCTTAGGGCGCGATTTTGAGGCGCGGGTTGAAGGCAAGGCGAAAGAAAAGATATGAGCGTCGCATTCGTTTTTCCGGGGCAGGGCAGCCAGGCGGTCGGCATGGGCAAGGCGCTCGCCGACCGGTTCGCGCCTGCCGCCCGCGTCTTCGCCGAGGTGGACGAGGCGCTTGGCGAAAAGCTGAGCACGGTCATTTTCGAAGGGCCGGGCGACACGCTGACGCTCACTCAAAACGCCCAGCCGGCGCTGATGGCGGTATCGCTTGCCGCCATGCGGGTGCTGGAGGCGGAAGCCGGTCTTGACCTTAAGCGCGAGGCGCAGTTCGTGGCCGGCCATTCTCTCGGCGAATATTCGGCGCTCGCCGCTGCCGGCACCTTCAGCATCGCCGATACCGCCCGGCTTTTGCGCATCCGCGGCCAGGCCATGCAGAAGGCGGTGCCGGTCGGCGTGGGCGCCATGGCGGCGCTGCTCGGGCTCGAATTCGATGCCGCCGCCACGGTCGCGGCCGAGGCCGCGCAGGGTCAGGTGTGTCAGGCCGCCAACGACAACGGTGGCGGGCAGGTCGTTGTCTCCGGCGACAAGGCCGCCGTCGAGCGCGCGGTTGAGATTGCCAAGGAAAAGGGCGCCAAGCGCGCGATGTTGTTGCCGGTGTCGGCGCCGTTCCATTGCGCGCTGATGCAGCCCGCCGCCGAGGCGATGGCCGAGGCGCTGGCGAAGGTTGACGTGAAGGCGCCGGTGGTGCCGGTGGTCTCGAATGTGCTGGCCAAGCCAATTCAGTCGCCCGATGAGATTGTGCGCGCGCTGGTCGCCCAGGTGACTGGTACCGTGCGCTGGCGCGAATCGGTGGCCGCCATGGCCGATGCCGGCGTGACGAATTTCTACGAGGTGGGCGCCGGCAAGGTGCTGAGCGGTCTTATCAAGCGCATCGCGGCCGGCGCGAGCGCCGGCGCGATCGGCAGCCCCGACGATGTCGCGGCGTTCAAGGCCGCGCGCAATTGAGCGGCAGGGAGAAATCACCAATGTTCGACCTGACCGGCAAGACGGCGCTCGTCACGGGCGCGACCGGCGCGATCGGCGCGGCGATCGCGCGCGCGCTGCACGGCCAGGGCGCCACGGTGGCAATCTCCGGCACGCGCGTGAGCGAGCTCGAAACGCTCGCCGGCGCGCTCGGCGAGCGCGTGCATGTGCTGCCTTGCGATCTTTCCGACAAGGATGCGGTCGAGGCGTTGGTGCCGGCGGCCGAAGACAAGATGGAGAAGCTCGACATTCTCGTCGCCAATGCCGGGGTCAATCGCGACAATCTGTTCGTGCAGTTGCGGGACGAGGACTGGGACAAGGTCATCGCCGTCAACCTGACGGCGACCTTCCGGCTTACCCGTGCCGCGGTCACGCGCATGATGCGGCGGCGCTGGGGCCGCGTGATCGGTATCTCTTCGGTGGTCGGCTTTACCGGCAATCCGGGGCAGGGCAACTATACCGCCTCCAAGGCAGGCATGGTCGGCATGATGAAATCGGTGGCGGCCGAATATGCCAAGCGCAATATCACCGCCAATTGCATCGCGCCCGGCATCATCAAGAGCGCGATGACCGACCGCCTGAACGACAAGCAGCGC
The DNA here is from genome assembly GCA_035549515.1 of Pseudolabrys sp. Classification (GTDB taxonomy): domain Bacteria; phylum Pseudomonadota; class Alphaproteobacteria; order Rhizobiales; family Xanthobacteraceae; genus Pseudolabrys. The sequence continues at coordinate 20,456 of DASZQT010000123.1, read as the reverse complement.
GAGGCGATCATGGCGCGGGTGCCGGCCGGCCGGCTCGGCACCGCCGAGGACATCGCCGCGGCCTCGGTTTATCTGGCCTCTGGCGAGGCTTCTTACGTCACGGGACAAACCATCCACGTCAATGGCGGAATGGCCATGATTTGAGGGAAAAGTGCCGGCCAAGATGTTGGCATCGCAGGACTTGTGCGGTGCCCGGTACCGCGCTAGTCAACGCAACTGAAGTATGGTAACCGAAATTCGGCCCGGCTGGGGCGGCCGATGGTGGAAGTTCAAAAATCAGGTGCTTCCGCGATCCGAGCTCTCGCCACCGTCAACCACGACGAGGCCGAACCGCGACGGCTGCGTTTCTGTCCTGGATCGCAGCCCAATCTAAAAACACGAGGTTGGAACGATGAGTGATATTGGCGAGCGGGTGAAGAAGATCGTCGTGGACCACCTGGGGGTCGAACCCGACAAGGTGACTGATCAAGCGAGCTTCATTGACGATCTTGGCGCCGACAGTCTCGACACCGTCGAGCTCGTGATGGCCTTCGAGGAAGAGTTCGGCTGCGAAATTCCCGACGATGCCGCCGAGACCATTTTGACCGTCGGCGATGCGGTCAAGTTTCTCGAAAAGAACGCCAAAGGCTGAAAATCGGCGCTGCGCCGCTGTTCGGTTGTCTTGTCCATGCTGTCGAGCGGTGCGCGTGCGCTCAGCTTGCCCGCGTGCGCGGTTGATTTGGCTCGGAGCCGGCCATGAGACGTGTCGTCGTCACCGGAATGGGGATGCTCACGCCGCTGGGATGCGGCGTCGAGCCCACATGGGCGCGACTGCTCAAGGGCGAGAGCGGCGCGCGCAAGGTCGACAGATTCGAAGTCTCCGATATCGCGGCCAAGATCGCATGCATGATTCCGCGCGGCGATGGCTCGGACGGCACCTTCGATCCCGATCAGTGGATGGAGCCGAAGGAGCAGCGCAAGGTCGACGATTTCATCATCTATGGCATGTGCGCGGCGCGACAGGCGCTCGATGATGCCGGCTGGCATCCCAAGACCGAGGATGAAAAGACCTCGACCGGCGTGCTGATCGGCTCGGGCATCGGTGGCATCGAAGGCATTGCCGAGACCGCCATCACGATGCACGAGAAGGGGCCGCGGCGGGTTTCCCCGTTCTTCATCCCCGGCCGTATTATCAATCTGGCCTCCGGCTTTGTGTCGATCGAGTTCGGTCTGAAGGGGCCGAATCATGCCGTGGTCACTGCCTGCTCGACCGGCGCGCATGCGATCGGCGACGCCGGCCGCATGATCGCGCTCGGCGACGCCGACGTGATGGTCGCGGGGGGCGCCGAGTCGCCGGTCAATCGGCTGTCGCTCGCCGGCTTCTCGGCGCTGCGCGCATTGTCGACCGCATACAACGACGATCCGACCCGCGCCTCGCGCCCCTATGACAAGGACCGCGACGGTTTTGTAATGGGAGAGGGTGCCGGCGCCCTGGTGCTCGAAGAGCTCGAACACGCCAAGGCGCGCGGCGCCAAGATTTACGGCGAACTCGTCGGCTACGGCATGTCGGGCGATGCCTATCACATCACCGCGCCATCGCCGGACGGCGACGGCGCCTTCCGCTGCATGACGATGGCGCTCAAGCGCGCAGGCATCAGTGCGGACGAGATCGACTACATCAACGCCCATGGCACCTCGACCATGGCCGATGAGATCGAGCTCGGCGCGGTCGAGCGTCTGGTCGGCAACGCCGCCGGCCGCATCTCGATGTCCTCGACCAAGTCTTGCATCGGCCATCTTCTGGGCGCCGCCGGCGCGGTCGAGGCGATCTTCTCGATCCTCGCGATCCGCGATGGCATGGCGCCACCCACCATCAATCTCGACAACCCGTCGGTCGAGACGGCGATCGATCTGGTGCCGCATCAGCCGCGCAAGCGCGAAATCGACACCGCCTTGTCGAATTCGTTCGGCTTTGGCGGCACCAATGCCTCGCTGGTCTTCCGACGCTATGCGGCTTGACCGCCGCGCCAGCGGCCGCGCGGCATCCGACTCCCTCCATTTCGCCAAAATTCTTTCTAAGGTACGACGGCTTCTGCTATTTTTTCGCGCCCCGCCGCCGTGGCGGGGGGCAAAAGCGTCGCCGGGCGGACGAAAGCCTCGTTCGCTCGCAGGCAACCGGGAGTACGTTGGGATGAGCCGGCCATGGGCGATGCTGGGAGCGGGCGCGTGAATTCGGCGCCCCCGCCAGGAGGAACCGGGCGCGAGCCGCCGCAGACTCCTCCATCTGCCGGGCCGGTAACCGGCCGACCCGCGCAGTCCAATCCCCCGCAAGGGCGTCCATCGAACGGTGGACGGCCGGCATCGCCCGGCGCAATGCCGCCGGGCGGCAAGCCAACCGTTCCGCGCAGTCCGCGCGTGGCACTTGAACCCGAGCCGGTGCCGCCGCCGATGCGCCGGTCGAAGCGCGCGCGCCATCCGTTGGTAATCGTCGGCAACGCGATCTTCACACTGCTGGTGATCCTCTCGGTCGCGATCGGCGCCGCACTTTATTTCGGCAGAGAGAAGTTCGAAACGCCGGGACCCTTGGCCGAGGACAAGGTGGTCAACATCCCGCGCGGCCTCGGCATCAAGGATATCGCCGATCTGTTGCAGCGCGAGGGCGTCATCGATCAGCCCTATGTGTTCATGGGCGGCGTGATCGCGCTCAAGGCGCGCGGCGGGCTCAAGCATGGCGAATATCAATTCACCAAACATGCCAGTCTCGCCGATGTGGTCGACACCATCATCGACGGCAAGGTGGTGCAGCATAGCCTGACTATCGCCGAGGGACTGACCTCCGAGCAGATCGTGGCCAAGCTGCTGGAGACCGATGCGCTCGCCGGTCCGATCAAGGAAATTCCGCGCGAAGGCACGCTGTTGCCGGAGACCTACAAGTTCACGCGCGGCATGACGCGCGACCAAATCCTGCAGCGCATGGCGCAGGCGCATAAGCGCGTGCTGCAGGAAGTGTGGGAGCACCGGTTGTCGGACCTGCCGATCAAGACGCCGGAGCAATTGGTGATCCTGGCCTCCATCGTCGAAAAGGAGACCGGCAAGCCGGACGAGCGCTCGCGCGTGGCCGCGGTATTCGTCAACCGGCTCAAAAACCGGATGCGGCTGCAATCCGATCCGACCATCATCTATGGGCTCACGGGCGGCAAGGGATCGCTCGGCCGCCCGATCATGAAAAGCGAGATCGAACAGCCCACGCCGTACAATACCTATGTGATCGACGGCCTGCCGCCGGGTCCCATTGCCAATCCCGGCCGCGCGTCGCTGGAGGCGGCCGCCAATCCGGCGCGCACCAAGGACTTATATTTCGTCGCCGACGGCAGCGGCGGCCACGTGTTCTCGGAAACCTACGAGCAGCACCAGAAGAACGTCGCGCATCTGCGCGCCATGGAGCGCGGCGAGACACCGGCCGCCGATCCGCCGCCCGCTGCGGCGCCCGCTCCCGCGCCGCCGCCGCCGGCCAATGGCAGCCGGCGCGGCCGGCGGTAGCTTTCACCTCTCCCTAAGCGCGGCGAGCGGCGTGTGCAGCCTTGTGACGGCTGCGGCCCGCCGCTAAGGTCGCCGCGCTTTTTCGACTTCAAGAAGAGAGACGACCCGATGGCTCTGTCGAGCATGACCGGTTTCGCTCGCGGCCACGGCGTCGCCGGCGCTTACGCCTGGAACTGGGAGATCAAGTCCGTCAACGCCAAAGGCTTTGACCTGCGCTTTCGCTTGCCGCCGGGATGGGACGCGGTCGAGGTGCCGGCGCGCGCGCGCGCGGCCGCATCGCTCGCGCGCGGCACCGTTTACGCCAATCTCACGGTCGAGCGCAAAGGCGTCGCGCCAACGGTGAAGATCAACGAGCCGGTGCTCAATGCGGTGCTTGCCACCATCCACCAGCTCACCGGCAGGGTGGACGCGGTCGCGCCAACGCTTGATGGCATTCTCGCGCTCAAAGGCGTGATAGAGGTCACCGAGCAGGACGAGAGTGCTGAAGAGCACCGCGCCGCCGAGGCTGCGATTTCGGCCGGCTTCGATGAGACGCTCGCCGCGCTGGTGGCGATGCGGCACGAGGAGGGAGCGACGCTCGCGCGGCTGTTGTCGACGCGGCTTGGCGAGATCGCCGCGCTCACCGCGCGCGCGGAAGCAGCACCCGGACGCAAGCCGGATGCGATCAAGGCGCGGCTCGCCGCGCAAGTGGCGACACTGTTGTCGGCCTCCGAGCGCTTCGACACCGATAGGCTTTATCAGGAGGCGATCATGCTCGCCACCAAGGCCGACATACGCGAGGAGCTCGACCGGCTGGTCTCGCATGTCGCGCAGGCGGAGAAGTTGTTGGCTGAGGGCGGTGCCATCGGGCGCAAGCTCGATTTTCTGGCCCAGGAGCTCAACCGCGAATCGAATACGCTCACCGCCAAGGCCAACGATGTGGAACTGACCAATATCGGCCTCGAGCTCAAGGGTGTGGTCGAGCAGTTCCGCGAGCAGGTGCAGAACCTGGAATGACCGAGATCACGCGCAGGGGCATCATGCTGGTCGTGTCTTCGCCCTCGGGCGCGGGCAAGACCACGCTGTCGCGCAATCTGCTCGAGCAGGAGAACATCGAGGAACCGGGCAAACTCGAACTGTCGGTTTCGGCGACGACGCGCGCGCGCCGCCCGAGCGAGATCGAAGGCGTGCATTATCACTTCGTCTCCAAGCGCCAGTTCGAGGCCATGCGCGACAGCGGCCAGTTGCTGGAATGGGCCGAGGTGCATGGCAATTTCTACGGCACGCCGCGCGAGCCGGTGGAGCAGGCGCTCGGCAAGGGCCGCGACGTCTTGTTCGACATCGACTGGCAGGGCACGCGCCAGCTCTACGAAAAGATGCCGGATGACGTCGTCAGCGTTTTCGTGCTGCCGCCGTCGGCCGCCGATTTGAAGGCGCGGCTCGAGCGGCGGGCGGAAGACAGCCAGGCCGTGATCGAGCAACGCCTGCGCAATGCGGTCGAGGAAATCGCGCACTGGCGCGAATACGATTACATCCTGGTGAACCGCGATCTCGACAAGAGCTTCGCGCGCCTGCGCGCGATCCTCACCGCCGAGCGCTTGAAGCGCGTGAAGATGCTCGACATCGAGACCTTCGTCGAGCGCTTGCTGTCCGACCTCGACAAGCTGGCGCGCTGACGATCGGCTGCAAGCTGGCAGGTGGCGTTCGGCTGCGTCCGGCGGAATGCCGCGCATGCTCGCTGGGCGGTTCACTCCGGCAATTCAAGCGGCGGACGGCAAGCGCCAACGACGGGAGATCCTCGCCGCAACGACGGACGACGACAAATCCTGCGCGCAGCAATTCGGGACCGCTTCACAAGCCCGTGAGTATGCGGGCGCATATCCGTTATTCGGCTGCAACATTTTACGTACATTTTCTTGACCTCTTCGGCCGGGCGTGGCGACGTTCCGCCGGATTATGGCGACGGGCATCTGGCGCGCCGCCGGGCGGCAACAAACCGGGAATGGAATCGGCGATGGGACTGCTTGCGCGGGAGATGTTTCTACTTTTCCCGACGGGATTCTTCACAGGAACCCTGCCTGACATTACGCTTTGCGACCGGGTCGAGAAGACGTTGCGTGACCTGCAGAAGTCGGGTCAGGGCTATACGGCCAAGACTTATCTGCGCAACTACATGACACCCGATAATCTGCAGACATTGCCGGAAATGAAGGAACTGGTCGACATCATTCTGGAGGAGTCGAAGACGATCCTCGATGTCTACCGCATCAAGCGCGACTCCCATTACATCGCCAATATGTGGGCGAATATTTCGAGCCCCAATCGCCGGCACAATACGCACGCGCATTCGAACTCGCTGCTCAGTGGAGTCGTCTATATCCGGACTCCGCCGGGCTGCGGCCGCACGCTGTTCTTCTCGCCGCGCCATCTCGCGACCGGCATTTTGCCAGACGTGACGCAGAAGACCGACCTGAACGCGGATACGTTCGTCCCGCCGACAGAAAAGGGACGCATGGTGATCTGGCCGAGCTATCTGCCGCATTCGGTCGACAACGGTGACGCTAATGATGAAGAAGATCGCATCGTGGTCGCCTTCAACATCATGATCCGTGCCAAGATCGGCCATTTGACCGCCGCGCTCGATCTGAGCTGAGCGCGCTCGCGCGCTGGGCAATCCGTCAGGCGGTCAGCACCACGCGGCCGACGATGCGCCCGGCGCGCAGATCGTCGAGCGTGGCGGAGGCCTGCGCCAGCGGCCGTTCAGCAATCGGCGGCGGCGCGATGTTTTTCGCCCGCACCAGGTCGATCAGTTCGCGTGCCTCCGCGAGCGTGCCGGTCTGCGTGCCTTCGATGGTCATGGCCTTGAGCGGGAACATGGCGACCGCGGTCGAATAGCCGCCGCCGATCAGGCCGGTCACCACCACCTTGCCGCCCTTGGCCAGCACGCTCGCTCCGAAATTGAGCGACTTGTCGGAGCCGGCGAAGTCGACCGCCGCATAAATCCCGCCGCTCGCCTTGAGCAGCGCCTTGCGCGCATTCGGATCGGCCGGATCGAAGGCTTCGCGCGCGCCGGCCGCGAGCGCGGCCTCGCGCTTTTTCGGATCGATGTCTGCGACGAAAGGCGCCTCGCCATACATCGCGCGCGTCAGCGCCAGGCCCATCAAGCCGACACCGCCGAGCCCAACCAGGAGCAGCGGGCCACGCGTGGCGCGGTCGCTCAGCCGCTTGAGTGCGGCGTAAGCGGTGAGGCCGGAGCACATCAGCGCGCCGGCGTAGTTGGCGGTAAGCGGCGCATAGTCGATCAGATAGCGCCGATGCGGCACCAGCACATGCGTGGCGTAGCCGCCGTCAACCGTGATGCCGAGATGGCGCGGCGCCGCGCAGATGTTCTCGTCGCCGAATTTGCAGGCCGCGCATTCACCGCAGCCGATCCAGGGATAGACGGCGACCGCCGCGCCCGGTTTCGCATCGGCGTCGGGACCGGCGCTTTCGACAATACCGGCGATCTCATGCCCGAGCGTGAAGGGCAAAGTGCGGCCGCCGCGCACATCGAGCTGCTTGCCGTCGCCGAGCAGGAAATAGCCGTCCTGCATGTGCAAGTCGGAATGGCAGACGCCGCAGCGCGCGATGCGCACCAGCACTTCGGTGCCTTGCGGCTGCGGAGCTTCCACGACGGTCTCGCACAGCGGCGCGCCATAAGCGGTGAGCGATTGGCGGTGCATCGGCATGGGCGATCCCTAGGTCACATTGCTTTTGAGCTGAGCGGCAAAAGTCCGCGTCAATGTCACGAAGCCTTCCACCGGAATCTCCTCGGCGCGCGCGGTCGGCTCGATGCCGGCGGCTTCGAGCAAAGCACCGGCGTCGACGCCGAGCGATTTGAGGCTCTGGCGCAGCATCTTGCGGCGCTGCCCGAAGGCGGCCTCGGTCACGCGCTGTAATAGGCCAGCGTCGCAGGCGAGCGGCTGCGGGTTGGGCACCAGCCGCACCACCGACGAGGTCACCTTGGGCGGCGGTACGAAGGCGGACGGTGCGACGTCGAACAGGATCTTTGCTTCCGTGCGCCATCCCGCGAGTACGGCGAGCCGCCCGTAATTCTTGCTGCCCGGGCGCGCGACGATGCGTTCGGCCACCTCGCGCTGGAACATCAGCACAAGCTGGTCGTACCAGGGCGGCCATGGTTCGGCGGTGAGCCAGCCCACCAAAAGCGCGGTCGCGATATTGTAGGGCAGGTTGGCCACCACGCGTGCGCGCTCGGGTCCGAGCTCGGCCTGCAGATCGACCGTGAGCGCATCGCCCGATACGATCGTGAGTCTGCTCGGATAGCGTTCGGAAATTTCCTCCAGCGCGGCCAGCGCGCGCTCATCGCGTTCCACCGCGATCACCCGGCGCGCGCCGAGCGCCAGCAGCGCGCGTGTGAGCCCGCCGGGGCCGGGGCCGATTTCCACCACGGTGACGTTTTCGAGCGGTTCGGCGGCGCGCGCGATGCGGGCGGTCAAATTGAGATCGAGCAGGAAGTTTTGCCCGAGCGACTTCTTGGCCGACAGGCCATGCCGCTTGATGACATCGCGCAAGGGCGGCAGGTCGTCGATCTGGGCCATCAGTGTGGCCGCGCTTTTTTACCCTCCCCCCGCGAAGCGGCGGGGAGGGTCGCATTGCGTTGCGCGAGCAATGCAATGCGGGGTGGGGGGTCGATCGAGGAAAGTTCGTAAAGTTCGCCCCCCACCCCCGACCCCTCCCCGCCACGCGCAAGAGCGCGCGGGGGGAGGGGAGGTGGGGGGTCGTCGATCTGGGCCATGGCCTATTTCGCCAGAGCGGGCGCCGGCGCGGCCGCGGCGAGACGCGCGGCCAGCTTGATCGCGGCCACCAGACTCGCCGGATTGGCGGTGCCGGTGCCGGCGAGACCGAAGGCGGTGCCGTGGTCGGGCGAGGTGCGCACGAAGGGCAGGCCGAGCGTGACATTGACGCCGTGATCGAAGGCGAGCGTCTTGATCGGGATCAGCGCCTGATCGTGATACATGCAGAGCGCGACATCGTAGGTCGCGCGCGCGCGCGCGTGAAACAGCGTGTCGGCCGAAAGCGGCCCGCGCGCGTCGATGCCTTCGGCCTTCAGCCGTTCGACCGCCGGCCGCACGATTTGTTCGTCTTCTTGGCCGAGTGTGCCGTGCTCGCCGGCATGCGGATTAAGGCCGGTGACGGCAAGACGCGGATGCGCGATGCGAAAGCGCGCCGTCATGTCGCGCGCAACGATGCGACCGGTTTCGACGATCAGATCGGCCGTGAGTTGGCGGATGACATCCTTGAGCGGGATATGGATGGTCACCGGCACCACCGCGAGCTCGGGCGCCCACAATAGCATTACCGGCATCGTCGGCCGGCCGGTCGCTTCCTGGCACAGCCGCGCGAGATATTCGGTGTGGCCGGGATCGGCAAAGCCCGCGCTATAGAGCACGTTCTTGGCGATCGGATTGGTGACGATAGCGGCCGCGCGGCCGTCCATGACATCGGCGACGGCGCGGCGGATCGAGGCGATCACCGCAGGCGCGCTGGTGGCGTCGGGCATGCCGGGCTCGGCACTGACCGGAAGTTTGAGTGGCGAGACCGGCAGCGCGCGTGCAAAGGCGGCGCTCGCTTCATGCGGCGCCACTGCGGTGAGCGCAACGTCGAGTCCGAGCGCCCGCGCGCGTTGCGTGAGGAAGTCCACATCGCCGAGGATGTAGAACGGCGGCAGGTCGAGCGCGCGCCGCCTGAGCCAGATCGCAAGCGTCAGGTCGGGCCCGATGCCCGCCGGTTCGCCCAGCGTCAGCGCGAGGGGAAGGCCGCCGTGCGCGCTCATTTCTTGTATTCGATCATCGCCGACTTGCGGATCTCGTCCAAGTATTTCTTGGACTCGATCTCGAACCGCTTGGCGAAGATCTGATCGCGCAGTTCGCGCTTGGCCGGGGAATCGGCGGAGCTCTGCTTCTTGCCGCACAGTGCGAACATCTGCAGGCCCTGCGGCGTCGGTTCGGGCGGCGTGAGCCGGCCGATTTCCATCTTGTCGAGCATGTCGCGCAATTGCTGCGGCAGATCGGCCGATGAGCGCGACACCGGCTCGCGCACCGCCACGTCGCGCAGGCCGCGTGCCAGGCGCAGCCCGTCGCTGCAGGAGGTGAAGCGCGTGCGCAGGTTCTCGCTCTCCTGGAGCTTGCCCTTCATTATGGCTTCGCTCGATCCACGCGGCACCACGATGGTCACCGGATAGAGCGTGTAGAGATAGGCGACGGTGGTGTCGGACTGGTTGCTCGCCTTCAGCGCGCCGGCAATATCGGCATCGCCGACCTGAAGCGAGGCGGAGAACTTGCCGCGCACGAACTGGGTCCAGGTCAGTTGCGCGCGGATGCGCGCCTTCAGCGCGGCCGGTGTAATTCCGGAGCGTTCGAGCACCTGGGCGAATTGCTGCGGCGTGGCGTGCTGGCGCGCGGCCATTTCCTGGAAGGCGTTGTCAACCTCCTCTTCGCCGACCACGAAACCGTAGAACTTTGCACGCGAGATCTTCAGACGGTCGTCGATCAACTCGTTGATGACATCCTGGCGGCTCGGCGCCTTGTGGGTGGAGGCGGCCATCAGCTTGGAGCGCTGCTGGATGTCGAACTCGGTGATGGGCGAGCCGTTGGCGACGACCACCACCTGCGCGCGCGCGGGCGCAGTCAAGGCCAAGTTCATGCCGAGCGCGACCAGTGCGGCGCCAAGCGCACCGCCAAGCGCGCCGCGAATGGTCGGGTTTGTGATCTTCGTCGTTCGCATCGCTCTATCCAATCCGAGTAGGGGTCTTGACCGCAAGCCTTGGCCGCGGAGGCTGTGGCCCGCGCGTGCCGGCGGCGCGGTTAGGCCGCCGTCAGAAGCCGCCCGGCCCGCCCAATCCGCCGACCGCCTGGGTCACCGAGGTGCCGCCCAGCGTGCGCAGGCTGAGCTGGAACATGATGGCGTGGTCGGAGGTGACGTTGCCGCTATAGGTGTAGCTTGTAATGTAATTCACGGCCAAGATGAGGCAATCGTCGATATAGCCGAGCCCGAGCAGGGTCTGGTCGAACTTGCCGTCGGTGATGCTGTAGCGCGCGCCGGCCTGCAGCAGCCAGTTGGCGTCGAGCTTGACCTGGGTGGTGCCGAGGATGCCCTGGCGGCGCTCGAGGAAGCCGAGTTGCGCCGGATACGCCGGGTAGCTGGAGGAGACGTCGCCGAGGGCGGGCTGCGCGGCGTAGTCGCCATAGAGCAGGCTGCCGCTCCAGCGGTCGAAATGGGCTTGTCCTTCCACCTCGAAACGCTCGGTCGCGAACGTGTTGTAGTTGAAGCGGGCGCGCGTGATCAGCGAGAAGATGCTGTTCGGCTGGTAGGCGACGCGGCCGACATAGTCGGACTGTGTCGTGTCGAGGCCGCTGTCGATGCCGGTATTGCCCATACCGGCCATGGCGAAGGAGTTCTGCCCGAACAACTGGTAGGATTCGCCGAACAGCGCGTTGATCGAGCCGCCGCGATTGAACTGCATGGTGTATTGCACGCCGTAATTGGCGCGCCCGCCGCCTTCGACGCGATCCCAGCCCGAGAACTTGTTGACGCTGAACAGGTTGGTGTCGTCGAACATGAAGCTCTGCGCGTCTTCGTTCGGCCACTTGTTGACCTGCGTCTCGTTCGGCCGCGCGATCACCTGGACGATCGGCTCGACTGTTTGCGTGCCCCAGGAATGCACGCTGATGAACGGGTAGCGGTATTCCAGGCCGATCGTCGGCATGCCGCGGACCAGGTTCGAGTCGCCGGTTTGGATGAAGTTCGACACGTTCGGGTCGTTGTCGATTTGCATCGATGCGGCGTCGGCGCGCAGCGACACGAAGGGCGTGAACACCTGGCCGAGACTGTCGGTGAAGCTGCGCTTCCAGTCCATTTCGGCCGAGAAGCGGCTGTAGGTGCCGGGGATGCCGCGCAGCACGCAATTGGTCGGATTGACCGCGGGGTCGGCGGTCAGCTTGCAGGTCCCGTTGTTGAATGCGAGCCTGTTGATCGCGTCGAATTCGGGGTCCTGCCGGCTCAGGCTGGTGAAATTGATCTTGTAGCCGAGTTCGCCGCCCAGCACCGGATGATCGAACGTGTAATTGTAGTCGAGCACCGGATGGATCACCGGCAACTGGTTCTGCGTGTCGTATTCCGAGAAGCCGAGATAATAGATGCTGCGGATGTCGAAGAAGCTGCGGTCGCCCTTGCCGGTGAGATAGAGCTGCGAGATGCCTTCGGTCGGCGTGTTGGCGACCGGATTGGTCACGCGGTAGCGCGACAGGCTCGGGTTGTAGTCCTGCAGGAAGGTCTTGTCCGATAAGAGCAGCGCATCCCAGCCCCACACCCATTTGTCGTTGAGCGCGAACTGGCCGTTCGATTCCACGCTGCCGCGGAAGTTGCGATAGCCGGGCGTCGGGCCGCCGATCTGACCTTGCGAGAAGTATTCCGGGTCGAGCTGGTCGATGCCGGCGGCGCGGATCGACCAGGCGCCGTTGAGCAGGCGCTGGCGGAATTCGCCCTGCAGCATCGGCCCCTGCTTGGTGGTGATCACGGGTGAGAAGGTGGCGTCGTAATCCGGCGCCAGCGCCCAGTAATACGGAATTTCGACCGCCAGCCCGTATTTCGAATTGGTCGAGAACATCGGCATCAGGAAGCCGGACTTGCGCTTCACGCTCGGGTCGGGCGTCGAGAAATAGGGCAGGTAGGCGATCGGGTGGCCGTACAATTCGAGGCTCGCGTCCTCGAAATAGATCATCTTCTCGCCCTGATCGTGAATGATGCGGGCGGCCTTCACCTGCCAGAGCGGCGGCTTCTTGGGGTCGTCCTTGCAGGGTCCGCAGGCGGTGTAGACACCGTTGTGGAAGACCGTGAAGTTGCCCTGCGTGCGTTCGGCGCGCGCCGCCGCCATGCGGGTCTGCTCGGGGGTCTCCAGCCTGAGCGAGTCGACGAAGCCGTCGCGATAGTCGTCCGACAGGTCGATGACATTGCCATAGGTGACCTTGCCGTCCGGTTCGGTCAGCTTGACGTTGCCTTCCGCGTGCAGGCGCTTGGTCTTCTGGTCGTAGATGACCTTGTCGGCCTCGACCGTCGAGCCGCCGTAATAAATCTGCACATTGCCGACGGCGGCGACGCGGTTGTTGGCATAGTCGTAGTCGATCTCGCGCGCCTGCACGAGCATCTGCTTCTGGCCGCCCTGCTGCTGCCGCTCGACAGCGGCCGGCGATGGCGCCGGTCTGGGGGGGCGGGCGGGAAAGGTGAACTGCTGCGCCTGGGCAGACGCAAACACCAAAAACCCGCCGCAGACCAGAAGGCTGAGGAGGGCAGCAATCTTGGCGGCGCCGCGGCTACGGGGCCTGGGCGCTGGTGGACGAGCGCAAGCCGGCCCCGCCATCACCCGTCCTCCTGGTACAACAACGCAACCAAGCCCGTCAGTCCCCCAACGAGCACAGGCAGCCATGCCGCTGCCACCGGGAGCATCAGCTCGGCCTTGCTCAGGTCGTCAGTTACTTTCGATAGAACATAAAGCAGAAAGCCTGCCGCCACGCCACTCAAAACCATCTTTTGCACCCCGCCGAAGCGGAAGAAGCGCAGACTGACGGCGGCCGCCAGAAAAACCATCGCGGCCATCAAGAACGGCCGCGCCAGGAGCTTCTGAAATTGCAATTTATAGCCGGCCGCGCCCAGGCCGGCGTGCTCGGCGATCTGGATATACGACGGCAAATCCCAGAATGGCACGGTTTCGGGGGTGGCAAAACTTTCGCGCACCTGCTCCGGGGTCAGGCTCGTCTTGAGCCGATATTCCGGCTCGTCCACCGGCAGGGCGCCGAGCGCCATCACGCGCGCATCGATGAGCCGCCAGGCGCCCGGCTCGAGCACCGCGGCCCGCGCCTCGATGCGGCTTTGGAAATGGGAGGCCTTGTCGAAGGTGAAGACCGTAATGCCGCCGAGGGCAACACCCTGGTTGCGGCTCGAGGTGGCATTGATGATCGCCAGACCGTCGTCGTTGCGCTGGCTCAGCCAGAAGGTGCCGCCGCCGTTGCCGAATATGCCATAGCTGTGCTGGCCGAACAGCTCGGCCTCGTAGCGTTTGGCGCGCTCTTGCAGGATGGCGGAGACCGGATTGTAGACCGTGGTGGCGAACACGCCGAACAGGAAGGCGACCACGAGCGCCGGTCCGACGAACTGCCAGGCCGACATGCCGGCGGCACGCGCCACCACCAGTTCCAGCCGCCGCGACAAATTGAGATAGCAGGACATCGCCCCGATCAGCACGCAGAACGGCATGATGCGCTCGATCACCTGCGGCACCTGGAACAGCGCGGTCTTGGCCACCAGAATCGACGACACGTGGGCGAGGTCGTTGGTCCTCCGCGTCATCTCGATGTAGTTGACCAGCGCGACCAGCGCGAAAATGCCGAGAAACACCAGCAGCACCGCGCTCAGGAAGCGCCAGCCGAAGTAGAGGGAGAGGGTGGGGGTGAGGCGCATGGCGGGCATCACGACGGCGCGAAGCGCCGCGCGATGCGCTCGGTCAGCGCGGCGATCGAATTGGTGATGAAGGCGGGCGGCTCGATGATGAGGCCGCGGCGGATCACGATATAGCCGAATGCCAGTGCGGCCGCGACGGCGAGATATTGCAGCGACAGCATCCACGGCACCGTGGCCCCGACCACCGTGGAAACGAAGCCGGTCAGCCGCAGCAGCGCGACGCCACCGAGCGCACCGAGCAGCGAAAGCGTGCGGCTTTGCCGTGTGGTGCGCGGCGCGCCAAGATAGGCGAAGGCGATGGCGACGAAGGCGATCGGATAGAGCGGGGCGACCAGCCGGTCATGCAGTTCGGCGCGGAACTGGGTCGGCTGCTCGATATAGAGCTTGTCGTCGGGATCGGGGAACAGGAGCTGCCAGAGATAGCGCTCGCGGATCGAGTATTGCACCGCCTGCGCACCGGCGGCGAACTGCGACAGATCGAAGGCATAGCGGTCGAACACCACCATGGCCGGGTCGCGCTGGTTTTCCACCTGCCGCTGCACCACGCCCTTTTGCAGGACGAGGAACGTGCCGCGGTCGTTGTCGATCAATTCGCCGACCTCTGCGAGCACGGTGACATGTTCTTTCGGGTTGCGGCGGTCGTCGAGGAAGATGCCGAGCAACTGGCCGTTCGAGCGCCGCTCGCGGATATGAATGGTGACGCCGCTTTCGATCGAGGTGAAGCGGCCAGGCTGCACGATATTGCTGACCACGTCGGCATGCACCTCGGTGAGCCAGTCGCGCAGCATGCGCAGCCCCTTGGGCGCGAAATAGGCGCTGATCGAGGCGACCCCGAGCGAGACCACGATCGCCACCGTCATAAAGGAGCGGAACAGCAGCCAGGGCGACATGCCCGCGGCATTCATCACGATGATTTCGGAATCGGTCGACAGCTTGTTGAGCACATGCACGACCGCGATCAGCAGCGCGATCGGCGCGATCACCAGCACCAGCAGGGGAACGATCAGCCCGGTGATGCCGATGAAGACCAGGATGGTCTGGCCCTGGCTGGTCATCAGCGAAAAGTCGCGCAACGCCTGCGTGACCCAGATCAGCGCGGTCAGGCTGACCAGCACGATCAGGAACGCACTGAAGGTCGTGCGGAAGATATATCGGCTGATGAACCCCATCCGCGCCGCCGTCCCCTCGATCCGGCCCTTTACCTGTTACAGCGACCCGTCCCCAGCGGGTCCGCCTCCGGAAGCCCGTACCCCGGGCCCCTACAGCTTCACTGTGATCCGTCTACAAAATGGCCAGCCGAAGGCAGGCCTCGTGTGGTATGCACAACAAAAAGTTAAGCCCTGGGCGGACCTTAGCAGGGATTGCGTGCCTGTCGCACGCGATTCTGGCAAGCCGATACCGCTGCTGCCGACCGGCTTTCCCCGCCCATCGGCGGACGCGCCGGAAATCGCCTTCAAATGGGGCGTTGCAGCGCTGTGGCGCCTGCGTCATATGGGTGATTATTCGCGTTCGGCGGGTTGGCCGGCGCCGTTGCTCTCGTCGCACACAAGGAATTCCCCCCAATGGCCGATGCCCTTAAGCTCGGATTTGGCTCCTTCGCCGCGCCCAAGCGGGGCGTTTTCATCGCTTTCTGCGATGATAAGTTGAATTTTGGACCGGCCACCCGCGAGGTGCTGGGGTCGGCCCATGACCTGGTGACACGGGCGGCCAAAGCCGAACAGTTCACCGGCAAGAGCGGCTCGACATTGGACCTGATCGTGCCGCCGGGGCTCGACGCGAGCCGTCTGGTGGTGGTCGGCGCCGGGAAGACCGCCGGGCTCGCCCAAAAAGATTTCCTCAAGCTCGGCGGCCTGGCCATGGGCAAACTGCCGACTAAGGCGGCCGAAGGCACGATCTTCGCCGAGTTCCCGGACGGGCCGCTGAGCGCCGATCAGGCCGCCGATCTGGCGCAGGGCGTGCGCCTGCGCGCCTACGCCTTCGACCGCTACAAGACCAAGCGCAAGGAAGAGGACAAGCCGCCGGAGAAGCGTAGCGTTACGGTCGCGGTCGGCGATGTTGCCGGCACGCGCAAAGCCTTCGCGACGCGCGAGGCGGTCACCGGCGGCGTGCTGCTGGCGCGCGACCTCGTCAATGAGCCGGCCAATGTTCTTTATCCGGAAGAATTCGCCCGCCGCACGCTGGCGCTCAAGAAAGTGGGCGTTACCGTCGAGGTGCTGAACATTGCCGCGATGAAGAAGCTCGGCATGAACGCGCTGCTCGGCGTGGGGCAGGGCTCGGCGCATGAAAGCCGCGTCGTCATCATGCGCTGGAACGGCGGCAAGAAAGGCGAAGCGCCGGTTGCCTTCATCGGCAAGGGCGTCTGCTTCGACACCGGCGGCATCTCGATCAAGCCGGCCGCCGGCATGGAGGACATGAAGGGCGACATGGGTGGCGCGGCCTGCGTCACCGGCCTGATGCTGGCGCTTGCCGCGCGCGACGCCAAGGTCAACGCGGTCGGCGTCATCGGCCTGGTCGAGAACATGCCGGACGGCAAAGCGCAGCGTCCGGGCGACATCGTCACCTCGATGTCGGGACAGACCGTCGAGATCATCAACACCGATGCCGAAGGACGCCTCGTGCTGGCCGACTGCATCTGGTACACGGCGCAACGCTTCAAGCCAAAATTCATGATCGATCTGGCGACGCTGACCGGCGCCATCATCGTGGCGCTGGGGCAGGAATATGCCGGCATGTTCGTCAACAACGATGAGCTCGCCGATCGGCTCAACAAGGCGGGGGAAGAAACCGGCGAGAAAGTCTGGCGCATGCCGCTCGCGCCCGAATACGACAAGATGATCGACTCGAAGTTCGCCGACATGAAGAACACCGGCGGCTCGCGCTGGGGCGGCGCCATTACCGCCGCGCAATTCATCAAGCGCTTCGTGGACGACAAGATCCCGTGGGCGCATCTCGACGTGGCGGGAACGGCTTTCGATTCGCGCCAGACCGACATCAACAAGAGCTGGGGCTCGGGCTGGGGCGTGCGGTTGCTGGACCGGCTGGTGAGCGATCACTACGAGAAGTAGCAACAGGCGTCGCGGACGCTCCCATGACCGAAGTCCTCTTCTATCACCTGCAAGGCCAGAAGCTGGAAAACGTGCTGCCGACGCTCTTGGAGAAATCGCTCGAGCGCGGCTGGCGCGTCGCGGTGCAGGGCGCCACGGAAGAGCGCCTCGATGCACTCGACGCGCATCTGTGGACCTATCGCGACGACGGCTTCCTGCCGCACGGCACCTGGCGTGAAGCGGAGGCGGCCGAGCAGCCGGTGCTGCTGACGCTGACCGAGAGCAATCCGAACCGCGCCACGGTGCGCTTCCTGATCGAGGGGGCGGTCATGCCCGCCGATGCCGAGGCCTATCAGCGCATCGTTCTGCTGTTCGATGGCGAGGACGAGGAGGCGGTCACCGCCGCGCGGGCGAATTGGGTCGACGTCAAGGCCAAGGGCTTCGAGGCGACCTATTGGCAGCCGGATGACAGCGGGCGCTGGGTGAAAAAGGCCTAAGCGTTCGGGCCGGCGTCGGCCCGGCGCGCCCCAGGCCGCGGCCAACGCCGGTAACCTTCCACCCGGCAAAGGCTTGCCGGCTGCCACGCTGATGACGCAAAATTCATTTTACTGTTAAAAACCAGTCAGGCTTGCCGGGGGAGTTCGTCTTGTTGCGTCATCGGATCGGATTGGGGATGGCACTCGTGGTCGCGGCCGCGACGGTCGCCGGCTGCTCGAATGACGCGAGCGTCCTCGACCATAACAACTGGTTTTCCAAACCGGTCGCGATATTCGCCAAGCCCGATTGGGCGCGGCCGGTCGATGCCAATACTGCGGAACTCGGACCCAAGGGCCAGGTGTCCGCCAACGATTTCGTCAATGCCGATGGAACCTGCGCGCCGGCGGAAACACCGCCCGTGGCCGCGGCGCCGGCCCAGCCGGCACCCGCTCCGGTCGTCACGGCTTCCGCCGACCCCATGGGCGGCCTACAGACCGGTGGTGGGCCCGGTCCCGCCGCCACGCCGCTATTGGGCGGCATCGCGCTCGGCATGAGCGAGTGCGAGGCCGTGCGGCGCGGCGGGCAGCCGAGCAATGTCACCATCGGCGCCGGCGACAAGGGCGAGCGCAAGGTGGTGATCACCTATCAGGGCGGCAATCTGCCCGGCATCTACACGTTCTATTCCGGACGGCTGAAGGAAATCGATCAGGTGCCGCACCCGGAAAAGCCAAAGGCCGCGCCGAAGAAAAAGGTGAAGCGCGCCAAGAGCGCGATGCATGAGGGCCCGGAACGGGTCTACGTGCAGTAGCCGGCGCGCAATCTCACGTTACGCCGTCTCCAGCGCCGAACTGGCGCTGAGCCAATCCTCTTCCGCCGTCTCGATGGCCTTGACGATATCCGCGCGCGTCTTCGAGAGCGCGGCCGCGCGCGCCGGATCGCGCGCGAACAGCGAACCGTCGGCGAGGACGGCATCGAGCTCGCCCAACTGCTTGGTCAGCTTCGCAATGGTGGCTTCCGCCTGCTGCACGCGTTTGCGCAGGGGCGCGAGCTCGGCACGCTTATCGGCGGCGGCGCGGCGCGCCTCCGCGCGATCGGCCTGCGCCGCTGATTTCGCCGCCGGCTTCTCGGCCGAACCGGACAGCACCAGCCGCCGGTAGTCATCGAGATCGCCGTCGAACGGCGCGACCTTGCCGCCCCCGACCAGCCAGAGCCGGTCGGCGCAGGCTTCCAGCAAATAGCGGTCGTGCGAGACCAGGATGACCGCGCCGGGAAAATCATTGATCGCCTCGATCAGCGCGCCGCGGCTGTCGATGTCGAGATGGTTGGTCGGCTCGTCGAGAATGACCAGATGCGGCGCGGTGAAGGTGGCGAGACCCATCAGCAGGCGCGCTTTCTCGCCGCCCGACAGATTGGCGACCTTGGTGTCGGCCGCCTCGCCGGAAAAACCGATGGCGCCGACGCGCGCGCGCACACGCGCCTCCGGCTGGTCCGGCATCAATCGGCGCACGTGATCGTAAGCGCTGTCTTGTGGGTCGAGTTCGTCGAGCTGGTGCTGCGCGAAATAGCCGACTTTCAAATTGGCCGCGCGCGTGACCGTGCCTTTCATCGGTGGAAGCCGGCCGGCGATCAGCTTCACCAGCGTCGACTTGCCGTTGCCGTTGGCGCCAAGAAGCGCGATGCGGTCGTCATTGTCGATGCGCAGCGACAGGCCCGACAGCACCGCGCGGCCGTCGTAACCGACCACGACGTTGTCGGTGGCGACGATCGGCGGCGATAGCAGCTTCTCCGGCGCGGGAATATTGATCGACCGCACGTCGTCGCTGACCAGCGAAACGATGGGCTCCATTTTCGCCAGCATTTTCAGGCGCGACTGCGCTTGGCGTGCCTTGGTGGCCTTGGCGCGAAAGCGGTCGACGAAGGCTTGCAGGTGCTGGCGTCGCGCCTCCTGTTTCTTGGCGAGCTTCTGGTCGAGCAACTGCCGTTCGCGTCGCAGCTTCTCGAAATCGGAATAGCCGCCGCGCCAGAGCGTGAGCTTCTTTGCTTCCAGCGCGAGGATCTGGTCGACCGAATGATCGAGCAGGTCGCGGTCGTGGCTGATGACAATCAGCGTCGCCGGATAGCGAGCGAGGTGCTCTTGCAGCCAGAGCGTGCCTTCGAGATCGAGATAGTTGGTCGGCTCGTCGAGCAACAAGAGGTCGGGTTCGGAGAAAAGCGTGGCGGCGAGCGCCACCCGCATGCGCCAGCCACCGGAAAATTCGGCGCAGGGGCGCTGCTGGTCGTCGGCGGAAAAGCCCAAGCCAGCCAATATGGCGGCGGCGCGGGCCGGGGCCGCGTGCGCGCCGATGTCGGCAAGCCGCGTCTGGATTTCGGCGATGCGGTGCGGGTCACTGGCGGTTTCCGCTTCTTTGACGAGTTGCGTGCGCTCGCTCGGCGCGTTGAGCACGACGTCGATCAGGCTTTCCGGCCCGTTTGGCGCTTCCTGCGCCAGCCGCCCGATGCGCCAGCGCGGCGGGATTTCGATATGGCCCTGTTCGGCCGGATGCTCGCCGGTGATGACGTTGAACAGCGTGGACTTGCCGGTGCCGTTGCGGCCGACCAGGCCGACGCGCGCGCCGTCCGGCACGCGCACGGAGGCGTCTTCGATCAAAGTGCGGCCGGCGATGCGGACGGTGAGGTCGTCGATGATGAGCATGCGGGCGCCTTTTTACGGAGTAGGCGGCGGAGCGCAATCCCTACGGTGCCGTTCAGGAAGGCCGCAAACTCCGTTCATTCCCGCGCAAGCGGGAATCCAGCTGGGCGAAGCTGCGTTGGGTCCCCGCTTTCGCGGGGACGAGCGGAAGAGGGCGTTCTTCAGCTCAACGCCTCGGCCACTGCCTTGCCGCACTCCACCGTGTTGGCCGAACCCTTGAGGTCGCGCGTGCGCAA
>DASZQT010000122.1:0-11677 GCA_035549515.1 Pseudolabrys sp. | reverse complement strand
GGCCGGCGACCGCGAACTTGTTCCAGGGACAGACCGCGAGGCAATCGTCGCAGCCATAGATGCGGTTGCCCATCAGCGGACGAAGCTCGCGCGGAATCGGGCCTTTGTGCTCGATGGTGAGATAGGAAATACAGCGCCGCGCATCGAGCCGGTAGGGTTCGGGAAAGGCCGCGGTCGGGCAGACATCGAGACAGGCGCGGCAGCTTCCGCAACTGTCGGCGACGCTCTCGTCGGCCGGCAATTCGAGCGTGGTGAAGATCGCGCCGAGAAAGAGCCATGAGCCGAATTGCCGCGACACCAGATTCGTATGCTTGCCCTGCCAGCCGAGCCCGGCGCTGGCGGCGAGCGGCTTCTCCATCACCGCCGCGGTATCGACGAACACTTTCACATCGCCGCCGGCGGTGGCGACCAGCCAGCGCGCGATCTCCTTCAGCCGCTTCTTGATGAGATCGTGATAGTCGTCGCCCTGCGCATAGACCGAGATGGCCGCGCGCGTGCGCCGATTGAGGATCGCCAGCGGGTCCTCGCCCGGACCGTAATTGAGACCGAGCATGATGACCGAGCGCACATCGGGCCACAGCGCTTGCGGCGCGCCGCGCCGGTCGGCGGTTTCCGAAAGCCACGTCATGTCGCCATGAGCGCCCTCGGCGATAAAACGTTCGAGCCGCGCCTTGGCCTCCGGCGCCGCATCGGGCCGCGTCACCCCGATGGCATCGAAGCCGAGCTTGTGCGCCAGAGCGATGAGTTTAGCTTTGATGATGTCGGACGTTGCCTCTTTCACCCTCCCCCCGCGTAGCGGTGGGGAGGGTCGGTTTTCAATCGCTTGCGATTGAGAACCGGGGTGGGGGGCCTTGTTCGGTGCGTTCATTGCACCCCCCACCCCTGACCCCTCCCCACCGCCTCGCTTCGCTCGCGGGGGGAGGGGAAAAGGAAAATCAGAAATCCAGATCGGCGTAGGTCGTCGATGCCGGCACGCCCGCCAACATATCTGCGAGGATCGGGCGGAACGACGGCCGCGACTTCACCCGCGCGTACCAGTGCTTGGCGGCCTCGTCTTCGTTCCACGGCACTTCGCCCAGATAATCCATCGATGACAGATGCGCGGCCGCCGCCAGATCGGCAAAGGTCAGCCGGTCGCCGGCCAGCCAGTCGCGCGTGCGTACCAGCCAGCCGATATAGGCCAGATGATAGCGGATATTGTGGCGCCCGGCGCGCAACGCCTCGGTGTCGGGCGGCCCGCCGCCCTGCGCCTGTGTCATGTAGCGCTTGAACACCCGCTCGGTGACCAAAGGTCCGCTCACCTCGGCATAGAACTTATCGTTGAACCAGTTCGCCAGCCGGCGCACCTCGACGCGCTGGCCCGGCCGCTGCGGCAACAGCCGGTCGCCGAGATAATCGGCCGGATGCGTCTCCTCGATATATTCGGCAATAATGCTGGCGCCCGGAATGGCCGGCTGCCCATCGGCCACCAGCACGGGAATTTCGCCGGCCGGATTGAGCAGCAGGAACTCCTCGCGCCGCTCCCAGAAGCGCTCCTCGATGGTGCGGGCCTCGATGCCGTATTCGTTGAGGATCAACCGCACGTAGCGCGAGCGTGGACACAGCAGTTGATGGAACAAGGTCAGCATGGGCGTCCGGCATGGTGAACGGCGGGGAACTGCCGTTCGCGGGGGGAATCGGTTTTCCCGCACTATAGAAACCTGTCCGCCCGGCGCAAATTGGACGCGACTATGCCTTTTTAATTTGCCTCGTTATTACCGTTGGGCCAAAACCGGCTGCCTCGCTCGAATCGCGGAGCCATAGCGCCGCGCAGCTTTTCCGGAGCAATCACCCATGCATTTCGATGCCGTCACGGCGTTTTTCGCGGGCATAAGCCCGGCGCATCTCGATCTCATCAAGGCGGCCGTACTGGGTTTCGTCGAGGGGCTAACCGAGTACCTGCCGGTGTCGTCGACCGGCCATCTGCTGCTGATGGAGCATCTGCTGGGCTGGGGCGACGACGCGTTCGGCAAGTCGTTCGCGGTGCTGATCCAGCTCGGCGCCATATTGGCGCTGCTGACGATCTATTTCGGCCGGCTGTGGCAGCTCGCCATGCACATGTTCACGCAATGGGCGGCGGCGCGTTTCGTGATCGGCGTGCTGATCGCCTTCCTGCCGGCGGCGGTGGTCGGCGCGCTCGCCTATCCCATCATCAAGAGCTACCTGTTCGATGTGCGCGTGGTGTGCATCTCGCTCATCGTCGGCGGCTTCGTGCTGCTCGCGGTCGACCGCATGAACTTGAAGCCGCGCTATCACGAGGCGACCGATTTCCCGCTGCCGATGTATCTCGGCATCGGCGTGCTGCAATGCATTTCGATGATCCCCGGCGTGTCGCGCGCCGGCGCGACCATCGTGGGCGCCATGTTGTTCGGGGCCGACCGTCGCGCGGCGGCGGAGTTCTCGTTCTGGCTGGCGATGCCGACGATGGTCGGCGCCTTCGCGTATGAAGTTTACAAGAGTCGCGGCGAACTGGCGGTCAGCAACAATGTCACGGTGATCGCCGTCGGCTTCGCGTTCTCGTTCATCTTCGGCTGGATCGTGGTGAAGACGTTCCTCGGCTACGTCCAGCGCCACACGTTTTCGCTGTTCGCCTGGTGGCGAATTTTGCTCGGCAGCTTCGGTATTTTCGCGATTTATTTCTTGTGAGGTTTCTTATCCCTCCCCGCTTGCGGGGAGGGTGGCGAGCCATAAGCGCGTTTACGCGCGTCTTCGACGCGCTATGGTGCGAGCCGGGTCGGGCATTCGCGATTGAGAGCAAACGCGCCCCGCTCGCGTGCGGCGGGCGACCCTCCCCTTGCAGGGGAGGGATGGCGCTCGCAGCCTATGCCATCCGGCTTTTGAACTGCCCGGTCTTGCGGAAGCGCCAGAGATAAGACGGCACGACCGCTTCGATCGAGTCGGGCTCGATGCCGAGGCCTTGCAGCGTGCGACCTTCCGCGATCGCCGCATCGGACACCACATTGTCGCTGCGCAAGAGCTCGACCTGGTCGGGCGTCAGCATCGGCTTGGGCATGAATTGCAGGAACATCGCCTGCATCTTGGCGGCGAAGAACGGCAGCGGCACCAGGAGCCGTTTGCGCTCGATGGTGGCGAGCACGAACTGCATCAGCTCCTTGAAGGTCTTCACTTCCGGCCCGCCGAGCTCGTAAACCGTGCCGGCGCGCGCCTGACCGTCGACCGCGTCGGCAATCGCCTGCGCGACATCGCCCACGAACACCGGCTGGAAGCGCGTCTCCCCGCCGCCGATCAGCGGCAGCGCCGGCGATAGGCGCGCGAGCGCGGCGAAGCGGTTGAAGAAATCGTCCTCGGGGCCGAACAGGATCGACGGCCGCATGATCGCCGCCTGCGGCTGCGCGGCGAGCACCAGCCGTTCGGCGGCGGCCTTGGAGCGCGCGTAGTGCGCGGACGAGTTCTCGTCGGCGCCGATGGCCGAGACATGCACGAGGCCGGCGCCCTTGGCGGCGGCGACCTTGGCCACCGCTTCGGCCCCCTGCGCATGGACGGTGTCGAAGCGCTGGCGGCCGCGCTCGAACAGGATGCCGACCAGATTGATCAGCACATGGGCGTCGCGCGCGGCGGCTTCCACCGAGGCGGCGTTGCGCAGATTGCATTGGACGGCGTGGATCTGGCCGACGCGACCGAGCGGCTGCAGGTGTCCGGCCAGCTCGGGGCGGCGCACCGCCACCCTGATGCGGTAATGGCGCTTGGCGAGCGCCCGGACCACGTGGCGGCCGAGGAAGCCGGAGCCGCCATAGACGGTGACGAGGGTATCGTAAGGGCTTAATGCGGTCATACCGCCCTCGTTTTCTTGCCCGAAAGGGGTGTTCCGGCGCCGGGCAATACAGGATCGGCCGGTGACTGTACAGGGGTGACGCCCCCGCCGTCACTGCGGGGCGCGAGTCATTAGCGCGTTTACGCGCGTCTTCGACGCGCTATGGCGAGCGAACCCCGAATCCAGGGCCCAGGCGACGGACTTTCCCGGATTCTGGATTCCGGCCCCGGCGCCGCGCGCCGTGCCGGAATGGCGTGCTTCCTCAATTGACAAGCCGGTAGCGGCTCCGTACCTATCCCCCGCCGTGCCCAGGTGGCGGAATTGGTAGACGCACTAGTTTCAGGTACTAGCGCTGCAAGGCGTGGAGGTTCGAGTCCTCTCCTGGGCACCAGCATCACGCGCATAATTCCGGAAGGCCCGCGGCCCGGTTTTCGGATAAGATCGGCGCCGGTCCTGAAAGCCCTGACCCGGAAACCCTGAATGACCATCCGTCTGCATCGCGGCGATCTGCCTGACCTTGGCGCCTACAAAGGCGCGGTGGCGATCGACACCGAGACCATGGGCCTCGATCCCAACCGCGACCGCCTTTGCGTCGTGCAGCTCTCGCCCGGCAATGGCGACGCCGACGTGGTGCAGATCGGCCCCGGGCAAACACGCGCCCCCAACATCGAGCGCCTGCTGGCCGATCCGGCAGTGCTCAAGATTTTCCACTATGGCCGCTTCGACATCGGGATGATGGCCAAGGCCTTCGGCGTGATGGCGGCTCCGGTCTATTGCACCAAGATCGCCTCGCGGCTTGCACGCACCTATACCGACAAGCACGGGCTGAAGGACCTGACACGCGAACTGATCGGCGTCGATCTGTCCAAGCAGCAGCAGTCGTCCGATTGGGGCGCCGACGATCTCACCGACGCTCAGGTCGCCTATGCCGCGTCCGACGTGCTGCACCTGCATGCGCTGAAGGAAAAGCTCGACGTCATGCTGGCGCGCGAGGGCCGCAGCGAGCTCGCGGCCGCCTGCTTCCGCTTTCTGCCCGACCGGGTACGGCTCGACCTCGCGGGCTGGGCGGAGCAGGACATTTTCTCGCATTCGGTGTAAACCGGCGGGTCGGCCCGCGCGGCTTGGTTAACGCGCCGAGGGTGGCCGCGGGGCTGCCGCCGATGAGCCATATTCGTCAGGCATG
Organism: Pseudolabrys sp.; assembly: GCA_035549515.1. Taxonomy (GTDB): domain Bacteria; phylum Pseudomonadota; class Alphaproteobacteria; order Rhizobiales; family Xanthobacteraceae; genus Pseudolabrys. The sequence goes on along the minus strand of DASZQT010000122.1, from coordinate 6,683 downwards.
AGCGTGCCCTGGGGACGTGCCATAATTCCAAGATCGACTTGAAAACGACCGAACCGAAACGGAGCCGATTGCCGGCCGGCGCATGACTCGTGTGATGAACGCTCGAACCGATCCGCACACCGCGCGCTCCTTCTGGACCATGAGCCGGGGCGACAGCGAGCGCGTTTATCGCGCCGCGCGCCGGCACAGCCGCTTCGTGCGCGTGCTGCGCATTGCGATTCCGATCGCGGTCGTGCTCGGTCTCGTCATTGTCGTGCTGATGACCTATTTCAATCCGCTGCGCATGCTGGCCAAGCTGCCGATCGACATCTCAGGCCTCATCGTGTCCGGCAGCAAGATCACCATGGAGCAGCCGCGCCTGACCGGCTTCACGCACGATTCGCGCGCCTATGAATTGTCCGCCGACGCCGCGCGCCAGGACCTGACCAAGCCCGACATCGTCGAGCTGCGCAATATTCACGCCAAGGTGCAGATGCAGGACAAGAGCACGGTGGAAATGACGGCCGCGCTCGGCGTCTACGATGCCAAGGGCGAGACGCTGAAGCTCGATCAGAACATCGTGCTGTCATCGTCGTCCGGCTATGAAGGCCGGCTGAGCGAGGCGGCGGTCGATATCGGCAAAGGCAACGTGGTGTCGAACAAGCCGGTCGAGATCAAGATGCTGCAGGGCACGCTCAATTCCAACAAGCTCGAAATCGAAAAATCGGGCGATCTGGTGCGCTTTTCCAATGGCGTGAGCATGACATTGATGCTCAATGGCACCACGCTGCCGCAAAAGAAGGCCGGGGCCGAGTGATGATGGCGCGCCGTCTTCGCATTGTTGCGATTCTTGTCGGCGTCCTCGCCGGCGCAAGCGCGAGCGCGCTTGCGCAGCCCTCCAAAGGTCCACCCAACGCGCTGCAGGGATTTTCGCAGAACCGCAACCAGCCGGTCCACATCGATGCCGCGACGCTCGAAGTGCGCGACAAGGACAAGGTCGCCGTGTTCAGCGGCGACGTGCGGGTCAAGCAGGGCGACACCGGGCTGCGCTGCAAGTCGCTCTCGGTATTCTACGAGCAGGACGGCGACGATAAGAAGGCCGAGAAGGGCAAGTCGATGCAGGCGGCAACGCCGGGGCCCGGCGGTCAGCAGAAGATCAAGCGGCTGGAAGCGCGTGGTGACGTGGTGGTGACGCAGAAGGAGCAGACCGCCACCGGCGAGCTCGGCGTCTTTGACATGCGCACCAATACGGTCACGCTCAGCGGCAATGTGATCATGACCCAGGGCAAGAACGTGCTGCGCGGCGAGAAGCTGGTGGTCGACCTCACCAACGGCGTCTCGCGCGTGGAATCGGGCAAGAACGGCCAGGGTCGCGTGCAGGGCCTGTTCCTGCCGAGCGGCAGCGGTGCAACCGACCTCAAGGGCCTGATGGGTGGTCCGCAGGCGGCCCGCCCCGGACAGCGCTGACCCCTTGACCGTAATCCCGCCCCAAAAGCCCGGGACGCCCCCGGCCGGCCGGAATCGGGTAAGGTGGCGCGCCATGCGCCCCGAGGTAGCCCGGTGAATATCCTCTCGTTTTTCCAGCGTCGGCCTGCTCCCGCCCGCGCACCGGCCCGGCGCGCGCCGGCGGCCGCGGATGCGCACGCGCGTGAGGCGGCCGCCGCCAATGCCCAGGCTTCCATGGCGCGAGCGGCCGGGGCGGCTGACCAGCAAGCGCGGCAGCGCCGCGATGGCGATGGCCGGCAAGCCGTCCGCCACGCCTATCTGGCCGCCCATGGGATCGAGAAGAGCTTCGGCAACCGGCGGGTCGTGCGCGGGGTCACGCTCTATGTCCGCCGCGGCGAGGCGGTCGGCCTGCTCGGGCCCAACGGCGCCGGCAAAACCACCGTGTTCTACATGATTACCGGGCTGATCAAGGCCGATCGCGGCCGCATCGAGCTCGACGGCCACGACGTGACGCCGCTGCCGATGTATCAGCGCGCCCGCCTCGGCATCGGCTATTTGCCGCAGGAGGCCTCGATCTTTCGTGGCCTCAATGTCGAAGAGAACATCCGAGCCGTGCTGGAAGTGGTGGAACCGGATCGCCGCCGGCGCGAGGCGGATCTCAAGGCGCTGCTTGAGGAGTTCAACATTACGCGCTTGCGCAAGACGCCGACCATCGCGCTCTCGGGCGGCGAGCGGCGGCGGGTCGAGATCGCGCGCGCGCTCGCCACCCGGCCGAGCTACATGCTGCTGGACGAGCCTTTCGCCGGTATCGACCCGATCGCGGTCGGCGACATCCAGGCTTTGGTGCGCCATCTCACGAACCGCGGCATCGGCGTGCTGATCACCGATCACAATGTGCGGGAGACGCTGGGGCTCACCGACCGCGCCTACATCATCTATTCGGGCGAGGTGCTGATGGAGGGCCGGCCGGAGGAGATCGTCAACAATCCGGACGTCCGGCGGCTCTATTTGGGTGAAGAATTCCGGATGTAGCCGGCATTCGGGCTTGCACTATTTTTCATCACGCCTATAATTTGTGCATTGCCGCGTTGCGGAATCACATACCACTTTTCTGCGGAAGCTGGTACAAAGACCAAGCAAGAATCAGACCAGTTTCCGCCGGGAAACCTCAATGGCGTTGTCGCAAAGACTAGAGTTCCGCCAGACCCAAGCGCTGGTGATGACCCCGCAGCTGATGCAGGCCATCAAGCTGCTGCAACTTTCCAGCCTCGATCTGGTCGCCTATGTCGATAACGAGCTCGAACGCAATCCGCTGCTCGAGCGTGGTGGCGAGGACGATACGACACCGGGTGGGCCCGAGCCCGAAGCGCAGCCGGCCGAACACAACGATGAAGGCGGCGCCGGCGATTGGATCGGCGAGGAGCTCGAGACCAGCCGCAGCTCGATGGAGCAGGGTCTCGGCACCGAGCTGGAAAACGTCTTCCCCGACGATAGCGGCGAACGCCGTGCGTCGCCGGAACCGGTCACGCCCGGCTATTCGGAATGGTCAGGCACCGGTTCGGGCGGCAGCGCGGACGATGCCGACTACAATCTGGAGTCCTTCGTCTCCGCCGAGACGACGCTCGCCGCGCATCTTGCCGAACAGATGGCGCTGGCGATTTCCGATCCGGCGCGCCGCATGATCGCGCAATACCTGATCGATATGGTGGACGAGGCCGGCTACCTCACCGGCGATCTCGCGACCGTCGCCGACAAGCTGGGCGCGCCGATTGCCGACGTCGAAGCGGTGCTCGCGATTCTTCAAGGTTTCGATCCGCCCGGCGTATGCGCGCGCAATCTGACCGAATGCCTCGCGATCCAGCTCAAGGAACGCGACCGCTTCGATCCCGCCATGCAGGCCCTGGTCGAGCATCTCGACCTTCTGGCCAAGCGCGATCTCGCCGGCTTGCGCCGTATTTGCGGCGTGAACGACGAAGATCTGGTCGACATGATCGCGGAGATTCGCGGCCTCAATCCGAAGCCGGGTCTCGCCTTCGGTTCCACGGCAGTGCAGCCGGTGGTGCCCGATGTGCTGGTGCGCGCGGCGCCAGACGGCACCTGGCAAGTGGAATTGAACTCCGACACCTTGCCGAAAGTACTCATCAACCAGCGCTATTATGCGCAGGTCGCGAAGGGCACGCGCTCCGATAAGGACAAGTCCTATATCGCCGATTGTTTGCAGACAGCGACTTGGCTGGTGCGCGCGCTCGATCAGCGCGCCAAGACCATCCTTAAAGTGTCGAGCGAGATCGTGCGCCAACAGGACGGCTTCTTTGCCAAGGGCGTGCAGCACCTGCGCCCGCTCAATCTGAAGACCGTGGCGGACGCGATCGGCATGCACGAATCGACCGTCTCGCGCGTCACCGCCAACAAATACATGGCGACCAGCCGCGGCATTTTCGAATTGAAATATTTCTTCACGTCCGCAATCGCTGCGGCCGATGGCGGCGAGGCGCATTCCGCCGAAGCGGTGCGTCATCGCATTCGTCAATTGATCGATGGCGAGACGCCCGCGGATGTATTGTCGGATGACGCCATCGTCGACAAGTTGCGCGGCGCGGGCATCGACATCGCGCGTCGCACGGTCGCCAAGTACCGCGAGGCCATGCGTATTCCGTCGTCCGTGCAGCGCCGGCGCGAGAAGCTCGCCGCCATGGCATGAGAATGGAGTGCGTAGGTGCAGCGTGACGCATTGACCGCCATCGGCTTTTTGCGCTGGAATGTTTGACGGCTGACTTGACTGGCGCGGTATCGAGCGCCGCGCGTGACACAAAGGGAGGATCTCCATGCCTCTGCGCGTTTCCGGACGGAACATCAACGTCGGCGCGGTTTTGCAGCATCGCATCAGCGAGCGTGTCGAAGAAGCGACCACGAAATATTTTCGTGGCGGCTACTCCGGACACGCCACCGTCGGGCGCGATGGCTTCGGGTTCCGCACCGATTGCGTGCTGCATCTCGATTCGGGCGCGCTGATCGAAGCCGAAGGCATGGCGTCCGATCCTTATGACAGTGCGGCGCAGGCCGCGACGCGCATCGAGAAACGTTTGCGCCGCTATAAGCGGCGTCGGAAAGATCATCAGGCTCGTCGCGGTAGCTGAAAGAGCGTCAAAAATGCGGGAAATTGCGGCATCTGCCGTCGGGTCGCCGCCCATTGACGGGGCGGCCCGGCGCTCTTATGGTCCGCCGCCTTCGACACCCCCATTGCAGTTCGGCGCCTTTTTTTACGATCATCGGACATGTCCATGACGCTCACCGACCTCGTTGCACCGAACGCGGTACTGCCGGCGTTGAAGGTCAACAACAAGAAGCAGGCATTGCAGGAACTCGCCGCGCGCGCAGCCGAACTCACCGGTCAGAACGAGCGCGCGATTCTGGAGATCCTGCTCCAGCGTGAGAAGCTCGGGTCCACCGCTGTCGGCAATGGCGTGGCGATCCCGCACGGCAAGATGCCGAAGCTCGGGCGTCTGTTCGGATTGTTCGCGCGGCTGGAACGCGCCATCGATTTCGAGGCGCTCGACAACCAGCCGGTCGATCTCGTTTTCCTGCTGCTGGCGCCGGAAGCCGCTGGCGCCGATCATTTGAAGGCGCTCGCGCGCGTGGCGCGCCTGTTGCGCGATCCCGAGATTGCCCGCCGCTTGCGCGAATCGAACGACGCCGACGCGATCTACGCGGTGCTGTCGATGCCGCCGACATCGAGCGCGGCGTAACCGTCCTCTTGTGAAGATATTGCTTGTTGGCCGGGCTTGTCCCGACCATCTCGCTTGGGAGGGCAAAGCTCTGCCTCCCTGAGCGAGATCACCGGGTCACGGCGCTTCGCGCCGGCCCGGTGATGACAGCAAGATGCGCTGACCGCGCATGTGGCGCGCGTGATTGACGTGCGTGGCTTAATGCAGGCTCACGGCCTCGAGCTCCTGGCTCCAGGCATTGGCGAGCGCGGCTTCGCGCGTATCGGTCAGCATGATCGGCGTGCCGTCGGCCGCGTGCAGCGCGAACAGCGTGAGGCCCGGCTCGATCTTCGGCGCTTGCGGAAACATGTGCGCGACGTCCTCGGAGCGGACTTCCTTCACATAGGCGAGTTGTCCGTCGCCGAGATGCGCGAGTGCTTCCTGCGTGATGGCAGGATGAGTGGCGTTCAGTTCAATGCTCTTGTCGTTGGTCATGGCCCTCGACTCCTTTCTGCTACGCTTGACGCGGTCGAGTCCTCTTCACGCGTTCCCCTTCATTCCAGCTCATTGATGGCGATCGTCTTCACGATGCGCTCCGGCTGCGGCCGGATCAGATCGATCGACAACAGCCCGTTCTTCAGGTCGGCCCCCAGCACTTCCATGCCGTCCGCCAGCACGAAAGTGCGCTGGAACTGACGCGCGGCGATGCCGCGGTGGATATATTGCCGGGTCTTGTCGTCCTGCTGCCGGCCGCGGATCACCAACTGGTTTTCCTCGACCGACACGTCGAGCTGGTCGCGCGTGAAACCGGCCACCGCGAGCGTTATGCGCAAACGGTCAGGATTGTTCCCGTCGCGGGCGACGCGCTCGATATTGTAGGGCGGATAGCCTTCGGCCCCCTTGGCGACACGGTCGAGCAGGCGCTCGACGTCGTCGAAACCGAGAAGGAACGGGCTGGAAAGGGACGGCACGCGTGACATGGTCTCAAAGTCCTCGCTTGAAGCGACTTTGACGGATGGGGCCCTTGCGGCACCCCGTGCCGGCGGCACCTGCCGTCCGGCTCCCCTAATATGGGCGGGGGCGGTTAAGGGTTCAAGAACGGCGCGCCGGCGGGCAAAAAGCCGGTAAAGTCGGATCGGACCGGGGACTTGTCATGAGCCATTCCGCATCGATCCCGCACCTGACCGCGCGCGCCATCCGGACGACGCCGGTCGAGGTTCCGCTGAATTTCGTGCTCGGCACCAGCCAGGGCGCGCTGCGGCAGGTGCAACTGCTCCTGATCGACCTGGAGACCGAGGAAGGGGTGACCGGTCGCTCCTACTTGTTCTGTTATCTGCGCGCGGCCGCGCCCGCGATTGCGAGCCTATTGGGCGAGATCGAACGCCTGGTGCAGGGCGAAAGGCTCGATCCAGCGGTGATGGCGGCGCGGCTGGCGCGTCGTTTCACGCTGATCGGGGTACAGGGCATCGTGCGGATGGCCCTGTCAGGCTTCGATGTGGCGGCCTGGGACGCGGTCGCGATCGCGCAGGGGCAGCCGCTTGCCCGCCTGCTCGG
>DASZQT010000121.1:0-7652 GCA_035549515.1 Pseudolabrys sp. | reverse complement strand
AGCCGGTGGCGACCGCCGCCGATCTGCAAAAGCGCGTCGACCAGCTCAAGAAGGACGGCAAGAAGGCCGTCGTGCTGCTGGTGGTGTCGCCCGACGGCGACCCGAGCTTCGTGGCGCTGAGCCTGCAGTGACTCTTTATCCCTCCCCCGCTTGCGGGGGAGGGTGCCGAGCGTAGCGAGGCGGGTGGGGGCGAAAGAGAGCGGACCCGACCCGGCTCGCAGCTACGCGGTTCGCCACTCTCCTCTTTCAGGGGAGGGATTCAGATCCCCACGAACTCCGCCCGCCCGTACCCCTGCGCATACAGGAGTGCCGTGAGGTCGGCATGGTCGATGCGCGCGGCGGCGGCTTCCGCCACCTTCGGCTTGGCGTGATAGGCGACGCCGAGGCCAGCCTCGGTGATCATGTCGAGATCGTTGGCGCCGTCGCCAACGGCCATCGTTTCCTCTCTGTCGACTCCGAATTGCTGGCGCAACTCGATCAGCGCCGCGCGCTTGCCGTCGCGCCCGAAGATCGGCTCAGCCACGCTGCCTGCGAGCTTGTGCCCATCGACAATGGTGAGCGTGTTGGCGCGTGCCGCGTCGAAGCCGATCATGGCGGCGACGCGGTCGGTGAACAGCGTAAAGCCGCCCGACACCAGGCAGGTATAGGTGCCGTTCGCGCGCATGGTGGCGACGAGCTGGCGCGCGCCGGCCGTGAGCCGGATACGCTCGCGCATGACTTCTTCGACCACCGACACCGGCAGGCCCTCCAGCAGCGCCACGCGCTCGCGCAGCGCCGGTTCGAAGGCGATGTCGCCGCGCATGGCGCGCTCGGTGATCGCCGCCACATGCGCCTTCAGTCCGACATAGTCGGCAAGTTCGTCGATGCATTCCTGCCCGATCATGGTGGAGTCCATGTCGGCGAGGAACAGCTTCTTGCGTCGGCCGGCGACGGGTTGCACCACGACATCGATCGGCGCGGCGAGCGCGTCATGCAGGGAGGCGGTGCGGGCGCGCGGGTCGCCAGCCGGCGCGACGAAAAAGATGTCGGCGGCCATGCCCTCGGCGAGCCAGCGCGGCTCACTGGCTTCCGGCAGCAGCGCGCGCGCGCGTTGCAGCGCGCCGGCATCGAGCGTGGCACCAGCGCCGGCGATCAGGGTGGCAACATGGGAAACAGATACGGTCATCGTTTGCACGCCATTAAGCAGGCGGTGCTTATTGCAAGCCGGCGCCGGCACGGCAAGGCGCGCGGCGGTTGATTTTCGCACGACCGCCCGCTAGTGGTCCGATTCCGACATTTGCATCCCTTTGCTGCAAATCCGGAGCAAATGTCGGAATCAAAGGACCGCTAGCAATTGCAACGTTCTAGTGGAGCTTTGAATTTGACATTTGATGAGCGGTTCGCCGCAAAGGGGTATCAAATGTCAAATTCGCTCCGCTAGGCCACCGCCCGTGACCCAGACACCCCCCATCCTGATCGCCGGACCCACGGCCAGCGGGAAATCGGCGCTTGCCTTGCGGCTTGCCGAAACGCTCGGCGGAATCGTCGTCAACGCCGATTCCATGCAGGTTTATCGCGACCTGCGCATCATCACGGCAAGGCCGTCGCCGGAGGAGGAAGCGCGCGCGCCGCACCGGCTCTACGGCCATGTCGACGCCGGCGCGAACTATTCGACCGGGCAATGGTGCCGCGACATCGCCGCCGTGCTTGACGAAGCGCGAACGCAATCCCGGCCGGTGATTGTGGTCGGCGGCACTGGGCTCTATTTCAAGGCGCTGACCGCCGGGCTTGCGGCGGTGCCGCCGATTCCCGCCGACATTCGCACGCAGGTGCGCGGGCGCCTGCAGAGCGAGGGCGTCGCGCCGCTTTACGCCGATTTGCTCGAGCGCGATCCGGCGACCGCACACCGGCTGATGCCGCTCGACCGTTCGCGCATTTCGCGCGCGCTCGAAGTCGTGCTCGCGACCGGGCGCTCGCTCACCGACTGGCATCGCGAAGGGCTGCCCCCCCTGGTCGATCCCGCGGTGGCGATCAAGCTGTTCATCACCTGCGAGCGTGCCGAATTGGTGCGGCGGATCGAGACGCGTTTTGCCGCCATGCTGGCAGCGGGCGCGCTGGAGGAAGTGCGCAGCCTCGCCGAACGTGGGCTCGATCCGAGCCTGCCGGCGATGAAGGCGCATGGGGTGCCCTGGCTGATCCGTCATTTGAAGGGCGAAATCACGCTCGAGGAGGCCGCCGCCGGCTCGATCATGGACACCCGCCGCTACGCCAAGCGCCAACTTACCTGGTTCCGCAACCAGATGGCGGATTGGCCCTGGGTGGAGGCGGCGGCGGGCTATGATGCAATTCTGAGCGCGCTCAGCGGGTTAAAGCAACCGCACAGGGCGAACGCCAAAGTTGTTCATAATGTCGAATAACAATCTCATGTGTATTCAGGGCGTAACTTCTTAACGGATTAAGAACAATTCGCGTCAATATTTGAATACCGGAAATGCGATTTCCTGGGGGTCGATCGAAATCCACGGTGCGATGGCGACCATTCACGCCGAGATCAGCGCTTGGTTAGAGGGGGCCAAGGCTTAGCACCGCTGCAGCGCGCCGCTGGCGCAGCTTTCATCACGACCGCGGTTCGGTCCAACGAGCCTTCGGCTCGCAAGCGAGAAGAACCATGTCCATTCGCCTCAAACTATTGGTGTCCTTTAGCGTCATCGTGCTTCTGGCCGCCGGCGTTGCCGGCTACGGCTATCGACTGATTACCTCAACGAACGCGCTCGTGGTGCGGCTCTATGAAGGGCCGATGACCGCGGTCAACTACGCGCGCTCGGCACAGCTCGACTTCACCGAAGCGCGGCGTGCGGTCGAGAAGGCTATTCTGCAGCACGCGGCCGGCGGCACGATCGACACCACGCCGATCGAAGATGCGATGGGCCAGTTCGCCTCCGACCTGAACACGGTGCACGAACGCATGGCCGGCGCCACCGGCTTCAACGAGGGCATCGACAAGATCACGCCGCTCGCCGACGACTGGTACAAGACCAGCATGGCGGTCCTGAAGCCGGCGAAGCCTGCCGCGGCTGAGGCCCCGACCGAAGAGGACGTGGTCGAGAAGGGCCAGTCGGTTCAGGACGCCATGAACACCATCGTCGAATATGCCAATGCCTATGGTTCGAACTTCCGCGCCGCGGCCGAAGCCACTTCGGAAACATCGAAGCGAAATCTCGTGCTGTTGGCCGGCGTATGCGTGGTGATGGGACTCGGCTTCGCGATCGCCATGGCGATGTCGTTCAGCCGGCCGATCCGCTATGCGATGTCGATTTCGGAGGCGATTGCCGGCGGCAATTTCTCGGTCGAGGTGAAGACCAAACGGCGCGACGAACTTGGCCGCCTGCTGCTCTCGCTCGACCGGACGCGCGCTTCGCTCGATGAGATGGAGAAGAACAAGGAACGCGAACGCGCCGAGCAACTCGCCATTCTGCGCGCGCAGGTCGAGGACGAGCGCCAGCGGACGCTGACGACTCAGAACGAGGCGGCGGAAGCGCAGGCGCGCGCGGCGGAGGAACTCGGCTCGGTCGTGGCGATGCTCGGTGACGGGCTGGCGCGGCTGGCGGAGGGCGACCTGACGGTGCGCATGGACGAGCCGGTGGCGGAGGGCTATCGCAAACTTCAAGACGACTTCAACGCCACGGTCGACCGGTTGGCGGACACGGTGTCGGGCATCATCGCGGCGGTGAACGACGTGTCGAATGCCGCCGGCGAGATCGCGACCAGCACGACCGACCTATCGCAGCGCACCGAGGAACAGGCGGCGGGGCTGGCCGAGACCACGGCCTCGCTGCAGGAGATTTCCGGCACGGTGAAGAAAAACGCCGAGAACGCGCAACGCGCCAACCAGCATGCCGCCGGCATGCGGCAGGTGGCCGACGACAGCAGCGCGGTGGTCGCCACCGCGGTCGAGGCCATGGCGAAGATCGAGGAATCCTCGCGCCAGATCGCCGATATCATCGGTGTGATCGACGAGATCGCGCGGCAGACCAATCTCTTGGCGCTCAACGCGGCGGTGGAAGCGGCGCGCGCGGGCGAGGCGGGGCGCGGCTTTGCGGTGGTGGCATCCGAAGTGCGCAGCCTGGCGCAGCGCTCAGCGCAAGCCGCCAAGGACATCAAGAGCCTGATCGGCAACAGCACCGGCCAGGTCAAGAACGGCGTCGACCTCGTCAACCGAACCGGCGCCGCATTGCGTGAGATCGTGCAATCGATCCAAGGTGTCGCGACAATCGTGGCCGACATCGCGGCGCTAACCGGCGAACAGGCGCAAAGCATCGATCAGGTCAACCGTGCGCTGGCGCAGCTTGACGAGGTGACGCAGCAGAACTCCGCGCTGGTCGAAGAGAACGCCGCCACCGCCAAGACGCTCGATCACCAGTCGGCCGACATGGCGGAGCGCGTGGCGTTCTTCAGACTGGTGCACGACGCCGACGAAGCGCCGGCGCCAGCGGTTGCAGCGGAGCCCGCGCCCGGCCGCGCCTGTCGCGCCGCGTAAATTGTGATGCGCAGACGCTGAAACAAACTCCGTTCATTCCCGCGAAAGCGGGAATCCAGTTGGGCTGCGCGGCGCTGGGTCCCCGCTTCCGCGGGCACGAACGGAAATTGGGGCTACCTCGTCCGAACTCGCTCGCCTGTCACCCGCTCACCCCGGCGCGCGGATGAAGATCTGGTAGAGACCGAACAGGATTTCGACGAGGATCAGCACCACGATCGTCGCCTCCAGCCGCACGCTGCGCTCGGTGTCGATGATGTCGGTGAGCGCGCGCGCCGTTTCCTCGATCACGCGCAGCTTGCGCGCGAGCGCGGTCGCGCGTTCCTTGATCTCGTATTCATCGACCAGGCGGGCGTGCAGGCGCTCGAATTGCGGGTGGTCCCACAACACGTCCGGCTTTTCCTCGACCTCGACGCGGCCGGAGATGCGATGATGCACCAGCAGCGCCTGCCCGATGGTGCGCAGCATCTGCCGCCGGTTGGAGGGCGAGCGGCCGTTGCGCGCAAGTTCGGCGGCGAATGGCTCGGTGACCTCGAACACCTTGGCCACCTCGCGCTCGTCGCGCGACAGCGCCACGTTCTTGGCGAGCGCATCGGCGATCACCAGCAGTCGCGGCGCGGAGAGGTCGCGCACGACGATCGGCCCGCCTGGGGCGATCTGGTCCTCCTGACCGGGCGTGATGTCGATGAGGGCGCTCTCGCTCTCGGGCTTGGCGAAGGCGCCGACCACGCGCGGGCGCAGGCCGCGCAACAGCTCGTCCTCCTGCACCGGGGTAAGCCCGATCAGCACGACGATGCCGTAACGGAACAGGACCGCGTAGCCGCCGTCGACCCGGAAGGCGAGGGGCGCGGTGGAAATGACGTCGCCGCGTTCGAGCTGGGCGGTATCGAGCCGCTCACCGAGCAGCATAGCCCGCGCCGTGAGCCGGGTGGCCTGCACGGGGGCGATCGGGGGGCTTTGCGGGGCGTTCATCGGCTTGTTTCCCTGCACTCGGTCTGAACCACGATCTCGCAAATATGATCCGGTCCGTCCTTGGCCGGGGTCAATTTTTGCGACAGACTAGCTTGACCGGGCTTTGCCGCGTCATTATAACGCGCGCAATGAAAGTTCGGACGGTGGCCATGTCGCGCAATATTCTTATCGTAGTCGGCGTTCGGACGCCCCCCAGGCGGCCCTGACCAGGGCAGCATGGGCAAGCGTCCGAACATGGCCCCTCGCGGGCCTTTTTTATTGCCGAGACGGCAGGGCTAAAGCGGTACGAGGGAAAGGACGACGAACATGACACGGGAAATGAGCGGCGCCGAAATGGTCATCCAGGCTCTGGCCGACCAAGGCGTGCAGCACCTGTTCGGCTATCCGGGCGGCGCGGTCCTCCCGATCTATGATGCGCTGTTTTCGCAGAACCAGGTCCAGCACGTGCTGGTGCGGCACGAGCAGGGCGCCGTGCATATGGCCGAGGGCTATGCGCGCTCGACCGGCAAGGTCGGCTGCGTGCTGGTGACCTCCGGCCCCGGCGCCACCAATGCCGTCACGGGCCTGACCGATGCGCTCTGCGACTCGATTCCGATCGTCTGCATCACCGGGCAGGTGCCGACGCACCTCATCGGCAACGACGCCTTCCAGGAATGCGATACCGTCGGCATCACGCGGCCCTGCACCAAGTATAACTACCTGGTGAAGCGCATCGAGGACCTGCCGCGCGTGCTGCACGAGGCGTTCCATATCGCCGCGAGCGGCCGGCCCGGGCCGGTGGTGGTCGACATTCCGAAGGACATCCAGTTCGCCAAGGGCCTCTACGCCAAGCCGAAGGATTTCCAGCACACCGGCTATCAGCCCAAGCTCAAGGGCGATCTGGCCAAGATCAAGGAAGCAGTCGCGCTGATGGCGCAGGCCAAGCGGCCCCTGTTCTACACCGGTGGCGGTGTGATCAATTCCGGCCCGGCCGCCAGCGACCTTTTGCGCGAACTCGTGAAGCTCACCGGCTTCCCGATCACCTCGACGCTGATGGGGCTGGGCGCCTATCCCGGCACCGGCCCGCAATGGCTTGGCATGCTCGGCATGCACGGGACGCTGGAAGCCAACATGGCGATGCACGATTGCGACGTGATGGTCTGCATCGGCGCGCGTTTCGACGACCGCATCACCGGCCGGCTCGACGCCTTCTCGCCGGGCTCGAAGAAGATTCACGTCGACATCGACCCGTCCTCGATCAACAAGAACGTCAAGGTCGATCTCGGCATCGTCGGCGACGTCGCGCATGTGCTGGAAGACATGGTGCGTCTGTGGCGCACAAGCGCCCTGCAGGCCGACAAGCACGCGCTGTCGATGTGGTGGACGCAGATCGACAAATGGCGCGCGCGCAAGTCGCTCGCCTACCGCGCGTCCAAGGACGTCATCAAGCCGCAATACGCGATCCAGCGGCTCTATGAACTGACCAAGGACCGCGACACCTACATCACCACCGAGGTCGGTCAGCACCAGATGTGGGCCGCGCAGTTCTATCACTTCAAGGAGCCGAACCGCTGGATGACGTCGGGCGGCCTCGGCACCATGGGCTATGGCCTGCCGTCCTCCGTCGGCGTGCAGATGGCCCATCCGGACGCGCTGGTGATCGACATCGCGGGCGAAGCCAGCGTGCAGATGACCATGCAGGAACTGTCGACGGCGGTGCAGTACCGGCTGCCGATCAAGGTCTTCATCCTCAACAACCAGTACATGGGCATGGTGCGGCAGTGGCAGGAACTGCTGCATGGCGGGCGCTATTCGGAGAGCTACTCGGAAGCGCTGCCCGATTTCGTCAAGCTCGCGGAGGCCATGCACGCGGTCGGCATCCGCTGCGAGAAGCCGGGCGATCTCGACGCCGCCATCAAGGAGATGATCGACATCGACCGCCCGGTTCTGTTCGATTGCGTGGTCGATCCGAAGGAGAATTGCTTCCCGATGATCCCGTCGGGCCGCGCGCATAACGAAATGCTGCTCGGCGGCGACGCCGAGGACATCGAAGAGGCGATCACCGAAGAAGGAAAGGTGATGGTGTGATGAACGCTCCCGCAACAACCAGTCATTATCCCGCGGCGCCGACCGCGCAGCGCGACGTGACGCATACGCTGTCGGTGCTGGTCGACAACGAGCCGGGCGT
>DASZQT010000120.1:0-2141 GCA_035549515.1 Pseudolabrys sp. | reverse complement strand
TTATTGGTGAACACCACCCGCGCCTGCGCGCGATAGTTCGGGCAGGTGTACGGACCGCCCACGAGGTTGACGACCTGATTGGCCTCGATGCCGGACGTGCGCGGATAGACCGAATAGGGCCCGATGCCGGTCAGGTCGTCGATCTCGAAGGCGGTGATGGTGCCGTCGTTGTTGACGCCGATTTTCGCCTTGATGCGATGGTCGCGCGCGTGAATGTCGGTGACGAAGCTCTCCAGCCGGTCGGCGACGAACTTCACCGGCCGCTTGAGCAGTTTCGAGAGCGCCACCGTCGCCATCTCGTCGGCATAAGTATGAACCTTGATGCCGAAGGAGCCGCCGACATCCTTGGTCAGCACGCGCACCTGCGCATAGCCGAGACCGAGATGCTTGGCGAACAGGTCCTGCATCATGTGCGGCGCCTGCGTGCCGTGATAGACGGTGAGGCGCTGCTCGCCTTCGTTCCAATCGGCGACGCAGGCGCGCGGCTCATTGGTCACGCCGGTGTGGCGGCCGCACACGAAGGTGGTCTCGACCACGGCATCGGATTCGGCGAAAGCCTTGTCGACCGCGCCGACATCGAGCTTGCGTTCGAAGCAGAGATTATCGACGATCGACGGGTGGATGACGGGCGTCGCTGGATCGAGCGCGGTTTCGGGATCGACCACGGCGGGCAGGGGCTCGTAAGTCACCTCGACCAGTTCGCAGCCATCCTCGGCTTGCGCGCGCGTGCGCGCGACCACCGCGCACACGGCTTCGCCCTGCCAGCAGGCGCGATCGACCGCAATCGCCGACTGCGGCGCCGACTTCAACCCCTTCAAATGCGTGAGCACGCCGACCCAGGGCGTCATCACCTTGGCAAGCTCGGCGCCGGTGACGACCGCGATCACGCCGGGCGATTTCTTCGCCGCCTCGGTGGCAATGGAAACGATGCGCGCATGCGCGTGCGGCGAGCGCACGAAGGCGACATGCGTCATGCGGGGAAGGGCGACATCGCTGACATATTGTCCGCGCCCTTGCGTGAGACGCTTGAGGTTCGGCCGCGGCACCGAGCGGCCGATATAGGAGTTCGGCCGGTCGAGAGCGGTCAGCACGGGCGGGGAGTCATCGGTGATTTTCATGAGAATACGCTATGATCCGTTCGTCCCCGCGAAAGCGGGGACCCAGGGGGGCAGGCGATGAGCTTCTTTGTGTACATGTTGGCAAGCCGTCGGAACGGCACGCTGTACATTGGCATGACCGACAATCTGGCGCGGCGCGTCTGGCAGCACGCCGCGGAAGTTGTTCCGGGATTCACGCAGGCATACGGCGTCAAGACTTTGGTTTGGTACGAAGTCCACGAGTCGCGCGAAGAGGCGCTTCTGCGGGAACGCAGATTGAAAAAATGGAACCGCGCCTGGAAGCTGCAGCTTATCGAGCGCGATAATCCAAGCTGGCGCGATCTTGCCGAAGACATAACGCCGTAAAGGTCTGGGTCCCCGCTTTCGCGGGGACGAACGGTATGACCGCTTTGCCCCGCTCTCATCCCACCCTCACAAAAACCGCGTCGGCCACATGATCGTCCGCCACATATGCGCGGACGGGCTGTTGTCGAAGCCGAGGCCTTCTTCCGGCTGCTTGAAGTTGCGGCCGATGATGTCGACGAAATCGTCGAGATTGACCTTGGCATTGGGATCGAAGGCGTAGATGTCGTTCACGCAGATCAGCCGCGAGGTCATGTACCATTTGTGCGCCCGCGCGCGCTCATACTCGGCGACGATGTAGGGCTCAGGCCGGTAGTCGGGACCGAACAGCGACTTATAGAGATCGGGATAGCCGTAGCCGACCGACTCGTCGGGGAAGAAACGCAGCGCTTGGTGCATTTTCACCGCCCAGGCCACTTCCTCGTCGACATAGGGCTCGATCATCTGCGCGCCCCAATAGCCGTGGTCGCAGCGGATGAAGCTGACGATGGCGATGTCGTGCACGAGGCAGGCCATCACAACCTTCTCGGGTTGCCCGGTCTTCAGCGCGTGCGCCGCGCTCTGCAACAGGTGCGCGGTGGAGGCAAAGCGCAGGCGGAAATAGTCGACTAGCGTCGGCTTCTCCGGCATCGGCGGCAGGCGCGGGTCGGCGCCCATGTTGAAATGGCGTCCGGGATTTTT
>DASZQT010000119.1:0-48780 GCA_035549515.1 Pseudolabrys sp. | reverse complement strand
CGCAAAACCTCGAAACCCGACATATCGGGGAGGTTCAGGTCCAGGAGGATGATGTCGTAGTCGTAGAGTTTGCCGAGATCGACGCCCTCTTCGCCAAGATCCGTCGTGTAGACGTTGAAGCTCTCGGATTTGAGCATCAATTCGATGGATTGGGCGGTCGCGCTGTCGTCTTCAATGAGTAGAACGCGCATTGAGGTCCCCTTCTCGCCGCAACCGGGCCTTAGGTCTGCGCCGCAAAGGCGGCGAGTTTCGAAATACGCTGTGGGACAAACTGATTCGACACTATCCGTGCATGGTTAACAAAACCTGATTCTCGCTGGCAAGCACGCCGTAGGCAGGACTCGGCGAATCGGCTTAAATTGTTGCCGGAGAGCGGTTTTTTTCCCACGAGCCCGGTTCATGCTCCCGTTTAAGAGTCGGAGCTAACCGACTCTGGTTTCATAAGCCCTTCACGTCCCGGCCGGGCGCCTGGAGCGGCCGCTTGTCCCATGGACGATGACCCAATGATTAACGACGCGGGTAAACAACGGGTTAAAAACGGGCAAGGGACGGTAAGCCTAAGGGCGGGTTTACGGCCAGTTGCGGGCGTTCAGTTGAATTCGGGTCACACCGGTGGCTGGGCGGACCGACGATGAAGGCCTTGGCTGAGCAGATCGGCGATATCGACGGCGTCGAGACCTATGGCCGCGTGGTCGGCGTGCGCGGGCTTATGGTCGAGGTGGCGGGGCCGACCTATGCCATGTCGGTAGGCGCGCGACTCAATATAGAGACCGGACCTGGGCGGCTGATTCCGTGCGAAGTGGTCGGCTTTTCCGGCGACCACGCGCTGGCCATGCCGTTTGCGGCGCTCGAGGGCGTGCGGCGCGGCTGCCGTGCGGTGGTGGCGAGCGCGGCCGGCTTTGTGCGGCCGTCCGAGCGCTGGCTCGGGCGCGTCATCAATGCCATGGGCGAGCCGATCGACGGGCAGGGGCCGTTGCCCGCTGGCCCAGCGCCTTATCCGTTCCGCAATGCGCCGCCGCCCGCGCATACCCGGCGCCGGGTCGGGGAACCGCTCGATTTGGGGGTGCGCGCGCTCAATACCTTTCTCACGTGCTGTCGGGGCCAGCGCATGGGTATCTTTGCCGGCTCGGGTGTCGGCAAGTCGGTGTTGTTGTCCATGTTGGCGCGCAACGTGGCGGCCGACGTCTCGGTCATTGGCCTGGTCGGCGAACGCGGCCGCGAGGTGCAGGAGTTCCTACAGGACGACCTCGGACCGCAGGGCCTTGCCCGCTCCGTGGTGGTGGTGTCGACCTCGGACGAGCCGGCGCTGATGCGCCGGCAGGCCGCCTATCTCACGCTCACCATCGCCGAATATTTCCGCGACCTGCACAAGGACGTGTTGGTCATGATGGATTCGGTCACGCGCTTCGCCATGGCGCAGCGCGAGATCGGGCTCTCGGCCGGTGAGCCACCGACCGCCAAAGGCTATACGCCGACCGTGTTCACCGAATTGCCGCGCCTGCTCGAACGCGCGGGTCCGGGTCCCGATCCAGGTACCATCACCGGAATTTTCACCGTCCTGGTCGACGGCGACGATCATAATGAGCCAGTGGCCGACGCGGTGCGCGGCATTCTCGACGGCCATATCGTGATGGAGCGCGCCATCGCCGAGCGCGGGCGCTATCCCGCCATCAATATCCTCAAATCGATCTCGCGCACCATGCCGCGGGCGGCCGATCCCGCCTTCCTGCCCGTCATCGCGCGGGCGCGCCAAGTCCTGGCGACCTACTCCGACATGGAGGAACTCATCCGGCTGGGCGCCTACCGGCCGGGTTCCAGCGCGGACGTCGACGAGGCCATCGCGCTGCAAAAGCCGCTGGAGGCGTTCCTGGGCCAGGGCAAGGATGAGGCCTCGACGCTGGGCGAAGGATATCGCCGGTTGGCCCAAATCCTGACGACCGCGGAAACAGAAAACTAACGTTATTGCCCCACAGTCGCCCTCCGGAACGTCCGCTCCGTCCGCGCCGGGCCGCCTAAGGCCTTGAGCGGGCGGCAATCCGGGGCTTCGGGGGAGTATCAAGTCGATGAAGTCACGCGAAACCCTCATCCGCCTGAAGAAATTCCAGGTCGACGAAAAACGCCGCAAGGTCGCGCAGATCGAGGCCATGATCGCCGAGTTCGAGCGCATCGCCACCGAGCTTGAACGCGAGATCAAGGTCGAGCAGGACCGCGCCGGTATCCACGATCCAGGCCATTTCGCCTATCCGACCTATGCCAAGGCCGCCATGACGCGGCGCGAGAACCTCAAGCGCTCGACCGGCGAGCTCAAGACCCAGCTCGACGACGCCAAGGCCGCGCTCGGCGAAGCCTTCGAGGAATTGAAGAAGGTCGAGATGCTGGATGAGCGCGATCAGCAGCGCGAGAAGGCGGAGCAGAGCGCGCGCGAACAGGCCGAGCTCGACCGCATAGCAGCGCTGCGTATGCACCAGGCTGCGCGGGTGTAACGCGGGACGTCTCTTCAGCGGCACGGTCGCTTGGCACGCACCCGGCCCGGAGGGGCGTGAGAGGCAAACTACCCCGACCGCACGCGACCCCGCACCAACGGCTCGCGCCGGCTCTCCTCTTCCGAGCGCGCGATCGCCTCGATGAAGGTCAGCTCCTTGGCTCGGACGCGCACCTTGAGCGGCGCTGTCAGTTGATCGGCGCGCCGCCGGCCTGCGCCAGCGAAATGAGTTTGTACAGCTCTCGAACAGATGCGTGCTTGCGATCAAGGCCGGCGCAGGTGTTGATGCCATTGAGGCGCGTCTTGTCGCGCTCGCGCAAACCCATGACCATTTCGGTTAGACGCTCGTTAAAGGCGACGGCTATGAAGGCGCGATGAAGGTCCGTGAGGGGCCGTCGCGCGACGCGCGGTCGATCATCGCAGGCCGCGTTACTGCCACGAATTCGGGCGGCATGACCGCAACCGCGCCGACGTCAATCCAATCGATCATCGGGAGTCATACCGGCTCGGACCTGTGCTCGCACCAGCCGGGCTGCGCTGGCGATATGCGCATCGATACACTAACATCCGGCTGAATATATTTTTGGACTGATCGGACGGCGCCATGGAGATGCATCAGATACGCTACTTCCTCAAGGCCGGGGAGACGCTGAATTTCACGCGCGCCGCTGAACAGTGCGGCGTCAGCGTCCCTTCGCTGAGCCGCGGCATCCGGCAGTTGGAGGAGGAACTCGGCGGCCAGCTTTTCCGCCGCGAACGGCACCTGACGCATCTGACGGACCTCGGCCGGTTGATGATGGAACATTTTTCCGTCATGAGCCGTGCCGCCGATGCAGCCAAACGCGAAGCCAAGGAATATACCAAGCTAACGGGTTCGCGGCTGAAGCTGGGCGCATTTGCTTCGATCGGCGCGGACGTGTTGACTGGCTACCTCGCAACCCTGCGGAAGCACGCCCCCGAACTTGAACTGCACATCTGGGAAGCCAATTGCGAAGAACTGGGCGGCGCGCTGCTTGGCGGCGAGGTCGATATCGCGCTGACGAGTTCGCCCGATCTCGACGAGCGAATCCGCATGACGCCGTTGTTCCAAGAGGCGTTCTACATCTCCTTCGCGCCCGGGCACCGCTTCAGCC
This sequence comes from Pseudolabrys sp., assembly GCA_035549515.1. Taxonomy (GTDB): domain Bacteria; phylum Pseudomonadota; class Alphaproteobacteria; order Rhizobiales; family Xanthobacteraceae; genus Pseudolabrys. The sequence continues at coordinate 45,165 of DASZQT010000119.1, read as the reverse complement.
AGATGAACGCGGTGCCAATGCGCGAGCTCGAAGGCGAAGACTACGTCAAGCGCTTGCATTGCGAATTCCCGTCGAATCTCGCCCGGCTCGGCGTGGCCAAGCCTTATGATGCTGTCAATGTCCGCTACGTCGGCGAGCGCGAAGACTGGATACAGTCTCTGGTTCGCGCCGGTCTCGGCTGCGCCGTGATGCCCGAGAACCTGCCGCTGCTGCCGGGCCTCGAAATGCGCCGCCTGGTCGACCCGGAAGTGTTCCGGCAGATCAGCCTGGCGACGGTTGCTGGCCGATTGCATAGTGCACCGGTGGCTGCGGCTGTTGCGGCTGCTCGGCGTCATCGTTGGCCGACCGGCGGCTCCGGCGAAAGCCGGGCCACCGCCTAAGGCGACCGTCGCCGACCTTGCGTGAAAGCTAACAACTTGTGAGCCGAACAGCGGCTGTCGGTGGACGGCCGAAAACTCCAATCTCCCGTCGCTTCCTGGCAGATACGGGAGATGAAAATGCCTGCTCAAGCGAATCTTGTGCAGAAGGCGGTGCGGACGTTCTGCCTCGCCGCCCTCGCCTGTGCGGCCCTCATGTTGTCGCCTCGAGCCGCGGATGCGCAGTTCGTCCAACAGGGTAGCAAGCTGGTTGGCACCGGCGCCAACGGGTCCGGCGACCAGGGCACATCGGTCGCTCTGTCGGCGGATGGCAACACGGCTGTCGTAGGCGGTTATTTTGACAACTCGGGCGCCGGCGCCGCGTGGGTGTTCACGCGCGCGGCCAACGGCGCATGGAGCCAGCAGGGCAGCAAGCTCGTTGGCACCGGCGCCATCGGTGCGGCGAGTCAGGGCTGGTCGGCTGCCCTGTCTGCGGACGGCAAGACGGCGATCCTTGGAGGCTATTCCGACGACTCCTTTTCCGGCGCAGCCTGGATATTCACCCGCGCCAGCAACGGCACCTGGAGCCAGCAAGGCACTAAGCTGGTCGGCGCGGGCGCCATCGGCGCGGCGCAACAAGGTGTGTCGGTTGCTCTGTCGGCCGATGGCAATACCGCAATTGTCGGCGGTAGCGTGGACAACTCCAACGCGGGTGCAGTGTGGATATTCACCCGCGACAGCAACGGCTCCTGGAGCCAGCAAGCCAAACTGACCGGCAGCGACGCCGTCGGAGCGGCAAGTCAGGGCTGGTCGGTCGCTCTGTCCGCGGACGGCAATACGGCGATCTTTGGCGGCAACAACGACAATTCCAGCGCCGGCGCGGCCTGGGTGTTCACCCGCGACGTCAATGGCAACTGGTCCCAGCAAGGCAACAAATTGGTCGGCACCGGCGCCGCCGGATCAGCGAGGCAGGGCTCGTCCGTCTCCCTGTCCGCGGACGGCAATACCGCGATCGTCGGCGGCAATTCGGATAATTCCAATACCGGGGCGGCTTGGGTGTTCACGCGTGACAACAACAGTGTCTGGAGCCAGCAAGGCAACAAACTGGTGGGCGCGGGTGCTATCGGACACGCCAGCCAGGCCACGTCAGTCGCACTATCATCCGACGGAAGCACCGCAATCATGGGCGGACTGCTCGACAATTCCAACGTCGGGGCAACGTGGGTATTCAGGCGTGATGGCAGCGGCTCATGGAATCAGGAGGGCAGCAAACTGGTGGGCGACGGCACCGTCGGCGTTGCGCGGCAAGGCGCGTCGGTTGCGCTGTCCGCCGACGGCAATGCCGCGATCGTTGGCGGATATTTTGATAACTCGGGCGCCGGTGCGGCCTGGGTGTTCGTACGCCCGCCGCAGCTCTCATCCGTCAGTCCGGGTAGCAGCCCGACCGAAGGTGGGGCTCTCACCAGTATCCTTGGCAGCGATCTGACGGGAGCAAGCGTAACCTTCGGTGGTGTCGACGCCGCCGCCACATACGTGATCAACGATACGACCATCATCGCGTTCACGCCGCCCCATGCCGCGGGCACGGTGCCTGTGGTCGTGACCACGTCGGGCGGGTCGACCACCTGGGCCGGAACGTTCAGTTACAACGTTCCGACCGGTGCGCTCGTCACCAGTTCCGACAATCCGAGTTCGTTCGGCCAGTCCGTGACCTTGACCGCTTTTGTCGGCGGCAATGGCGGCACGCCGACCGGAACGGTGACCTTCAAGGATGGGGCAGCGACGCTCGGCATTGCATCGTTGTCGTCCGGTAGCGCGAGCCTGAGCACATCGGCGCTTGACGCCGGCTCGCATTCGATCACCGCCGTGTACGGCGGGAATGCGACTTTCGCGGCCGCGACTTCGGCTGCGTTGACACAGACGGTGCAACAAGGCGCGACCAATAGCACGCTGACGGCGTCGCCCAATCCGACGACGCCCGGCCGCGCCGTCAAGCTCGTTGCCACGGTAGCGGCGGTGGCGCCGGCCGCGGGCACTCCGGCCGGCACGGTGACATTTCGCGATGGTGCTGCGGTGCTCGGAACCCGGTCACTGTCGGGGGGATCGGCGAGCCTGACGACTGCGGCGTTCGGGATCGGCGGTCACAAGATCACAGCAAGCTATGGCGGCTCGACCAATTGGGCGCCGAGCAGCGCAACCCCTGTGACCGAGACGGTCAACGCCCGCGTCGGCACGCAATTCCAGGTCAACACCTCCGGCGGCGACAAATCTAATCCAAAGCAATTGCCGGCGGTGGCGGCGCTCGCCAAAGGCAGCTATGTCGCGGTATGGCAAGCCAAGGGCGAGGACGGCTCGGGTTACGGCATCTACGGTCAGCGGTTTGCCAGCAACGCGGCCAAGGCGGGCGGCGAGTTCAAGGTAAACACCACGACGGCAGGCGATCAGACCCAGCCCGCCATCGCCACGCTTGCCGACGGCGGCTTTATCGTCGTGTGGACATCGAATGGCGAAGACGGTTCGGGCCTGGGGGTCTACGCGCAACGTTACAGCAAAACCGGCGCTAAAAGCGGCGCCGAGTTCAGAGTCAATACCACGACGACGCAGAGCCAGTTTCAGCCTTCGGTCGCGGCGCTGGCCGATGGTGGATTCGTGGCGGCGTGGACCTCGATGGGGCAGGACGGCTCGGGCCTCGGCATATACGCGCAGCGCTTCAATACATATGGCGCAAAAGTCGGCGGCGAGTTTAGGGTCAACACGACGACCAGCGGCAATCAGACGACGCCGTCGGTGGCCGTGCTCGGCACCGGCTTTGTGGTGGTGTGGGCCTCGAACCAGCAAAGCCAATTCGGCTTCGACGTCTACGGACAGCGCTTCAACAGCGCCGGCGCGAGACTTGGTGGCGAGTTTATCGTCAATTCGAGTCGCTCGAGTAATCAGATCCAGCCGGTCGCCGCTTCATCCTCGATCGGTTTCGTGGTCGCCTGGACTTCGGCAGGCCAGGACGGGTCCGGCCTCGGCGTCTATGCGCAGCGCTTCAACCCAACCGGTGCAAAGCTCGGCGGCGAGTTCAGGGTCAACAGGACGACCGCGAGCAACCAGTCCGAACCGTCGCTCGCGAGTTTCCCCGACGGCGGATTCCTGGTGGCATGGACGTCGCTCAACCAGGACGGGTCGGGCAAGGGCGTCTATGCCCAAGGCTATGACAAGAACGGCAATCCGTTGAATGTTGAATTCCGCGTCAATACCACGACCGCCAACGATGAATGGCAGCCGCGGGCAGCGGCACTCGCCACCACGACCTTCGTCGTGATGTGGGCTCAGAGCAACGCCGCCGCAATCGTGAATATCGAAGGCCAGCGCTTTACGATGAAGGGACTATAGCGGACCTATCGCGGCGGCGCGTTTTAACGCCGGCGGGGTGCGGGTTTGAGGCGCGTGCCTCAGCGCCCGAGTTCCTTGCGCAAATCGTTGGCGAGCTTCAGTCCGAAGCCGATCATGACCATCCCGGCCACGCGGTCGAGCCAGCCGGCAAAGCGGGCATAGTGCTGGCGCGCGAACGGCGTCGATAGCATCAACGCCACGATGCCGTACCAGAGCGACGACTGCACCGCGATGATCAGCACGACGGCGCCATAAAACCAGAACGGCGCATGCGCGGGCACCAGCACCACGAAGGCGCTGGTCCAGAACACGGCCGACTTCGGATTGCTCAGCGTCGTCAAAAGGCCGGCGAGCACCGGCGAGCGTCCACCGGGCGCGGCCTGCAAGGCGGGCTTGTCCGTCCGGCCGGCCCGCAGCAGGCGCACCCCGACATAGAACAGATAGGCCGCACCCAACAGTCGCAGCGCCCGGTAGAGCAGGCCCGCATCGAGCAGGACGATGCCGACGCCGGCAAGGCTCAGCGTCACCCAGATGGTGGAGCCGAGCGCGATGCCAAGCACGGCCTCGAGGCCGGCTCGCCGCGAGGCGCTGGCCGCGTGATAGCTCACCACCATCGTGTTGGGGCCGGGCACCATCGCCATGAGGATGTGCATCAGCGACAGTTGCAGGAGACCGAGGTAAAGTTCCATCCGGGCATTCTGCCGGTTTTTCTAGAACGCCGCCGCCATTTCTTTGGCCCCGGCGGAGCGCTCGCCGCGTGCCATCTTGGCCGCGATGTCGGCGATCAGCTTTGCCACCACGCCGGTCTTGCGCGCCACCGGGTTGCGCTCGTAGCCCTGGCGCTGGAAGAAGTTTGCGGTCGGCACGCGCTCGCGCAATTCCTGCGGCATGGTCAGCATGTCGAAGCCGTTGCCGTCGCCGGTCAGATTCATCAATTCGAGCTCGGGCGCGGTGAGCGGGGCGGCATAGCCCTTGGCGCGCGCGAACTGCACGGAATCGACGAGCTTCTGCACCTGCAGAAGCGGGCCGATGTCGATGTCGAGCACGGCGGCGTGCACGCCCCAGCCGCCGCGCGTGGTCTTGGCAAGCCGGTCGTGCTCGCTCCAGCGGTTCGGCACCGAGCGGCTATAAGCGATCATGCGCTTGAGCGCCTCGGTCTTGCGGTCGAACAGGCGCCGCGCCTCGCCACGCAGCGTGATCGCTTTCATGCGTAGCGCGGCGAGATAACGGTTGCCGTATTCGGCGAGCAGCGAGACGGTGTTGGTGGAGAGCAACTGGTTGTAGCCGACGGCGGGAGAGATCGCGCGCGTGCGCGTCGGCGTCACGCCGGCCTGCATGTCATAGGTGCCGTTGCCGCCGGTCTCGAACGCATAGACCCCGATCACCTGCTCGCGCGTGAGCCCTGCGCTCATCGCCGCGCGCGCATAGGCGCGCTTGAACTCGCCTTCGTTCTGCGGCCGGTCGGGCACGAAGCCGAACTCGGAGGCAGCCGCCGTCAGGAAGTCGGCGAGCACCGGAATGGGCACCTGTTCCGGCGGCGGCTCGCTCGGGTGCTCCGGATCGATCGGGCGCGGCGGCCCGCTATAGATCGGCGGCTGCGCGAGCACGTAGTCGTCAAGGTCGATGGGGAGATGTTGGCGCCGCTTGGCGTTGCGCAGACGGCGTTTCTCGGACACCTGGTCCCAATAGGCCGAGGCCCGGCGCTCATAGGGCGCGTGCGCCTGCTCGAACTGCGCCAGCTTGGCCCGGTACTCCGCGATCGCTGACGGGCTGACGAGGGCCTGCGCGGCAGCCGGGCCTCCCGCGAGGAGGGAGGTGGCGATCAGAGCGAGGGCGGACAGGCGCGGCAAGGCAGGCGGCATGAATGGGTTCTAGCGGCCCTTCGGCTGATTCGGCCATGGATCGTGGCGCGACAAGCGGCCACAAGAATGGCGCGCCCGAGAGGGGCGCGCCGAGGGGGAGGTTCCAGCAGAAATTTGTTCGGACCAAGATCGTCAGCGGATGGTCGGCCCGTCACGGTCCGAGAAGTTCACCGGCCCGCCGGCCTTGATCACGGTTGGATTCTGAGCGGTCAGCACGTCGGTGCCGAGATTGAGGTTGCGCGCGGCAATGCCGATCACGGCGATCAGCAGGGCGGCGGCAAGACCGACCACGACGATCTTCAGGTGCGTTGTGCGATCCGCTGTGTACATCGACCAGTTCATGGCAGCCTCCCAAGTGGCAGCCTGCGGGCACGGCTTCCTTCAGTCGCACCGGCCTCGCGTAAGGTTCAAAACCATTCGTGCAACAACGTAGGGGCGGCCCGAGGGTTCCCAAGGGCCGCTCACGGAACGTTGAAAAGCATTGACAATGGGGGTTTTTTGGACCTTACCGCGGCATGATCGTGGCCACAGCCGGGCATGCTGGGGGCACGCGGGACCCGCGTGCCGGCCCTTTAAGCGGCGTGCGCCTGCTTTTTCAGCGGATAGCGCTCGTTCTCGTAGAGGGCGCGAATCTCGCGGTGGCCGTAGCGACGCTCGTCCACCTCGATATAGGCGCCGAGCAGCAGCGCTTCCGGCAATTCCTCGATGGCGAACTGAACGGCTTCGGCCGCGCGTGCGAAACGGCGATATTTGAGCTTGCTGGCGACCTTGCGGTTGCGCGCAGGAAACAATTCGGCCGCCGCGCCGTAATCGAATTTCTCCATGATTATCTCTCCAAAGCGATCGGGCAGCGCCGAACGAGTGTCAATGAACATAGGCTATATGGGGATGACGACCCCGCTTCGGAAGGGCCAAGTTGGCCGCAGCGGTATGATTCAACGTCAGAAATAGCTCGCGACGGGGGCAAACTCCGCTACAATGTAAATTGCAGATTTTTTCATCAAGTGGGGCGGGACCCTAATGCGTCCGACCGGCGACCAGACGGCCAAGCTGTTTCATTTCGTGATGATCAAGCCGACGCATTACGACGACGACGGCTATCCCATCCAATGGTTCCGCTCGGCAATACCGTCGAACACGCTGGCCTGCCTGAATGCGCTGGCCGAGGACGCGCGCAAGCGCGAGGTGCTCGGCGCCGGCGTCGAAATGCGTCTGCATACCTACGACGAGACCAACCGGCGGGTGCGGCCCGATAAGATCATCGACATGATCCGCCGCGAGGGCGGGCGGGCGCTGATCGGGCTGGTCGGTGTGCAGTCGAACCAGTTTCCGCGCGCGGTCGATTTGGCGCGGCCGTTCCTGGACGCCGGCCTGCCGGTGTCCATCGGCGGCTTCCATGTGTCGGGCTGTATCGCCATGTTGCCCGAACTGCCGGCCGACATCAAAGCCGCGCAGGCCATGGGGATCTCCTTCTTCGCGGGCGAAGCGGAAGAGCGTCGGCTCGACGAGGTGTTGTGCGATGCCTGGAACGGCGCGCTCAAGCCGCTCTACAATCACATGGACGACCTGCCGCAGCTCGCTGGCGAGCCGCCGCCGTTCCTCCCCAAGAAGCATGTCGCGCGTACGTCCGGCTCGCTGTCGTCGATCGATCTCGGCCGCGGCTGCCCGTACCAGTGCTCGTTCTGCACCATCATCAATGTGCAGGGACGCAAGAGCCGCATCCGCTCGGCCGACGATCTGGAACAGATCGTGCGTGAGAACTATGCGGCGGGCATCAAGCGCTTCTTCATCACCGACGACAATTTCGCCCGCAACTCGTCCTGGGAGCCTTTGTTCGACCGCATGATCGCGATGCGGGAAGGCGAGAAGATGAATATCGGCTTCACGATCCAGGTCGATACGCTTTGCCACAAGATTCCGGGCTTTATCGAGAAGGCGACACGCGCGGGCGTGCGGCGCGTCTTCATCGGGCTGGAGAACATCAATCCGGACAACCTGATTGCCGCCAAGAAGCGGCAGAACAAGATCACCGAATATCGCGAGATGCTGCAGATGTGGCGCAATCACGGCGCCATCACCTATGCCGGCTATATCCTTGGCTTCCCGGCCGACACCAAGGCCTCGATCCTGCGCGACATCGAGATCATCAAGCGCGAATTGCCGATCGATATTCTCGAGTTCTTCTTCCTCACGCCGCTGCCCGGCTCGGAGGATCACAAGAACCTGGCGGCGAAAGGGGTCTGGATGGACCCCGATATGAACAAATACGATCTCAACCACCGCGTCTCGCATCATTCAGGCAAGATGTCGGATGCGGAGTGGGAGGAGGCCTATCGCGCCGCCTGGCACACCTTCTATACGCCTGAGCATATCGAAACGATCCTGCGGCGCACCTGCGCGAACAAGATCGGCCGGCCGAGCACGACGTTGTCGACTATTCTGTGGTTCTATTTGATGATCCTGTTCGAAGGCGTGCACCCGCTCGAAGGCGGCGCGCTGCGGCTGAAATCCCGCCGCGACCGCCGCTCCGGCCTGCCGCTCGAAAATCCGCTGGTGTTCTATACGAAGTATTGGGGCGGCACGGCGCTGAAGGTGTTCAAATACGCCCGCGTCTATCTGCGCTGCAAGGCGATGCTCGATCGTGCGCTCAAGGCGGAAGACCGCTGGACCTATTCCGATCTCGCCATTGCGCCGCCGCAGGCCGACGAGTTCGACGCGCTCTCGCTCTATCATGCCACCACGGGCGGCGAGGCGGCCCTTGCACGCAAGAAGCGCGACGAAGCGATCCGCGCCAAGACGCACGCCCATGACGCGCCAGTCGTGCCGGTGGAAGCGGCGGAGTAGAGCCGGCACATCGGCGATCGCCCAATGCGCTGCGCGCCGCTGCGGCGGTCGTCAGCGCTGCGGTTCGGTCTTCGCCCAGTACTCGGGCGAGGCCTTGCTGGCATGAAGCGCGCCCCGCGTCTCGAAGCCCGGCGCCATGGAGGCGTCGGTGCCGGCCAAGACCTCGTGATGGTCGATATTGAGCAGCCGCAGCCAGCTCTGCTGGCCGAGCGTGAGGCCGATCATGCAGCCGATCTCGACCAGTTCCGGCTCGCTGAAATGCGCATGCAGGCGGTCCCAGAACGCGTCGTCCGTGTTGAGGTGCCAGACGATCGCCTCGGCATAAGCGAGCACGGCCTTCTGTTTGTCGTTGAAGCGGGTCGACTGCTCGAAGTTCAGTAGATCGAGCACCTGGTCCTCGATGACCGTGCCGCTTTTCGTCGCTTTCACCGAGCGTTGATTGCCGCAATATTCGCATTGCACCGAACGCGACACGTAGAGCCGCGCCAGCTCTTTGAGCCCGTGATCGGCGATACCGTTGCGGTATAGATCGTTCCAGCTCTTCGCGAAAAACCAGAAGGCGGCCGGCACATGCGCGCGCACGGCCGAGCTTTCCGGCCGCGGCGTGCCCTCGCGCTGGCAACGCTCCATCTCCCGGCGCATGTCGGCATCCATCTGTTCCAGCGGGACGTAGCTGATGCGCTGCTTCGGCATGAACGGTTCCTCTCCGGTGCGGGTGCTGCCGGGCAGCCTAGGCAGACCCAGACCGCCCTGCTATCGTTAAATAACGATATAGATATCGGAAAATCCGATGGCCAATTCTCGCGCCGACAAGCCCCGCTCGCCCAAGCCGCGCCTGGACTGGGACAGCCGGATCGGGCGGCGCATCGCGCTGCGCGACCTGCACGCTCTGTCTTATGTTGCACGTTGGGGAAGCATGGCGAAGGCGGCCGTGCACCTGTCGACCTCGCAGTCGGTGGTGTCCGATTCAATCGCGAATCTCGAAGCGGCGTTGGGCGTGCGCTTGTTCGACCGCAGCGCCAAGGGCGTCGAACCGACGATCTATGCGAAGGCCCTGCTCAAGCGGAGCGACGCCGTTTTCGACGAACTGCACGGGGCGGTCAAAGAGATCGAGGCGCTCACGGATGAGGCCGCCGGCGAGGTGCGCATCGCCTGTCCGGAATTCCTCGCCGGCGGGCTGATCCCCGGCGTGCTCGACGGCTTTTCGCGCCGCTATCCCGACATCGTCTGCCGCGTGGTCGAGGCGGATGCCACGACGTTGGAATTTCGCCAATTGCGGGAGCGCAGCGTCGATCTCATGGTGGCGCGGGTGCCGGCGGCATTTTCCGACGACGATCTCACCATCGAGGTGCTGTTTGACGATTCGCATTTGGTTGTTGCCGGCGCCAAAAGCCCGTGGGTCAAGCGTCGCAACGTGACACTTGCCGACTTGCAGGGCGAGGCTTGGATCGTGCCGGCTTCACTGGTCGTGCGCGAAATCATGCAGGAGGCGTTCCAGGGGCAGGGACTGAAAGTTCCCACCGGCCGCATCGAGTCCTCATTCGTGCTGATGCGCAATCATTTGCTGGCGACCGGGCGCTTCCTCACGGTGCTGCCGGCCTCGGTGTTGCAATACAATGCGCGGCAATGGGCGCTGCGCGCATTGCCGATCGATCTCAATGCGAAACCGAGGCCGATCGCGATTCTCATGCTGAAGCATCGCAGCATCAGCCCGGCCGTTCAGCTCTTCACCGAGCATCTGCGCAAGGCGGCAAAGCGGCGGCGGACCGGGCGTTGCTGAGCCGACGGCTGTCCGGCTGCAACTTGATCGAACGTCCGCGTCTGCAAAGCAATCGGCCCAGAGCGCGAAAACCCTGGGCCGATGCAAGTGCCGGTGACTTGTGACGGCGAGGGCTGTTAGTGCCGCAACCGGAAGATCGTGCCGACGTCGGTGCCACTATAGCCACCGATCGTCGTGCCATAGAGCGTGTCGTTGTCGGCGGTGTCGACGACCAACATGCCCTGCGGCGCCGCCGAATCGGCCTTGCCCGAGAACCGATGGAGTATGACCTCTTTCCAGATCTTGCTGCCGGACGGGGGCGGCGTCAGTTGATACACGGTGCCGCAGCCGCCCGAGCAAACGGTCGAGCCGCCGCCGTACAGGGTCGAGCCGTACAGCACACCCTTGCTTCCGATGGCGAGGCTCTGGGGCTGCATGCCGTCATTGGTGCCGCCGAGAAATTGGTGCAGGTTTCGCAACGTCCACTTCGTTCCGCTGCCGGTCGGAGGCACGAGTTGGAAGACGACGCCGCTATTATATGCGCCGCCGAGCGCGGTCGCGCCGTAAAGCGAGCCGTCGGAGCCGATGATCAGATTGCCGAGCGGCGTGGCGCCGTCGTTGCCGCCCCGGAAGCTGTACAGGATCGTCTCTTTCCAGCCGCCTTTGACCGCCTTCAGACTGAAGACGGTGCCCTTTCCGCCGGCGCCGCCGGCGCTGCTGGTGCCGTACAGCACGCCGCTCGACGGATCGCGGACCACGCCGCCATTGGGCTGCATGCTATCGGCGCTGGTCACGCCGAAGTTTTGCATCAGCTTGAATTGCCAACCGACCTTGCCGTTCGGCGGGACCAAACGAAAGGCGGTACCGTCGTTGTAGCGGCCGCCCAGCACGGCGGTTCCGACGAGGCTGCCGTCGCTGTCGAAGGCGAGAGCGCCGCGCGGATTTTGCCCCCGCGCGGTGGCATTCTGGAAGTTGGCCAGGATCGATTCCTGCCATGCCGTCGTACCGGATTTCGGCGGTCGCAATTGGAACACCGTGCCGTATTCGTTCGGACCGCCGTTGAACGTCACGCCGTAAATAAATCCGTTCTTGGGGTCGATCAGCACCGGGGATTGCGGGTTTCTCCCGTCAGCCTTGGTGCCATTGCCCTGAAAACTGTACAAAGTGTTGAACCGCCAAGTCGTTTTGCCCTTGGCCGGCGGCGCGAGCTTGAAGATCGTGCCGATGCCAGAGGCGCCGCCGCCGGAGGTTGCCCCGAACAGGGTGCCGTTGCCGGACGGATCGGCGGTCAGGCCGGCTTGCGGCGTGGCGCCGTTGGTGCTGTTGAAGCGGAAAAGCGTGTTGAGAACGGGCGAGGCCACCTTCGACGCGGCTGCGACTTGGTGGATTGCCAAAGTGGAAAAAGCGGCCACCAGGCTTGTGGCAACGCAAAGACGCCGAACGTTCATGATTCCCCCGATCGCCCCCGCAAACTGGGCCCACCACAGGCGTTCCCCATTCGCATATTTCGCGGCGAATGGAAAGCCGGACTTGGCGGATCGAAAAGGGCGAAATTATGTGGCCGGACTATGTCGCGCCGCGTGATAGCTCGTGGCGGGGCACCGCTTTTTTGTGCCCGTCGTCGTCGTCCGCTTTCGGATGTTTTCCCGTAGAAAGTTGTCCGACGAGAGATCAGAACGCGGTGGCGCGGCAGTCGCCGGCCGCTTGCGGGCTCGCTAGATGCTCCACACCGTCTTTAGCCGCACGCGCGGGTGAATCTCGGCCTGCGACATCACCGGCGTCTGCGGGCGGAAGCGCTCGCTGGCGCCCGCGCACGAAGGGCCGGATGGCGGCCGAGACGACGAGCACCGCCATCCGGCGCGGCCTCCGTGCCGTCCCTCGTCATGGGCAGAACAGGGGCATAACGCCTTATGTGAGATTTTGAGGTGCGACGATTGCGCTACGGACGGTCGCCGGTCGTGCGGTGCAAACCATATGTTGACCAATGCCGAGCCCGATCATTGCGATGGGGTCGGTCCGCCCATATCTGCGTTCGATCTCGCAGGCGGTTCCCCGGGCTGCCGGGCTTCGAGGCGGCTCCGCTTGGATCAGAGCAATGGACCGAGACCCTGTGCTGATTGACCTTGCGCTTCAGGGTGGCGGATCGCACGGCGCCTTCACTTGGGGCGTTCTGGACCGTTTGCTCGAAGAAAAATGGCTTCGCATCGACGCGATTTCGGGGACATCGGCGGGCGCCATGAACGCGGCGGTGCTTGCCGATGGATGGACCGTGGCGGGCGGCGACGGCGCGCGCGCCGCGCTCGATCGGTACTGGGAGCGCGTCGCGCACGCGGCAAAATTCAGCCCGCTTCAGCGCTCGCCTTGGGACCGCCTGATGGGCCGGTGGACCTTGGATACCTCGCCGGCTTACATCGCGATGGACCTGATGTCGCGATTGGCTTCGCCTTACAATCTCAATCCTCTCGACCTGAATCCGTTGCGCGGAATTCTGGCCGATAGCATCGATTTCGATCGCCTGACGCAATCTCCGATCAAACTGTTTATCACCGCGACCAAGGTGCGGACGGGGCGCGGGCGGATTTTCCGCAATGCGGAGATCACGGCGGATGTCCTGTTGGCCTCGGCCTGCCTGCCGACCATGTTTCAAGCGGTTGAGATTGCCGGCGAGGCATATTGGGATGGCGGCTTCGCGGGCAATCCCACCATTACGCCGCTGGTCCGCGAGAGCGATGCGCACGATACGATCCTGGTGCAAATCAACCCGACAGATCGCCCCGAAACCCCGCGCACGGCCGCGGAGATCCTCAATCGGATCAATGAAATCTCATTCAATTCGGCGTTGGCGAAGGAACTGCGTATGATCGCCCTGCTTCGAAGGGTCGCCGATGCGGGGACCGGCGAAGGGGGCCGATGGGCGCAGATGCGCATGCATCGAATCATGACGGACATGTTGGCTGAATTTGGTGCCTCCTCGAAGCTCAATGGCGAGTGGGAGTTTTTGACGATGCTCCGGACGGAGGGCCGCCGGGCCGCGAGTGAATTTCTCGCTCTGCATGGCACGGACATCGGCACGCGATCGACGGCCGATCTGGACGTGCTGCTGACGGAGTGCTGATGCATGGGCCTGTGCGCAATCCTCGCCGGACTTATCCTGTCGACTTGGCTTGCGTTTCGCGGCTGAAGCGTTCTGCCGCCGCCGCTTCGTATCGTACGGTGGGGATAGCCGGCGCGCAGCGCGCTTTCGTGACCGTCATCGCGCTCGGGACGGCACTTGGGTCGTTCTAGATGCTCCCCACCGTCTTTAGTCTCGCGCGCGGGTGAATCTCGGCCTGCGACATCACCGGCGTCTGCGAGCGGAAGCGCTCGACGATGCCGCGCACGAAGGGCCGGATGTTCCCCGAGGTGACCATGACCGGCGCCTCGCCTTCGCGCGCCGCCGCCTCGAACCGCTCGCGCACCAGCGTGATGAATTCGGTGAGCTTGGAGGGCTGCATCGCGAGCTGGCGGTCGTCGCCCTGGCCGACCAGCGATTCGGCGAAGGCCTGCTCCCAGCGCGCCGACAGTGCGATCAGCGGCAGATAGCCGCCCGGAGCGGTGTGCTGGGCGCAAAGTTGGCGCGCGAGGCGCACGCGCACATGTTCGACCAGCACCGCCGGGTTGCGCGTTCCGCCGACGCCTTCGGCGATGCCTTCCAGGATCGTGGAGAGATCGCGGATCGAGACGCGCTCGCTGAGCAGCATCTGCAGCACGCGCTGGATGCCGGAGACGGTGATCAGTGACGGCACCAGGTCCTTGACCAGGTCGCCCTGGTCCTTCGGCAATTCCTTCAGGAGCTTCTGCACCTCGCCATAGGACAACAGCTCCGACATGTTGCTCTTGAGCAGTTCGGTGAGATGCGTCGACAGCACGGTGGCGGCGTCCACCACCGTGTAGCCCTTCATCGAGGCTTCTTCCTTGAGCGCGGCGTCGACCCAGGTCGCCGGCAGGCCGAAGGTCGGCTCGGTGGTGTGCGTGCCCGGCAGCTTCACCTGGCCGCCCGCGGGATCCATGACCATGTATTGACCGGCCCAGATCTTGCCGCTGCCGGCCTCGACGTCCTTGATCTTGATGACATAGGCGTTGGCGTCGAGTTGCACATTGTCGAGGATGCGCACGGCCGGCATCACGAAGCCCATTTCGGTGGCGAGCGAGCGGCGCAGCGCCTTGATTTGCTCGGTCAGGCGATCGGTGCCGTCGGGCGAATTCACCAGCGGCAGCAGCGCGTAGCCGAGTTCGACCTTGAGATCGTCGATCTTGAGAGCGGTCGAGATCGGTTCGTCGGCGGCCTCCGCCGTCTTGGTTTCGGCTTCGGCCTTCTTGGCTTCGGCTGCGGCGGCCTGCTTGCCGCGCTTGTCGAACACGAAGGCAAGCGCGGCGGCGCCACCGCCCAACGCCATAAAGGGCAGGAATGGAATGCCGGGCAACAACGACATCAAGATCATCACCCCGCCGGCCATGCCGACCGCCTGCGGATAGCCGGACAACTGCTTGAGCAGTGCCTTGTCGGCGGCGCCCGAGACGCCCGCCTTTGAGACCAAAAGGCCCGCGGCGGTGGAGACGATGAGCGCCGGCACCTGCGTCACCAGGCCGTCGCCGACGGTGAGGATTGTGTAAGAATGTGCAGCATCGGCGAACGACAGGCCCTGCTGGGCGATGCCGATGATCATGCCGCCGATGACGTTGATGAAGGTGACTAACAACCCGGCGATGGCGTCGCCGCGCACGAATTTGGAGGCGCCATCCATGGCGCCGAAGAAGCCGCCTTCCTCCTCGAGCTGCTTGCGGCGGCGGCGCGCCTCCTTGTCGTCGATGGCGCCGGTCGACAGTTCGGCGTCGATCGCCATCTGCTTGCCCGGCATCGAATCGAGGTGAAAGCGCGCCGCCACTTCCGCAATGCGGCCGGAACCCTTTGTGATCACGACGAAATTCACGATCACCAGGATCGTGAACACGATGATGCCGATCACGAAATTGCCGCTCATGACGAAATTGCCGAAGGCCTCGATGACGTGGCCGGCGGCCGAGGTGCCCTCGTGCCCATGCGCCAGGATCAGGCGCGTGGAGGCGAGGTTGAGCGCCAGCCGCAGCATGGTCGAGATCAACAGCACGGTCGGGAAGGCGGAGAATTCGAGCGGCGCGTGGATGAACAGCGCCGTCATCAGGATCAGCACCGAGAAGATGATCGAAACGGCGAGCGCCACGTCGAGCAGCATCGGCGGCAGGGGCAGGATCAGCACGACCAGGATGGTCAGGACGCCGATCGCGAGCGCGATGTCGCCGCGCTTCATGAAGGCGCGGATGTCGTCGAAGGCGGGCAGCTTGATGCCGGCCAAATTGGCGCCGGCCGGCGCGGCGGTGGTGTCGCTCATGCCTTAACTCGCCGGCGCGGTGAGCCCGGCCGATGTGACGGTTCGCGGTGGGAAATTACCCCCGGCAATATTTGCCCGGTTCATGGTTAGCGGGTGGTTAACACCCGGCCAAATGGCACCGCCGGACCCACGCGCGAGGCGCCGGCCCGGCGATGGATGGCGTCGAAGGGCTGGATCAGCCCGGCAGCAGCACGGTGTCGATGACGTGGATGACGCCGTTCGACTGCATGACGTTGCGGATGGTCACCTGGGCGGTATCGCCCTTGGCGTCCACGACCCAGAGCTTGCCGTCCTTCATTTCGAAGGTGAGATCGGCGCCCTCGACCGTCTTCAGCATGGCCTTGCCGTGGCCGGCGTCGATCTTCGCCATCAGATCCTTGGCGGTGAGCCGGCCGGGCACGACGTGATAGGTCAGCACATTGGTGAGGGTCTTCTTGTTTTCCGGCTTGAGCAGGGTGTCGACGGTGCCGGCCGGCAGCTTGGCGAAAGCCTCGTTGGTCGGCGCGAACACCGTGAACGGGCCGGGCGATTCCAGCGTGGCGACCAGGCCGGCGGCCTTCACGGCGGCGACCAGCGTGGTGTGGTCCTTCGAATGGATGGCGTTCTGCACGATGTTCTTGGAGGGATACATCGGCGCGCCGCCGACGGTGACGGTCTTCTCTTTCATCTGCGCGAAGACAGGACCCATTCCGCCCAGGCTGACGGCCAGCGCCGCGGCGGCGAAACCGGCCAGTGCGATTTTAGCGATGCGTTGCATGATCTGCTCCCGTTGCTCTCTGATGCGTGCCTCGTTCCGGACACGCCAGGAGCTACGGAGCGGCTTCGCGCGCGGATGCGCGCTTTGTGCTCACAGACTCGTGAGCTTGCCTGTGGCGATCACCGGACCGGTCGGCAGGCCGGTGGGCGAACCTCCGGGGGGCTCCAGCGACACCGCCAGGACGGCATTGCTTTCGGCCAGGTCCACAAGATCGGCCGGCAGCGCGAGCGTGACGGGTTTATCGGCCTGCAAGAGGCCGACCGGGCGCGGCTTGCCGTCGGCCGGGATGAGCCAGAGCTCGGGCACGCGGGTGGCGTCGGCGGCATAGGCTGCCGGCGACACAGCGATATTGCCGCGAATGGTATCGATGGTGGCGACGAAATGATGACGACCGCCGCCGTCGATGTTTGCCACCAGCGGCGGTTCCGGGGTCAAAGGACCAAAATGACTGCCGAGATAGATCAATAGGCCAACACTGGCGGCCGCAAGCGCCCCGGTCACGAGCGTCAGCCCGCGCCAGAAGGCGAGGTTATCCCAAAGTCCCGCGCGTTGCGGCGCGGGCGCGGGCAATTGGGCGGCGATACGCCCCCATAGCTCGGGCGGGGGTGCGACCTCGGCGATCTCGCTGGCCCAGGGCGCCAGGCGATCCTCCCAATCGGCGACCAGCCGCGCGAAGGCGCGGTCGCGCGCCACGCGTTCGGCCGCCGCGGCGCGCTCGGCCGGATTCAAAACGCCCAGCGCATATTCGGCGGCGATCAGTTCGTCGTCGGGCAGGCCGCTATGGTCGAATGCATCGCTCATTGTTCCAGACACGCCTTCAGCTTGATCATCGCCCTGCGGATCCAGCTTTTCATGGTGCCGAGCGGTACCTTCATGCGCTCGGCCAAGTCCTCATAGGTGTTGCCGTCGAAAAAGGCGCCGCGCAGCGCGCCCTGCTCGTGCGCCGCCAAACTGTCGAGGCAGCCGTGCAGGCGCGCATCGCCTTGCGCGCTGGCGAGCGCGCTCTCGGCGGTGGGACCGGCGTCCGCGATATCGGCGGCGGCTTCGATCGGTTCCAGGCGGCGCGCCCGGCCGCTCGCGCGCAGCCGATCGATCGCCCGGTTGCGCGCGATCGCGATCAGCCAGGTCATCGGGCTCGCCCGCGCGGCGTCGAAGTCCGCCGCCTTGCGCCAGACGGCGACATAGACCTCTTGCAATACATCCTCCGCTTCGCTGCGCTCGCCCAAGATACGCAGGGCAACGCCGAATAGCTTCGCGGAGGTGAGGCGATAGACGGTCTGCAGCGCCGCCTGGTCGCCGCCCGGAATGCGCGCGAGCGCGGCGGCGATCAGGCTGCGGTTGGTATCGAGATCCATCGCCGGCACAGCATCCCATGCGGCCCCGCCATAAGCCCGGTGCGGCTTTTGGCGGGGCGGCGAGACCTATTCGCGCTTCCAGAGTTCGGCGCCGACCTGGCGGCCGCCGGCATAAGTCCACACGCCGGCCCAATTACCGCCGTCGGCGCCATAGAGCGCCAGGCCGGTGTCGTTGCCCGACTTGTAGGAGACGGCCAGGAAGTCCTTGTCGCCGATGCCGGTGCCGACATAGCGCGTGCCGCCGACTTCCCAGACGACGCGGTAGGTTTCGCCGGTCTTCGTGACCGATACGGTGCCGGTATAGGTGCTCTTGCCGCCCGGATTAGTGCCTTCGACCGAGTATTCGCCAACCGGATCGGCCGCGAAGGCGGCGGCGCTCCACAACAGAGCGGCAGCGGCAGTGGCAGCAAAAAGTTTGCGCATCGATAGTCTCCCCCGAAGCCGGCGCGCCAATCGCGCCGGAACCGAAGCAGATTAAGGCGTGGCGCGGCGGCCGACTATGATCCGGGCGCAACAGTCGCGCGCGATCAGGGCTCAAGCGGCGGAAAGCGGTGGCGCGCGTCCGGCCCGAGCGGCAGCGGCTCGACTTTCGCGACGGTGGCAAGGTCGAGTTCGCCGTAAAGGTGCGGAAATAGCGCGCCGCCGCGCGAAGGCTCCCATTTCAGCGCGTCGCCGAGCATGCCGGAATCGACACGCACCAGCAGCAGGTCGTCTTGGCCGGCGAAATGTTTATGCGCTGTTTCCTCGGCCTGCTCGGCGGTGGAGAAATGGATGAAGCCGTCCTGTAAATCGACGGGCGAGCCGCGAAAGCGGCCGGCGCGCTCAGCCTCGCGCCAGAGCGGGGCAGGGAGGATTTTGTAGAGTGTGGGCATGACCGTGAACCGTTCGGGCCGGGCTAAAGGCGCGAAGCGCCGTCTTTGCGTCTAAAGTCCCGGCCATCTCGCTTAGGGTTTCAAAGCCCTACTTTCCTAAGCGGGTTGCCCGGGTCAAGCCCGGGCATGACAAGTCAGACTACGCTTCGTCGTCCGACCCTACGCCGCGCCCTTCATCTCGCCGCCATGCGGCGGCGGGACCGGCACGCCGTCATGCGCATATTCGTTGAGCTTGTTGCGCAGGGTGCGGATCGAGATGCCGAGGATATTGGCGGCATGCGTGCGGTTGCCGAGGCAGTGCTTGAGCGTCTCCAGGATCAGATCGCGCTCGACCTCGGCCACGGTGCGGCCGACCAGGTTGCGGGTGACCTGCTCGGCGGCAAAAGCCGCATGCGCGGCGATGTCGCTGCCGCGCGCTTGATCGAGCCGCATGCCGTCGGGCGACAGGATGCCGTCGATGCCGATTTCGGTGCCGCTCGACAGCAGCACCGCCCGGTGCAGCGTGTTCTCCAGTTCGCGCACATTGCCGGGCCAGCGATGCGCGTTGAGCGCGCGGCGTGCCTCGGCCGAGAGCGGACGCACCGGCAGGCCGTTGGCGGCGGAATATTTCTTGATGAAGTGCTGCGCCATCTCGCCGATATCGGCCGGGCGCTCGCGCAGCGCCGGAATCTTCAGGTTCACGACGTTGAGGCGGAATAAGAGGTCTTCGCGGAATTTTCCCTCGCGCACGGCATCGGTAAGATTGCGGTTCGAGGTCGCGATGATGCGGATGTCGACCGGCACCGGGCGGGCGCCGCCGACGCGGTCGATCACCCGTTCCTGGATCGCGCGCAGGAGCTTGGCCTGCAGCCGCACATCCATCTCGGAGATTTCGTCGAGCAGCAGCGTGCCGCCATTGGCTTCCTCGAACTTGCCGATGCGGCGCCCGAGCGCGCCGGTGAAGGCGCCCTTCTCGTGGCCGAACAGTTCGGATTCGAGCAGGTTCTCCGGGATCGCCGCGCAGTTGACGCTGATGAAAGGCTTCTTCGCGCGGTTCGAACGGCTGTGCACGAAGCGCGCCAGCACTTCCTTGCCGGTGCCGCTCTCGCCGGTGATCAGCACGGAAGCCTCCGACGCGGCGATCTGCTGCGCGAGCTTGACCACGCGCGCCATGACGTCGTCGCGATAGATCATGTCGCGCGCATCGTCGGCGACCGCCGCCAGCACCGCCGCGATCAATTCCGGATCGGGCGGCAGCGGGATGTACTCCTTGGCGCCGGCATGGATGGCGCGCACCGCCGCGCGCGCGTCGTTGGTGACGCCGCAGGCGACGATCGGCACATGGATGCGCTCGGCATCGAGCCGCGTCACCAGGTCGCGGATGTCGAGCGCCACGTCCACCATCAACAGGTCGGCGCCGCGGCCGGAGCGCAGCACCGCGAGCGCCTGCTCGTTGCTGTCGGCGTGCGTGACGCTGGCGCCCTTGTCCATGGCGATCTTGCTCGCCGCCGTGAGCTGGCCGCCGAGGGAGCCGATGATCAGGAGGCGCATGGGATTTCTCCGTATTCGGCGTCATTCCGGGGCGCGAGCGCAGCGAGCGAACCCGGAATCCATAACCCCAGCGCCGCGGCGTATGGATTCCGGCTCCGGCGCTTCGCGCCGTCCCGGAATGACGAAAAATGGTATTGGCTCGAACGCGTCATCAGTTCCGTTCCGCCTTGATGATTTCCGTCATGGTCACGCCGAGCTTGTCCTCGACCAGGACGACCTCGCCGCGCGCGACCAGCCGGTTGTTGACGTAAATATCGATCGCCTCGCCGACCTTGCGGTCGAGTTCGAGCACGGCGCCGGGGCCGAGGCGCAAAAGGTCGCCGACATCCATGCGGGCGCGCCCGAGCACGGCCGAGACCTGCACCGGCACGTCGAACACGGCTTCCAGATCGGCGGCGCCGCGCGTGAAGGAATCGGAGTCCGAAGGCGAGAGTCCGCCCGCGTCGTCCACCGTCGGCATGGCGTGGCCGTTCTCGAGATCGGGCAGCGGCACCTTGTCGTTGTCACTCATCGCATGCGTCCCCAAATTCAATCCTGTACGGCCGTGCGCGCCGCCACATAGCGGGCCACCGTGTCATTGATCGTCGCGAGCGTTAAGGCCTCGTCGCGCACCAGCCCGCCTTCGGCCCATTCGATGCGGCAGTCGCCCGGCCGCAGCGCCTCGTCGGTGATCACCATCATGCGGCCCTCGAAGCCGCGCGCGCGCGCGATGTCCTCGAGCTTGGCCTTGGCGGCTTCGTAGATGTCGGCTGAGATGCGCACCGCGACATGCGGGGTCGTCACCAGATGGCGGAAGCATTCGGTGGCGAGCGCGGCGATTTCGGCCAGCGGCTCGCGTGCGATCAGTTCAGGCGCGAGTTTGCCGGCGACCGCGACCGCCACGTCCACGGCCTCGGTTTCGAGCCGCGCCTCGATGCCGGAGAGCGCCTGATGCACGCGCGACAGGCCGTCCGCGATCGCCGACAGCGCCGTGGCGATGCGCTCGTTGGCCTCGCCTTGCGCCTGCGCCTGGCCGGCCGCGAAGCCCTTGCGATAGGCCGTCGACTCGGCGTCGGCGCGCCGGCGTTCGGCCTCGACCACGGTGATGGTCGGCTTCTCGCCGGTGGCGAAATCCTCGTCGAACAGATATTTCGCGGTCGCCTTCATTCACTTTCCTCTGCGCATGAACCGGGTCGTGGGGTTCCTGCGCTCAATAGATCAGTTCGTCCTCGCCGCGGCTCTTGGAGATCAGGATGTCGCCCTTGGCGGCGAGATCCTTGGCGATATTGACCAGCAGGCTTTGCGCCTCGTCGACGTCGCGCAGGCGCACGGGGCCGAGCGCCTGCATGTCGTCGACCAGCATCTTGGCGGCGCGCGTCGACATGTTGGCGAAGAAGAACTGGCGCACCGTTTCGGACGCGCCCTTGAGCGCGATCGCCAGCTTGTCCTTGTCGATGTTGCGCATCAGCGTCTGCGCCGAACCGGCGTCGAGCTTGATCAGGTCGTCGAAGGTGAACATCAGCGCCTTGATGCGCTCGGCCGCGTCGCGATTGTCCTCTTCCAGAGCGGTGAGGAAGCGCGTTTCGGTCTGGCGGTCGAAATTGTTGAAGATTTCCGCCATGACTTCGTGCGCGTCGCGCCTTCGGGTCTGCGACAGGTTGGACATGAATTCGGTGCGCAGCGTCTGCTCGACGCGCTCGATCACTTCCTTCTGCACCGCCTCCATCCGCAGCATGCGGTTGACCACGTCGAGCGAGAGGTCTTCCGGCAGGATGGCCAGCACGCGCGCGGCGTGTTCCGGCCGCAGCTTGGAGAGCACGACGGCGACCGTCTGCGGGTATTCGTTCTTGAGATAGTTCGCCAGCACCTCTTCCTGCACGTTGGCGAGCTTCTCCCACATGTTGCGGCCGGCCGGTCCGCGGATTTCGTCCATGATGCCGTGCACGCGATCGGTCGGCAGGAACTGTTGCAGCAGCCGTTCGGTGGCCTCGTAGTTGCCGAGCAGAGCGCCGGAGGCCGACATGCGCGAAATGAATTCGAGCAGCAGCTCTTCCACCGATTCGGCCGGGATGGTGCCGAGCGAGGACATCACCACCGAGATCTCGCGCAGCTCGTCGTCGTCGAGCAGGCCGAAGATCTTGCCGCCGTATTTTTCGCCGAGCGCCAGCATGAGCACCGCGGCGCGCTCCGGGCCGGTCAGCCGGCGCCGCCCTTCCTTGACCTGCGGGCGCTTGCCGAGCTCGGCAATCAGCGAGCCGATGTCGTCGCGGACCGCCGCCGCCTTATCGATCGCCTGGTCGGGAACGAGCGATGGCATGGCCTAGGCCGCGTCCTCGTGGAGCCAGCTTCGGATGATCGATACCGCCTCATGCGGATTCTTCTCCGCGATCTCGCCGACCTTCTGTACTGACTGCGCGTGCACCTGCCCTTGCACCTGGGCAATGTCGATCATGGCCGAGGTGCGGTTGGAGATGGAGACAGCCTCGTCGCCGCCGACGATGGCAACGCTCGGACCGCCGGAATTGGTGATGCCACCCGCCGCGGGACCGGCGGTCACGGTCACGCCGGGCAGCCCGATGGCGCCGGCAACGCCCGCCACGCCGGCATTGCCCGCCCGACCCGCCTCCGCACCCTCCGGCGTCACGATGCGGCGCACCAGCGGCCGCACCACCATCAGAAGCACGATCAGCCCGAGCAGCGCCATCACGCCGGTCTCGGCCGCGTTCATGATGTCGTCCTTGGTGAACTGCAGATAGCTCATCCAGCCGGTCGGCTCGTTGATCGGCTGCGGCGTCGTCTCGGCGAAGCGCAGATTGACCACCTCCAACTGGTCGCCGCGCTTGGCGTCGAAGCCGATGGCCGAGCGCACCAAGGCGGCGATGCGGTCGATCTCCTCCTTCGAGCGCGGCTGATAGACCATCTCGCCCTTGTCGTTCTTGGAATAGATGCCGTCGACCAGCACCGCCGCCGAGATGCGGTTGACGCGGCCGGGCTCGATCACCTCGGTCTTGGTGGTGCGCGAAATCTCGTAATTGACGACTTCCTCGCTCTTGCGGCTCTGGTCGCGCGCGCTCCCGGGATTGGTCCCGTTGGCGCCCGGCAATTCGTTGCTGACCGACACCGGCCCGCCCACCTTGCCGTCGCCGTTCGAGGTCTGCTCCTCCCGCGTCTGGCTCGAGCGCACGACCTTGCTGTCGGGATCGTACTTGTCCGAGGTCTGCGTGATGCGGTTCAGATCGAAGTCGGCGGTAATCTGCACGCGCGAATGGCCGGGGCCGACCACCGAGGACACGATGTTCTCGACCTCGCCGCGCAGCCGGCGCTCGTAGGCCGTCTTGCGCTCGTCGACGGCGGCGCCGGAAAGCTGGTCGTCGGTCTTGGCGCCGTCGGCGAGCAGGCGGCCGGTCTCGTCGATCACCGAGACGCGCTCCGGCTTCATGCCGTTCACGGCGCTCGCGACCAGATGGCGGATGGCGCGCACCTGGCTCGGCTCCAGCGTGCCGCGCACCTTGAGCACGATCGAGGCCGAGGCCTCGACCTTGTCGCGCGAGAACAGCGGCCGGTCGGGCAGCACCAGATGCACGCGCGCGGCCTCGACCCGGTCGAGCGAGCGGATGGTGCGCGCGAGCTCGCCTTCGAGCGCGCGCAGGTGATTGATGTTCTGGATGAAGGTGGTGGCGCCGAGCGCGTCCGACTTGTCGAAGATCTCGTAGCCGACGCCGCCGCCCTTGGGCAGACCGCCCTCGGCCAGTTTCATGCGCAGACGCGCGACCTTGTCGCGGGCGACCAGGATGCTGGCGCCGTCGTTCTTGAGCTTGTAGTCGATGCCCTGGCGCTCCAGCTCCTTGATGATGGAGGCGGAATCGTCGACCGCCAGATCGGTGTACAAGGGCACCATGGTCGGCGTCGTCATCTGGATCATCAGGAAGGCGAAGAAGCCGATCAGGGCCAGGGTCACCGCGCCCATGGCCGCCAGCCGCGCCGCGCCGAGCGACTTTACGAAATCGAAGAAACCTTGCACCGGCTTTAGGTCCCACCCCGACGGCGCAGCTCAAAGCGCCTCACCCGGCAAGTTTTGCCCAGTGTGTGGTTAGCGTTCGGTTAACGGGGAGTGGGGGGGTGATTGTCGGCCGTCGGGATGCGCCAAATTTTAGGGGACGGTGCAAAGCAACCGTAATCAATTTTCGGTAGCAATCTACCCATGCTCAACCACGTCCGCCATTTGCGAAAGGCGCGCGCGCTCGGCCCATTGTCGACGATCGCCGCGCTTGGGCTGCTTTGGTTCGGCGCCATCTCAGCGGCCGCGACGGGGAGTTCCGGCTGCACGCTCGACCGCACGGAACTCCAACCGGAAGCGGCGATCGCGCCCTGCACCACGCTGCTTGAGAGCGCGACTTTGTCCGATCATGAGCGCGCTTCCGCGCTCTTCGTGCGCGGCAGGGCCTATCACAGGACAAAACGTCTCGATCTGGCGCTGCGCGATTACGATAGCGCCCTCAAATTGGCGCCCAATGACGAGGAAATTCTGCTTTCGCGCTCTAATCTGTTTCTTAGGCAAGGGTATTGGCGTCGCTACGTCGCCGATGTCGAGCGTGCAACGCAGATCAATCCCAGCAACCCACATGTTCTCACCGCCGCCGGAACGCTTTACCGAAACTCCGGCAATCTGCCGATGGCTTTGGAATATTACTCCAGAGCGATTGCGGCACCCCCAAAAGATGCCTTTGCCTTCCTGTCGCGCATGGAAGTCTATCGGCTCTTGCACGATTTCCCCCATGCGACGGCCGATGCGGACGCGGCGGTGCGGCTGACGGCCGAGGCGGCGCAAACCAAGCCGCTTGGTTATTTGGATGAAGACGGCAATGTGCGCGACTTCCTCGTCGTGGCGCTGACCAAGCGGGCCGGTGTGCTGGAGGACGCCGGCCAATTGCAAAGGTCCCAGCAGGACTACAATGCCGCCGTGGCGCGCGACACGTCCGGTCTTGCGTTGCTGCGGCGGGGTGAGTTCTACATGAATGCGCCGGGTCGGCAGGATGCGGCTATAGCCGACCTCCACGAGTCGTTGCGCCGGGAGCCGGATAATGCGGGCGCTTCTTATACGCTCGGTCTCGTGCTGATCGAGCAGAAGAAATATGCGGAAGCGCTCGAGGCGTTCGACCGCGCGTTGGCGGCGCGTCCTCGCTTTGGCTATGCGCTGTTCATGCGCGCGAAAATGCACCGGCAGTTTGGCAGGACGGATGACGCGGTCAACGACCTCATGCATGCGATTGCAGTCGATGGAAGGGTCCTGCCGTTGACACTGCCGGCCATGCGCCGTGCCGGCTATTGGACATCTCAGGACGTGCCGGATCACATGAGTCCCGAACTCGCGGATGCGATCCGCGCCTGCATGATCGATGTGCAATGTAACTGAGGGGAAGACCATGTCCCGTAAGGCGGTCCTGCCGATATTGCTGCTCTGTGTGACGCCTGCGGGCGCGGCCGAATTGTGCGTGCCGATCAATTACTGCGCAGCGGCTACCGCGATGCATTTCGACCGAAAATGCATCGGGTCGCGGGCAGCCACGCTCAAGACGGGCGTGCTGTTTTCGGCACCCGCCACCTATCGCCGTATTGCGCCAACGACGGCTCGGTTCTGTCGCGGTGTGACGCACGCGTCGCCTTTGCTGCGAATGACGGCGAATGAGCATGGTCGCTAGGAAAATGCGTCTCGGCCTCGCCGCGCTTGCCGTTTTCTTATCGGTTATGGCACCGGCCAACGCCGCAAGTGCCAGCGATCCTTTGGGAACGGCGGGCAAATTCCGCACCATCATGGTGGGCAATTGCGACAAGCCAATGCTTGAGCGGCTTCGCGGCGCCTGCGATCCGCCGCCGGTCGATCCTGGGCTGCCGTTATCGGAGCAGGTTGAGGCTCATCTTGCGCGCGCCCGGCGGCTGGTCGCGCTCATCCGCATGGAGCAGGCGCGGGCCGCCGCTGACAGCGCTGTCGCCCTCGATCCCACGAATGTCGCGGCGTTGAAATTCCGGGCGCGGCTCGCCGCGACCATGATGGACGGCAGGACCGCGCTCAACGATGTAAATCGTGCATTGGACTTGGCGCCCGGCGATTCGGACTTACTGGCGACGAGAGCGGAGCTGCGATGGGGCAAGAACCAGTTGGCGCCCGCCCTGCAAGACGCGATGGCGGCCGTCAAGGCCAACCCCAAAAGCGTGGATGCCCTTTTCACAAAGGCCCGCGTCTTGATGAGCATGGGGCGGCTGCGCGATGCCGTGACCGAGCTCGATGCCGCGCTCGAAATCGACCCCGATTATGTGCCGTCGCGCACGCTGCGTGCCCAGCTCGAATTGCGTCTGACGGATTTTGACGAAGCTATTAGCGATGCCGACCGAATTCTGCAGGCCCAGCCGGTCGACATATCGGCTCTGGAAGTGCGCGCTATGAGCCGCTTCGCGCTGGGGCGCCTGGGAGAGGCGGTCGACGACCTGTCGGGGATTCTCGGCAAGCCGGGCGACCGGTCCCGTCCCACGCCCTTCTCGCCAGAACGGCAGGCCTTATTGTTGCAGCGAGCGATAATCCTGATCCAGCTCAAGCGGAACGCCGACGCGGAGGCCGACCTCGACACGATGTTGAATGCCGGCGGGGTGCGCGCCGTTCTTCGCCTGCAAATCTTTCTACGTCGTAATGGTTTTCCCGATGTGGCGCTCGACGGAAAGCGCAGCGCCGAGTTCGAGCGATCGCTTTATGCGTGTTTTGTGCAGAAGTCCTGCTGGTCCGGATTGACGTGGCGAATTTAGCTGTGTGGCCAATCTGATTGCGATCGCGCACTCTGGCGGATTTGGCCGCCAGCCGCGCCGCGCCGAGCGACTTTACGAAATCGATGAAACCTTGCACCGGCTTTAGGTCCCACCCCGACGGCGCAGCTCAAAGCGCCTCACCCGGCAAGTTTTGCCCGCGGCAGTGTGTGGTTAGCGTTCGGTTAACGGGGAGTGGGGGGGTGAGGTGGAGGTGGCTTTGGGGCGCGGGTGAGGAAGCGCGCGCCGGCCGTCCGTTATCCGCAAACTGTTCCAAAACCTGCCAGGCCTGCCCTGTTATTTTTGCCTGGCGAGGGGCTCGCTCTGGGGTTGAGCGGACGGAATTTACACCAAAAATTGTGAGACCGTCATGGTGGTCAAAGGCCGCATCCGTTTGCCGTGCCTCGGCGCTTGTCGAAATCTGGCGATCGTTTTTCTTTTGGGTCTTTGCGCGCTGTGGGGTTCGGCGCTTTCGGCGAGGGCCGCTAGCTGCCCGCCGGGCGCCGTTTCGATCCAGGGTAAGTGCGTCGCGCCGGCGACGCCGTTTCAGAAAAGCTTCGCTGCCCGCTTTTTGCAGACCGCGCAGGCCGGATTGGTCTGCCAGCCCGGATTCATGGACTGCGACAATAACAGCGCCAATGGGTGCGAAACCAACATCGTCACCAACAGGAATAATTGCGGCGGCTGCGGCATCGTTTGCCCCGGCATCCAGGCCTGCACAAATGCGGTCTGTACGAAATGGTCCACGACGACAGTGCTCAGCCCGTCGGCGAGTTCGATCAATGTCGGTCAATCCGTGACGTTCACGGCAACGGTGACACCGTCCGTCGGCGGCGGCACGCCGACCGGGACCGTCGTCTTCATGGAGGGCGGCACGACGCTCGCCACCAGCGCTTTGTCGGGCGGGACCGCGACCTACACGACGAACACGCTCTCCGCCGGGTCGCATTCGATAACGGCAACGTATAACAGCGATCTCAACTATCAGTTCTCGCAGTCGTCGGCGGTGTCGGTTAGCGTGACCAACGGGACCACGACGGCGGCGACCGTGAGGTCCTCTCTGAGCCCGAGCAACTATCTTCAGACGGTGACATTCACGGCCACGGTTGGCTCGAGCAGTCCGGCAACCGGCACGATCACGCTTTACGATGGCGCCAGCGCGGTGGGAACGACCACGGCCAACGTGTTCGGCGCCGGCTCGCCATTGGTCGCCGGGGACAGTCATACCTGCGCGGTGACCAGCGCCGGCGGGGTCAAGTGCTGGGGCAACAATGCGTACGGTCAACTCGGCAACGCTACCAACAGTCAAACCTTCAACCCGAACCCCACGCCGCTCGATGTCGCGGGCCTGAGCAGCGGCGTGGTGGCGCTTGCTGCGGGAGCGTATCACACCTGCGCGCTGACCAGCGCGGGCGGAGTCAAGTGCTGGGGTAGCAATACGTATGGCCAGCTCGGCAACACCACCAACAATAACTCGAGCGCTGCCAACCCGACGCCCGTCGATGTCCCGGGCCTGAGCAGCGGCGTAGTGGCGCTTACTGCGGGACTGACTCATACCTGCGCGCTGACCAGCGCGGGCGGCGTCAAGTGCTGGGGCAGCAATTACTTTGGTCAGCTCGGCAACGCCACCAACACCGGAAACTCCAACCCGAACCCGACGCCCGTCAATGTCGCGGGCCTGAGCAGCGGCGTGGTGGCGCTTGCCGCGGGAACGTATCACACCTGCGCGCTGACCAGTGCCGGCGGCGTCAAGTGCTGGGGCTCCAATGTGTTCGGCCAGCTCGGCACCACCACCAATAGCGCGACCGGTATTCCGAACCCGACGCCGCTCGACGTCACCGGGCTGAGCAGCGGCGTGATCGCCATTGCCGCCGGCGGGGGTTCCAACGGTCCATCGCATACATGCGCACTGACCAATTCCGGCGGCGTCAAGTGCTGGGGCTCCAACTCTTTTGGCGAGCTGGGCAACACGACCGGAAGCGGCGGTGCAAACCCGACGCCGCTGGACGTAACCGGCTTGACCGACGTTGCGGCCATTTCCGCCGGCGGCGCCCATAGCTGCGCGATCTTGACCAGCGGCGCGGGCGTCTGCTGGGGCTACAACGGGGCCGGTCAACTCGGCAATCTCACCAATAGCGCAACGAGCAACGCGAACCCGACGCCGCTCAGCGTGGACGGCGGCAGCGCCAATCTCCGTTTCATCGCCGCCGGCGGTATACATACGTGCTCGGTCGACCTCGGCGATATCAGGTGCTGGGGTCTCAATTATTATGGACAGCTCGGCGTCTCAGCCAATAACGGCAGCAACGCCGATAATCCCTACGCCTATTATGTTACCGGCTTCGACGCCGGGGGCGCGATGGTCTACAGCAATGCCACCTTCAGCACGGTCGCGCTGAACGCCGGCAGCCACAGCATGTCGGCCTATTACAGCGGCGACGGCAATCACAATGGCGGCAGCTCGCCGGCCCTGACGCAGACCGTCAACCAGATTTCGTCGTCCACGTCGCTGGGATCGTCGCAGAGCACGACCGTATTCGGCCAGTCGGCGAGCTTCACCGCGACAGTGACATCGAGCAACGGCACGCCGACCGGTGCAGTGAGCTTCTATGACGGAGCCAATCTTCTCGGTACCAGTGCGCTGTCGGGCGGCATAGCAGGCTTTTCGACCGCGGCGCTCGGTGTCGGCACACATACCATTGTTGCGACCTATGTCGGCGATAACAATTACACCGGCTCTTTCTCCACGAACGTCACGCAGACCGTCAATCAGGGAGCGAGCTCGACAGCTGTCGTATCGTCGGCGAGCTTGAGCAGCTTGGGGCACGCGGTGACTTTCACCGCGATTGTCACGGCAACGGCGCCCGCCGACGGCGTGCCGGGCGGCACCGTCACCTTTTACGACGGCGCGAATTCGATCGGCATCGGGACCCTGTCGGGCGGCACGGCGACCTATTCGACCTCGGCGCTGAGCGTCGGCGTGCATTTCATCACCGCGGTCTATGCCGGCGACACGAATTTTATGGCTTCGACGTCGAGCCTGCTCGGGCAAGCCGTGTATCCAGGGACGACGACGACAAGCCTCGGGGCCGCGCCAAGTCCGAGCGTGTTCGGTCAGGCGGTCACTTTCACGGCGACCGTGGCTTCGGGCGCCGGCACGCCAACCGGAACAGTAAACTTCATGGACGGCGCGAACTCGATCGGCACGGGATCGCTGACCGGCGGCATCGCGACGTTGACAACCGCATCGCTTGCCGTGGGCGGACACGCGATTACCGCGGTCTATGGCGGCGACGCCAGCTTCGCGGCATCGCAATCCTTCGGCGCATCGCAAACCGTCAGCGCGGGCCCCACCACCACCGCGCTGAGTACATTGTTCAACCCGAGCGTCTTCGGCCAATCGCTAACCTTCACCGCCACCGTCTCAGCGGCCTCGCCGGCCTCCGGCACACCGACCGGCACGGTCTCCTTCAAGGACGGCGCCACCACGCTCGGTACCGGCACGTTGTCGGGTGGCGCCGCCACGCTGCAGACGTCGGCGCTTTCGGTCGGCTCGCACACCATCACTGCGGTCTATGGCGGCGACAGCGATTTTGTGACCTCCACCTCGACCGGCGTCGTCCAAACGGTAAACAAAGGCGCGACAACGATAACAGGCAGTGCCTCGCCGGCCACGATCGCGCCGGGCGCGGCGGTGACGCTGAAGGCGACCGTCGACGTCACCTCGCCAGCATCGGCAACGCCTTCGGGTCAAGTCACCTTCGAAGACAAGGGCGCGACACTCGGTATTGGGACGATCGCCGCTGGCGTAGCCCAGGTCACCGCCAATCCGGTTCCCATCGGCGTCCACACCATCACGGCCAGTTATGGCGGCGACGGCGATCTGGCGGCGAGTTCGGCGACCACGGCCGTCACCGTAAGCGCGGCGGTCGGGCCGGAGACGCGCGTCAATACGACGACCGCCGGCTCGCAGCAGTTGCCGGGCGTGGCCGCGTTGAAGAGCGGCTACGTCGTGGCTTGGGCGTCGAACGGGCAGGACGGTTCCGGCTACGGCATTTTCGCACAGCGCTACACGGCCGGCGGCGCCAAGGCCGGCAAGGAATTTGCGGTCAATACGGCGACGGTGCGCGACCAGACCAGTCCCGCGATCGCTGGGCTGAGTGATGGCGGCTTTGTCATTGTCTGGCAGTCCAACGGCGAAGACGGCTCCGGCTACGGAATCTACGGCCAGCGTTTCAAGGCGACGGGCGCCAAGCTCGGCGCAGAATTCAAGATCAACACCACGACCAAAGGCAATCAAATGCAGCCGTCCGTGGCTGCGCTTTCCGGCGGCGGCTTCGTGGTCGCCTGGACGTCGAAAGGCCAGGATGGCTCGGGGCTCGGGGTCTATGCGCAACGCTATGATGCCACCGGCACCGCGCAAGGCGGGGAGTCGCTGGTCAACCAGGCGACGGCGGGCGATCAATCCATGCCATCGATCGCGGCGCTGACCGGCGGCGGTTTCGTCATCGCCTGGCAGTCGGAAGGCCAGGACGGCTCCGGCCTTGGCATCTATGCCCGGCGCTACGACGCGACCGGCAAGGCGCAAAGCGGTGAGTTCAAGGTCAACACGGTCACGGTGAACGATCAGTCGCGGCCCTCGATTGCCGCGCTTCACAACGGCGGCTTCGTCATCGCCTGGCAGTCGGCCTTACAGGACAGCTCAGGCCTCGGCGTCTACCTGCAGCGTTACACCGCGAAGGGCATTCGGGCGGGCGGCGAGACCCGCGTCAACACCACGACCGTCGACGACCAAGGCGCGCCCCGCGTCGCGAACTTCAGCGACGGCGGTTATGTGGTCGTTTGGGCCTCCAACAACCAGGACGGCTCGGGCGAAGGCGTCTACGCGCAGGCCTTCAAAGACACTGGCGCCCGGGTGAACGTCGAGTTCAGGGTCAACACGACGACGGCATTGGATCAGTATCAGCCGGCGGCGGCCGGTTTTGCGTCAGGCAACTTCGTCGCCGTGTGGACATCGCAGAGCGCGGACGGTTCGCTCGAAAATATTTTCGCGCAGCGCTTTGCACTACCGGGGACGAATTGAAGGCGCCTGCCTGCCGGCAGCGGCCGCTGGGCGGTTGGATGGCACGAGATTTTGATCCTATCCGGACGGCGCTGTCGGACAACTCGCCTCGACCTTCGGATCCTGCGCGAGGACCGTGATAGTCCAGGTTATCACAACCGGACCCACGACAAATACCGGCAAGGTATTCCTATGGGCTGCATTTCCGGCGTCGATGATGGTTTTGTGGACCGGATCGACTGCTGTCCACGGCCTGCGCATGTGAAACGCGCTTGAAGCGCGCTGGCGGAGGTATCGCCTGCGCGATTTGCGCTTTAACGTCTGGGGCCGAATGAATATGATTCGGTCGCGCGCAATTATCGGGGTGGACTGAAGGCGATGCATTCTCAAAAAAAAGACGTGAAATCCGCGCGCCTTGAACGGAAGCCGTGGCGAACGCCGACGGTGATACTCGCGACGACCGCCGACAACACCGCCGCAAAGGGTAGTACGGCGACCGAGGGGATTACCACGAAGAACGCCTCCTAGCGTTCGTTTCCGGGACGTCATGTTCAGCGTCGTTGGGATTGTCGACTGCGGTGGAGCCGTCGTCCCAACCGACGCATTGCAAGGCATCGATCCGCGCATCGGCGCGCACAATCGAAAGACAGATGTCGTCCGCTGGCGGCATGCCAACGGCACGTTGGTCGCGGCCATCGATCGTTCCGCTGCTGAAAAGTCCGAGCCGTTCCCGGCCGCGCCGCGTAGCGCGCGGTGCGTCGTTGCCGGCTCGGCCCGTGTCGATAACCGGGTCGAACTGGCGGCTTCATTGGGTCTGCAGGGCGGTCCGCCGTCCGACCTCAATCTGATCGCCGAAGCATTCGATCGCTGGGGCAGCGACTGCTTCGATCGCCTGCGCGGCGATTTCGGCGTGGCCATATTCGATATCGCGAACCGCCGTCTGGTGCTGGCGAGCGATCCCTTCGCAACCGTGCCGCTGTTTTATCGTCGCCAAGGCAGCAGGGTGACGTTTTCGACCGACATAGCAACCTTGCGCCGTGTCGAGGGCGGTCCCCCGCTGTCCGAGCTTGCCATTGCCTACCAGATCGTCGGTGCGATGTCGGATCACGCCATCACGGCCTACGAGGGAATCCTGCGCGTCCCGCGCGCGGCCTTCGTGGTCCACGATGCCGATAGCGCGAGCACGCGGGTCTATTGGCGCCCGGGCCGTGCGCGCCGGCTCCGTTTGCCGACGGATGACCATTATGTCGCGGCCGGACGCGCGGTGCTCGACGAGGTCGTGGCGGGCCATCTCCGCAGCCGCAAACCTATCGGCGTCATGCTGAGCGGCGGCCTCGATTCAATTGCATTGGCTGCAACGCTCGCCAAGCTCGCGCCGGATCGCGCGATTCATGGCTATACCACCGTGCCATGCGAGGAGTTCGTGCCCGATCCGCTCGACCCGATGTCCGGCTCGGACCGTCCCAATGTCGAACGATTGCAACGGCATTATCCCAATCTGCGGGTGACCTATGTCGCCGACAAGGTGTCGCCGGTGGACGACACTTGGCGTGACGCGTTTCGTGCCATCGGGCTGCCTGTGCCGGGCTCAACGTTGATGGCGCGGCGGATGGCCCTCATGCAAGCAGCGGCCGGCGACGGCGTCCGCGTCCTCATGACCGGCGATGGCGGCAACACCACGCTTTCGTGGGACGGCATCGATCTGCTCGCGCACTTGGCGCGTTCGGGGCGATGGCTGTCGCTCTTCCGCGAAGCGACCGCGCTCTCGAAGGCACGCGAGCAGTCGCGTGGCGGCCTGTTGCGCACCTGGGTGCTGAGGGAGATGGCGCCGCGCAGGGTCATCGCCGCCATCCATCGCTTGAAAGGAACGCGTGCGCGACCGTTTTTTTCCGATCATTTTTTGTCGGCCGCGTTTGCCGAGGACGTCGACCTCGAACGACAAGCCGCGGCCGGCGGAATGAACCCGCAGCGGCGTCAGGTCATGCGCGTCGGCGAGATTCGCGCGCACATGCTCGAATTTCTACAGCCACAATGGGCGGCAAGCTATGCGTTGATCGCCGCTCATAGGGGCATGACGATGGCGACGCCATTGCGCGACCGCCGCATCGTCGACTTCAGTCTCGCCGTTCCTCCCGAACAGTATTTGCGCGGCGGCGTGAGCCGCTGGCTCGTGAAGCGGATTCTCGAGGACCGCGTGCCGCCCGACGTCTTGGAAGGCGCGTGGAACGGCCATGCCTTTCCGGATGCGATGCAGGTGATCGAGACGTGGCGGCCGCAATTCCTGGAGCGGCTCGACGCGCTGGAAGCCTCGCCGCTCGCCTCTCGCATGCTGGACCTGCCGCGCCTGCGCGCGGCGCTTTCGCGCCAATTGCCGAAGACGCTTCGCGATTCGGGCGAGCGCCGCATGGAATTGCTGCTCGGCATTCCCGACGCGCTTCATATCGGCAGCTTTCTGCAATGGACCGAGGGCAGCAATCGCTGATCGGGTAAGGGCGCGCGCAAACGTGGCGGTCGCGTGCGGCGCGGTCGGCCGTCCGCGCAACCATCCGCACAAGCCGTTCCGATCGCGTATGCCCTCGGACGATTTCGGCGGAAAACCAAGCCCGTTGTCGCGCGAGAACAGCGGCCAGACGCATACCCATCGACTAGAATCTGCGGGAGTCCACGGCGAGCAGGTTTCGGGTGGCTCTCGCGGTCGACCTGCCCCAGCTATTCGGATTGCAATCAAAGCTGAGGGGCAAGGCGAAACATGGCCACCAGAATTTATGGGACGGTGTCTTCCGAACGACAAAAGGCGATGAGCGGTCTTGAATTCGTCAAGGGGCTTGCGACCGGCTTGCTGCCCCTGAACACGATCGCACAGACGCTGGGCTACGACGTGGTGGAGGCCGAACGCGGTCGCGTGGCCATCACGCTCATTCCGACAGGCGCGCACCTTAATCCATGGGGTACGGTCCACGGGGGCCTCACGGCGACGCTGCTCGATAGCTGCATGGGCTTGGCCGTCCAATCGATGCTCGAAAAAGGTATCAGCAGCACGACGCTCGAATTCAAGATTTCGCTCGTCCGAGCGATCACCCTCGATACGGGCCAGATCAGGGCCGAGGGCAAGGTCCTCAATTGCGGACGACGCGTCGGCACGGCGGAAGGCCACGTGACCGACGCGAAGGGCCGATTGCTCGCGCACGGTACAACGACGTGCCTCATTCTTGCGAGCGAGGACGGTCATATTAGAACGACCGAATTATCGTGACAGTGCGTTCAACCAATCGGCCGCTCGCTCGGCGAGGATCGCTTGCTCTCCCGTATCGCGCGGCTGACCGCAGCGCACGCTGGGACCGGCGCGTAACCCACCGAACAAATTAGCCGCGAATCCAAACGGCGGGTTATGGCGCGGCCGGAGCTGACACACTCCGCGGGCCACGGGCCCACACATCGCCTCAAGGCGATCGGCGGCAAAGAGCGCCGCTCACGCGCGAGACACGCCAGCGTGAGCGGCGGGAACGTTGCATCGCTTTGGAACGTTTTCCCTCCGAACCGTACAAAGAACGTACGCCGTAGAACGACCGGACAAAAGACGAGAGGCGATCATGCCAATGTTTTTCTTTCTGCCATTCATCGTGTGGACTGGGTCGCTCACGCTGGCGATCGATGCGCTCGATGTGCAAGCCGCAAAACCGGCCGCCGTGAGGGCGCGCGCGCAAAAGGTCCTGTAGCCAAATAGCCAAGGAGCCCCTGCGCGCCGGCCGTGGCCGCCGTTCGCTCTCGCGTATCGCGCGATTCGCGCCCCAGTCGTGCGGCAATTCACAGACGAAAAGTCCATTAATACACCTTGCGCTCGATGCCGCCGTCAGGTTGTAATTACCTCCGGCCCTGCGGGGCTGCGGAGATTCGGGGTTCGGCCGCCAAGCGCGGGAATTTCGCGCGCGGCGCGCAAGCTCCGGATTACGGAATGCCGGTCCACTATTTTGGTGCGCAGCGCACCGGGTGAGTGATGTTACCGTTTCAGTCCGACCAGCGCGTCCTCAATCAGACGCCGCTCGACAGCGAGAAGATCCTAAGCGGCCAGTTCTGGGGCGAACTGCGGGTGTTCCTGGCGGTCGCCAAGGCGAAGTCGTTCAATCGCGCGGCCGAGCTCTTGAACACCAGCCAGCCCACCGTGAGCCGTCAGGTCAAGCGGCTGCAGGACGTGATGGGCTCGCAATTGTTCTTTCCGACCCAGCAGGGCGTGCGCCTCACGCCCAAGGGCGAGGAACTGGCGCAGGCCCTGACCCGGCTCGACGTCGCGCTGTTCTCGCTCACCAACGATCTCAAGGCCGAGACCAAACAGGCCGAAGGCATCGTGCGGGTGAGCATCACCGACGGCCTCAACACCTTCTTTGTCGCGCCGGCGTTGCGCGAATTCGCGGCCGCCTATCCGCGCATCCAGATGCATCTGAAGAGCCCGCTCAATGTCATGAGCCTGCGCGATAACCAGACCGACCTGATGATCGGCTTCCAGCCGGTCGATGGCCTGGACATCACCACGCGCCGGCTCGGCAAATTGCATTTCGTGCCGGTGGCGAGCAAGGGCTACATCAAGAAATACGGACTGCCGCGCCGCAAGAATCTGGAGAAGCACTTTTTTCTGCAGTCGGAATTCTACGCCGCCAAGACTGGGCTGTGGGACGGCTGGAACGACATCGTCGCGCGCGGCGAGATCGCGCATTACTGCGACAACTCTTTCGCCTATGGCATGCTGGTGAAGGCCGGCCTCGGCATCGGCCTTCTGGGAAGCTACACGGTGCTCGAGCCTGCGGCGGTGCCGTTGCAGCTCGGCGTGGTGGCCTCGGTGCAGATGTATGCCATGGCGATGACCGAGCGGCTGAAATCGCGCCCGGTGCGGCTGGCCTTCGATTGGCTCGCGGAAATCTTCGGACCGGACAATCCGTGGTTCAACGAGAAATTCCGGCTGGACAACGAGCCGAGCGCTTATGACGCCGGCTTCAAGCTGCTATTCAATTTGTGATCCCTCGTGCGGCGATCCATCGTTGGGTGGTCGGCCGTTTGCTGAGCCGTCCGGCGACTCTTCTTCCCCAAAGTGACGCCGGCTGATCTGCTCGGAGAGGTCGAGGTAGACATTGCCGGCATCCTCGAAAAGCTCCGCCAGCTCGACGGGGACGTCGTCGCTCTGGAACAGGAGCTTCTCGAACATGGCATGGTGGATCGTCACCACCTGCTGCAGATAGGATCGGAAGAATTCGAGGATCAAGTTGTTGCCGCCCGGATCGAACTGCATTTGCAGGCATCAAATCTCGGCAAACTCGAATTTGGAAGGCGTGTCCCAAAATCCTTCCGTCCGAAACAGGATGGTCGCGTCGGTATTGCTCGAGATCGCGTTTTCCGGCGGCGTCAGGTCCTTGACCAACTCGATGTAAGGCTCGTCGTGGCCGGCGAAGAACACGGGCTCCTTGCCTTCGGCGGGCCGAAAGCCGAGCAGCGTGCGCCACAGCCGCGCATATTTCGGCTTGGCGTGGGTGATGACCTTGTCGTAGCCCTTGCGCGCGACATGATCGAAGGTGAACTGCGCGCAGGCCTTGATCACGCTCATGTTGCGGTAGGCGGAGCGGAAAGAGGTGCGCTCGTATTTGGCAAAGTCCTTGAACCAGCGAATGCGCGCGGTGCCGATCGGCTCGTCGCCGGCGTACACGATGATGTGCGTGGCTTGGTAGTCGTTGCCGTCGAAAGTCTGGCCGGCCGGCACGCCATGCTCTTCCATGAAGCAGATGGCGCGGATCGCGTAAGCGTGCAGCATCTGCTCGTAGGTCGTCACGACCTCGGTGCGGATGAGGTTGTGGCCGGGTTTGAAAGCGGTCTGGTTCGCGCCCATGTGGCTGCTCCGAACTGTCGAAATTTACCGACATACTGAAGCAGGCGTGGACAGTCGGAACGCGTTGCTTTTTTGCGCGGCTGTTCAAAAATGTTGAACGCTGGAGACGCGCCGATTCGCGCGCGACCGGCGCCACCGCCATTGTTGGCGGTGGGCGGCAGGCGCAGCCGAGCGGGCAGGGCCGGTCAGGAAGAGGCGATCTGGCGCACCAGCGAGACGATGGCGCTGCGCATTTCGGCGTTGTCGACGCCCGCAAATGCCTGCAAAAGTTCCATGGTCTTGGCGTCCTTGACCAGGGTGGAGATGGTCGGACGCGGCGTGCCGTTGGCTTCCTTCACCCCGTCGAACAGGGCCGTGATGCTGATCCCCATCACCGAGGCAATCTGCACAAGCCTGCCGGCGCTGGTGCGATTGGTGCCTTTTTCGTATTTTTGGACTTGCTGGAAAGTCAGTCCCAAGCGGCCGGCAAGTACTTGCTGGGTCATACCCGCCTGAATTCTGTGAAATTTAATGTTCTGGCCTACGCGGGCATCAACAGTCTTGGCCGATTTGCCAGCCATTTCAATCTCCACCATACCGCGCGCCTTTTCCTTCGCGTGCGCTACGAATGCTTGCAACGCATAGTAGATTTGATCGCTTTCCCGCGATTGTTCTCTTATTTTGTAACGCGTTCCGCTCATGCCGGCGGGCAATACAGGCTTTCTCGGCCGCCAAAGCCGTCGCCATGGCGCGCTCATGCGGTGCTCGGGGAAACCGAATAGGGCGAGAGCGCGCGCGCCGAATCGTCGGGTGCGTGATACCGCAGCTCGTATATTACCGATTATTTAACGCTTTGCCTGCAACGAATCGCTCAAAAGCGAAGTCACAGGTCGTGCACGCCGGCGATTCTTTGGACAATCGCTATCAGGTAGCTACTGCCGATACTGTTGGATGCGCGTGGTGCGCAAACCGGCTAAACCGTGCTGGTCGATCGAATACTGCCAGGACAGAAATTCTTCAACGGTCAAAGTATAGCGGGCGCAGGCTTCCTCGAGCGAGAGGAGACCTCCGCGTACCGCGGCGACGACCTCGGCCTTGCGCCGGATCACCCAGCGTTTGGTGGTCGGCGGCGGAAGGTCCGCGATGGTGAGCGGGCTGCCATCGGGCCCGATGACGTACTTGACCCTCGGGCGGTGGGGCTCGGTCATAGCTATACTCACAGCACTCGACTGACAGTTACTGCAGGAAAATTACAGGCGGCGGCTTAAAATTTGCCTAAGCCAAGGATGCAGAAAGGGAAATGTTTGCCGCCCTCGCGCTAACCTTTTGGTTACCGATGGCGGCCGGCGGGCGCCTGCCTTTGTCACGGCGCGGCAAAGTCCGTATGCTTCAGAAGCACCGTATCGACGGGCTCTTTTCAGGAATTACACGGATTGAAGAAGCTCCCGAACGACGGTTCGAAAGACGTTTTTTGGCGCGCATCGCGCCTGCGTTACGCGCTTGTGCTTGCGGCGGTCGCGCTCGCTTATTTCGCGCTGGCCAAGTTCGGACTAGCCCTCGCCACCGTCAATCCGAGCGCCAGTCCGATCTGGCCGCCGAGCGGGTTCGCGCTCGCCGCCATGCTGTTGTCGGGCCCACGCCTGTGGCCGGCGATCTTTGTCGGCGCGTTTGCCGCCAATGTGCTGACCGCTGGAAACCTGCAAACGTCGGGCTTCATCGCCTTCGGCAATACGCTGGAAGCGATGGTCGGCGCCATCCTGCTCACGCGCTGGTCGGGCGGCCGCGACACCTTCGCAAGTCCGGCCGGGGTGGCGAAATTCGGCGTCGTCAGCCTGGGACCGGCCACGCTCATCGGCGCCAGCATCGGGGTGACCACGTTGTGCCTGGGCGGCTTGGCGGCCTGGGACGATTATTTCCCGGTCTGGATCACCTGGTGGCTGGGCGATGCCGCTGGCATCCTGGTGCTCACGCCCGTTATCGTGCTGTGGGCAGGATCGGATTGGCAGGGATTCGTCGGCGAGGGGCGGCGCGCCAGCGCCATCGTGCTCGGCATCGCGCTCCTTGTGGGGCTGATCGCGTTCAGCCCGCTGGTGCCGCGCACGCAATACACCACGCCGCTCGCCTTCCTGACCATCCTGCCGTTGCTGTGGGCGGCGCTGCGGCGTGGCCCGCGCGACACCGCGACGGTCGCGCTGCTGCTCACCGGCTTCGCGATCTGGGGCGCTTTCAATTCATCCGGTCCGTTTCACGCCTTGGACCGCAACGAGGTCTTCCTGCTGCTGCTCACCTTCATGATCAGCACGACGCTGCCCAGTCTGGCGCTCAGCGCGGACGTGGCTTTGCGTCGGCGCACCGAGGAGGCGCTGCGCGCGAGCCAGGCCGCGCTTGACGAGCGCGTCAAGGAACGCACCGCCGCGCTGACCGATGCCAATATCCATCTCACAGAAGCGCAGCGGCTCGCCAATCTCGGGAGCTGGTCGTGGGATGTGGCGAGCAATCGCGTCAGCTGGTCCGACCGGCTGTGCGACATCTACGGCATTCGGCCAGGTGAATTCGGCGGCACGCTCGAGGACTATCTCGCCCGCGTGCATCCGGACGACCGCCCCGTTGTGATGGCGAGCGTCGAGAACGCGCTCAAGGCGGGTCATAACTTCGAGCACGAGGAGCGCATCTTCCGTCCCGACGGTTGCATGCGCCATTTGCAGAGTGTCGGCGAGGTGATCCGCGACCAAGGCGGCCGCCCGCTCCGTCTGCTCGGCGTCTGCCTTGATGTGAGCGAGCGCAAGCAAGCGGAGCGGGCGCTTTCCGATTCCGAGCAGACCTACCGGATGCTGCTGCGCGGCGTGCGCGGTTACGCGATCTACATGCTCGATGCCGAAGGCCGCGTCAGCACCTGGAACGAAGGCGCCCGCCGGCTCAAGGGCTATACGGCCGCGGAGATCGTCGGCCGCCATCTGCGCGTCTTCCTGCCGCCGGAGCAGCGCGAGACCGATATGGCCGACCAGGTCATCGCCGCCGCTGCTCGTCTCGGTCAGTTCGAGGCGCAGACCTTCGTGGTGCGCAAGGACGGCAGCCGCTTCTACGCCGATGTGGTGGTTGATGCGCTGCGCAACGATGCCGGTGAGTTGATCGGCTTCGCCAAGCTGGTGCGCGACATCTCGGTCCAGCGCGAGGCGCAGATCGCGCTCGACGCCACGCGCGAGCAGCTCGCGCAGGCGCAGAAGATGGAGGCGCTCGGCCAGCTTACCGGCGGCATTGCGCACGACTTCAACAATCTGTTGATGATCGTGTCCGGCTACACGCAAATTCTGCAGCGCCGGTTGAGCGATCACAAGGATCTGCACGCGGTGCAGGCGATCCGCGCCGCCGCCGATCGCGGCGAGAAATTGACCCGTCAGTTGCTGACCTTTTCGCGCCGTCAGCAATTGAGCCCGGTGGCGATCGATCTGCGCACGCGCATCGATGCCGTGCGCGACATGCTGGTGCCGTCGCTGCATGCCAATATCGAGTTGGTCTGCGACGTCGCCGACGACATTTGGCCGGTCGAGGTCGATCTCGGCGAGCTCGACCTTGCGCTGGTCAATGTCGCGGTCAATGCCCGCGACGCCATGCCGGACGGCGGGACCATCACGCTTACCGCCCGCAACGTGACGCTCAGGCGTGGCACGCTGCCCGACGGACTCGCGGGCGACTTCGTGGCCATCGCAATCGCCGATACCGGTGCCGGCATCGCGCCGGATGTGCTCAAGCGCGTGTTCGAGCCGTTCTTCACCACCAAGCCGGTCGGCAAGGGCACCGGCCTCGGGCTGTCGCAAGTGCATGGCTTCGCCAGTCAGTCGGGCGGTGCGGTCACGGTGGAGAGCGGGGCGGGCCGAGGCGCCACCGTCACCATCTATCTGCCGCGCAGCCACGCGGCGGTGGTGGCACAGCCCAACCTGGAGCGTGTCGACGAAAGCGCGCCCGCGCAAGGCACCGCGTTGGTGGTGGAAGACAATCGCGATGTCGCCGAGGTATCGAGCGCGCTGTTGGAGCAGCTCGGCTATCGCGTCGTGAAGGCCGAGAACGCCAGCGAGGCACTGGCGCGCCTGCAGAACGGCGGCAAATTCGATTTGATCTTTTCCGATATTGTGGTGCCGGGGCCGATCGACGGGATCGGCCTGGCGCAGATCTGCCGCAAACGCTACCCGAAAATACCGGTGCTGCTGACCAGCGGTTTCAGCGACAGCGCGCGCGAGGCCGAAGGCCGCTTCGAAATCCTGCGCAAGCCGTTCGAACTGGCGGCGCTCGCGCGCGCTATCGATGGCGTGCGCCGGGGCGGGTAGGGCGCGCCATGCCGTCCTTTGTCATGGCCGGGCTTGTCCCGGCCATCTCGCTTAGCTGAGCGCCGGGGCTTCCTAAGCGAGATCACCGGGACAAGCCCGGTGATGACAAGCATAAATGCCGTGCCTTCGCGTTTGCCTCACGCGCCTGGGCGCACGATGCGTTTGATCTTGTCCATGGTGTAGTCCTCACCGTTGATGGACAAGACCGGCGGGTCCTGCGTGAGGTCGACCGAGTCGACCACCGCCTGGACTTCGGTGGAGACGGTGACCGGCTGCTTGTTGGCGTCGACCGCGGTCGCGGTGATGGTGTAGTTGCCGGCCGGCCATTGCTTGCCGTCGCTGCCCTTGCCGTCCCAGACGAACTTCTGGTCGCCGGGATTGACCGTCATCGTGCCCGTGTAGCAAGTCTGGCCGGTGGAATCCTTGATCGTAATCGTGGCGGTGGCGGGCTTGGACACGTTGAAGTTCCAGGTCGCGCCGCTCGATGTGAGTTGTGTGGTGGAGCCGTCGACGACCACCGTGGCGCCGACATAGGCGAGCGCGGCCGTCGACTGCGCGGTCTTGTCCATGGAGACCAGCGTGGCGAGCTGATCGTTCGACTTCATCTGCTGCTCGACCTGCGCGAACTGCACCAGCTGCTGAGTGA
The DNA here is from genome assembly GCA_035549515.1 of Pseudolabrys sp. Classification (GTDB taxonomy): domain Bacteria; phylum Pseudomonadota; class Alphaproteobacteria; order Rhizobiales; family Xanthobacteraceae; genus Pseudolabrys. The sequence continues at coordinate 2,392 of DASZQT010000119.1, read as the reverse complement.
ACTGGTTGGTGTCGAGCGGATCGAGCGGGTTCTGGTTCTTCAACTGCGTGGTCAGCAGTTGCAGGAAGGTCGTGAAGTTGCTCGCGATCATCGTGTTGTCGACCGACGAGGAGACGGCGCTTGCCGAGCTCGATTGGCCGGTTGCTGTCACGCTGGACATCTTATGTCGCCCTCAGACGCGGATATCGAGGCCGCCGGCGCGGCCGGCAAAGCGAGCATAGCTTTGCGGCACGGCTTCGGCCTGCGCGGTTTCGTTCACGACAAGCTGCGCCGCGCCGGTATTGCCCTGTTGGCGTTCCTGCCCGGTCGAGCCGTCGCGCAGTGAGAATTGCAGACCGTTGTCGCTGGTCTTCAAGCCGGCGTCCTGCAGCGCGCGTTCAAGGCCCGTGGAATCGCGGCGCAGCAGGTCGAGCGTGTCCGAGCGCTCGGCGATCAGCCGCGAGGTGACCTGGCCGTCGCGGTCGACATCGAGATGGACTTCGATGCGGCCGAGCTCGGGCGGATCGAGCCTGATCTCGAAGCGGTTCTTGCCGGCGAGCGCCTTGCCGGCGATTTCGACCGCGACGCCGGAGAGCGGCACCGTGCCGCTTTGCGAGCCGGTTGTGGCTTGGGCGACGGAAGCTGCTGCTGCCGGTGTGGCGGCGGCCGGTGCCGCGGTGGCGGCGGAGGCGCGGGCGCTTGCGGCCTGCTGAGCGGTCGCGTCGCTGGCCGCCGTGCCGGCAGCGGGCGCTGGCGGATCAGCGCGCGAGGCGCCGGCATCTGCGTTGGCTTTGGCACTGTCACGGCCGATAGCCGTGGCTTCGCCATGGGCGTGAGCTGTCTGCGGCTTGTCAGCGTTCCCCGGCGCGGCTTGCGCCGGGCCATCGCGGTTAGTGGCGGTGGGTGTGCCGTCGGTGTCCGCCGCCTTGATGCCCGGCTGCGCTTCGCCCGGCTTGGCCGATGGATCCGTTTTGGATGACGCGTCCGCGCCCCGCGCGGCGGTCTGGGCCCCGGCCTTTGCATCGGCGTTTTTCGCGCCCCCTGGGGTCGCGGCCCTCGTTGCCTTCAGAGCATCCGCGGCGCTGATGCCGGTCAGGCTTGCGGCCTGTTCGGCTGCTGTCGCGGCTTGCACGAGACCGGCCGCCGTCGTCGGTGCGGCAGACGTGGCGGCGGCGGCCGCCCCGGTTCCGGCCGCAACGGCAGCAGCACTATCGCCGGCCGCTGTCGCGGCACCCGGTGCCGCCGGTGCCAGCTTTGCCGTAGCGGTGGCGTCGGCTGCGGTCGCCACCATGGTCGCTGCTACGCTGTCGGTGGCGTCCGCCTTCGCCGAAGCGGTTTTGTCGGCGGTGGAACCATCCGCTTTGTCGGCTTTGTCGGGCTTTCCGGCCTTGTTCGTCTTGTCGGTTGCGCCGTCCTTCCCGGTGTCGGTGGACTTGGCACGATCCGACTTGTCGCCGCCCGCGGCCTTGCCGGTCGGCGATTTGTCGTTGCCGGCCGTGCTGCGCGCGCTGTCGGACGCAGGGCTGGCGGACGGCGGGTCGTCGCGGCGCGGCGCCGCATCCGCGCGGGTATCGCTATTGGGAGCCGGCGCGCGCGTCTGCTCACGCGCGGCCGAGGCATTGTCGTCGACCATGCTCTCGAACGGCGAAGCCTGGCTGCCGCGCTCATAGTTCTGCGGCTGCCGGGCCAGGCGCGCCTGCGCGAACTTCATGGCAGTGGTATTTGTTCCGGACGCAACGTGCTGCACGGCGGACCTCTCCGTCTCCCGCCGTTCGATTTGCAATCGGCAGGCCAGCTCCGGCGCCGCCTTGTCCGTCATATATTTCAATGATTTAGAGTGAAATCGCGGGAACCGGGCCGGGCCAGGGCCGGCAGCCGCTACCGAGACGGCCGGCAAGTTCTGCCGGGCGAGAGCGGCGAGGCGGGATTTACCGAGCCTGTCATTGCGCGGAAGGCCTCCCCACCTATAGTAAGAAGTGCCATGACCAACTCGCTCGACCTTCCCGGCCGCCCGCAGGACACCCGCGTCGTCGTCGCCATGTCCGGCGGCGTCGATTCGTCGGTGACCGCGGCGCTTCTGAAGGCCGAAGGCTATGACGTGGTCGGCGTCACGCTGCAGCTCTACGATCACGGTGCCGCCACCCATCGCAAGGGCGCCTGCTGCGCCGGGCAGGACATCTACGATGCCCGTTCGGTGGCTGAGCGCATCGGCATTCCGCATTACGTGCTCGACTACGAGAGTCGCTTCAAGGAAGCCGTGATCGACCGCTTCGCCGAGAGCTACATCCACGGCGAGACGCCGGTGCCCTGCGTCGACTGCAACATGGCGATCAAGTTCCGCGACCTGCTCGCGACCGCGCGCGATCTCGGCGCCGAGGTGCTGGCGACCGGCCATTACGTCGCCTCGCGCGCT
>DASZQT010000118.1:0-9918 GCA_035549515.1 Pseudolabrys sp. | reverse complement strand
ATGACCAGATCGTTCGGGTTATAGGTCGCGGTGCTGATCCAGTTGCCCTGTGGATTGAGCCCTTCGGCGAACAATTCCCAGTCGGCCGCAGTCGACGGCGAGGTCGAGCCCGGCACCTTGCCTTTGCTGCTGCGCTTGGCGCGCCACGTCGAGCCGCGCGAGGTCACCAGATCATTGGTGAGGTAAGTCACGGAGGCCGACCAGGCGCCGCGCGGCCGCAAGGTGACCGCCGAAGTCACGGCGGCAGAAACGCCGTTGCCGGTGTAAACTGTTTGCGCTGTGACGCGCACCGCCAAAGGCGGCAAGGCCAATGCGACGCAGGCCATTGCTGCGGCCGACAGGCCGCGGATTGTGATGCTCGACATGATTGCTCCCCCAAATTGTCGCGCGATGTGGGCAGCTTGCGGGAGCGCCGCCCGCTGCATGGCGTCTGAAATGTTACGAAGGCAATTCACAGTAATGGCGGAATTTAAGCATCCCCGGCGGCGGCTCGAAAGCTCAATTATCAGGCACCTATTTCATCGATTTGACGACGGGCGCGGCGCGCGGCATTGATGCGCGCAAGGGGCCGCGGCGCGGGGTGCGCCGGCTCAGGTCCGCGTGGAACTCGCCTGCCTTGTCTGCGTCTTCCCCTTCCGATCGCGTTATGACACTGCGCCGACTGGCCGAGACGTTCGGCTTCGCGCTGGCCGGCGGATTGGGTCCCGGCCTCGCCGGCGTGCCGGCCGGCTATCTCTCGGGTTCGGTGCTGGCTGTGGCGGTTGCCGCGCTGGCGGGCCGGCCGATGCTGGTGCCGGGAGCGCTCGCGCGCTTGATCTTCATCATCATCGGCATCTCCCTCGGCGCCGTCGTGACACCCGCCATGCTGCACGGCATGGCGTCCTATCCCTTCAGCCTTGCCGTCTTGCTGGTGGCGATGGCCTGCATCGGCAGTGGCGGCGCATTCTATCTGCGCACCGTGCACGGCTGGTCGAAGCTCGAAGCCCAGCTTGCATCGTCGCCCGGCGCAATGTCGCAAGTGCTGATATTGGCGGCGGAACTCGGCGCCGACTTGCGCCCGATCGCAATCGTGCAAAGCATTCGTGTCGTGATCATCGCGGTCGGTCTGCCGACCGGCCTGTCGCTGTTCGGCTTTGCCGGCCATGTCAGCCGCCCGCCAGTCGGCCCGCTGACATTCGCCATGATGGACGAATTGGCGATCTTGATCGTTGCATCGGCGGTCGGCGCCGTGGTGGCGCAATGGCTGCGCGTTCCGGGCGGGCTATTGTTCGGCGCCATGCTGATGTCGGCGATGCTGCACGGCACCGGCCTCATCCATGCGATTCTTCCGCCTTGGGTGGCCAATGCCGCGGCGCTGGCACTCGGCGCCGTCATCGGCGCGCGGTTTGCGAATATGCCGATGCGGATGATGATGAACATGATGGGCGCCGCCTTCGGCTCGTTCGCGGTGGCGGTGGCGATCGCCGCGGTGTTCGGCGCGCTGCTGGTCGAAACGCTGTCGCTCAGGGTGGCCGAGGTGATGATCGCCTTCGCGCCCGGCTCGGTCGACGCCATGATGCTGTTGGCGCTCGCGCTCAACCTCGACCCGGTCTATGTCGGCACGCACCACATCATGCGGATCATCTTCGTGTCGCTGACCATGCCGTTTGTCGCGCGGCGCGCGGCGAAGAATCCGTAAGCCCGATCCGCGAAAGACTTATTCCGCCGCCAGCGCGTGCCGGCGCTTCGGCAGTTGCAGGCGCTCCCAGACATCGACCAGCGCCTCGGCCAGCGCATCGACCAGCGCGTCGTCGTGATAGGGCGAGGGCGTGATGCGCAGCCGCTCCATGCCGCGCGGCACGGTCGGATAGTTGATCGGCTGGATGTAGATGCCATGCTCCGACAGCAGCAGGTCGCTCGCGGTCTTGCACTTCTCGGCATCGCCGATCAGCACCGGCACGATATGGGTGTCGCTCGGCATCACCGGCAGGCCGGCGGCATTGAGCACCGACTTGACGCGCGCGGCGCGATCCTGATGGCGCTCGCGCTCCCAGCTCGAAGCCTTGAGATGGCGGATGGCCGCGGTGGCGGCCGCGCAGATCGCCGGCGGCAGCGCGGTGGTGAAGATGAAGCCCGGCGCATAGGAGCGCACGGCATCGACCATTTCGCTCGAGCCGGCGATATAGCCGCCCAGGCAGCCGAAGGCCTTGGCCAGCGTGCCCTCGATCACGTCGACGCGGCTCATCGCGCTGTCGCGGTCGCAGATGCCGCCGCCGCGCGGGCCGTACATGCCGACCGCATGGACCTCGTCGACATAGGTCATGGCGTTATAGCGATCGGCCAGATCGCAAATCGCGTGCACCGGCGCAACATCGCCGTCCATCGAATAGAGGCTCTCGAACGCGATCAGCTTCGGCCGAGCCGGATCGGCGGCCTTCAGGAGCTGTTCGAGATGATCGAGGTCGTTGTGCCGCCAGATCTGCTTTTCGCAGCCGGACTGGCGCACGCCCTCGATCATGGAATTGTGGTTGAGCGCATCCGACAGGATCAGGCAGTTCGGCAGCAGCCGGGCAATGGTCGGAATGCCGGTCTGGTTCGAGACGTAGCCCGACGTGAAAACCAGCGCGGCCGGCTTGCCATGCAGGTCGGCGAGCTCACGCTCCAGCTCGACCAGCGGGTGATTCGTCCCGGCGATGTTGCGGGTGCCGCCGGCGCCGGTGCCCATCCGGGTTGCGGTCTCGACCATGGCGCCGATCACCTTCGGGTGCTGGGCCATGCCGAGATAGTCGTTCGAGCACCAGATCACGACCTCGCGCACGCCCTCGGGGGAGTGCCACAAAGCGTGCGGGAACCGGCCGGCGATGCGCTCGAGATCGGCAAACACCCGATAGCGCCGCTCATCCCGCAAAGTATCGAGGGCGGACGAGAAAAAATCGTTATATTTCATGGCGTTCTCTTTTTCGCCCCCACGGCTGGGCCCTTTTTAGAAGCCTTCCAGGCCATTTGTCGAGGTGAGAATCGTTACATTTGCGTTTGAGCCATTGACCGAGATCAAGCGCGGCCGATTTTCCTGGCTGGCATGGCGGAAGGCCGACATCGAACCGGCATGACAGCCCGATTCGGGGTCCTCCGTCGCTAAACTGGATAAGAGATCGGCGCCGCCGTCGCGTCCCTGATTTCACGATATCGGAGCGCGCCGCTGAAAGTGCGCAAGCGCCCGGAATCGATTGCAAATCGCCGCCGCGCGCGGCAGCTTGCGCCGGTCCAGCGATCCACCGGAAAGCAGCGCAATGACCGACAAACCGACCGGCATCGCCAATGGCCTGACCAATTACGGCGACCGCGATTTCTCGCTCTATCTGCGGCGTTCGTTTGCGCAGTCGATGGGCTATTCGCGCGAGATGCTGAAAAAGCCGGTGGTCGGCATCGCCTATACGCCGTCCGGCTTCAACAACTGCCACCGCCATTTCCCGGAAATGCTGGAGGCGGTGAAGCGCGGCGTGCTGGCGGCCGGCGCGCTGCCGATCGAATTCCCCACCATTTCGCTGGGTGAGGTGTTCCTCAATCCGACCAGCCTCAAATTCCGCAATTTGATGTCGATGGATACCGAGGAAATGGTGCGGGCGCAGCCGATGGACGCCGTCGTGCTGATGGGCGGCTGCGACAAGACCGTGCCGGCCCAGCTCATGGGCGCGGTTTCGGCCGGCAAGCCGTCGATCATGCTGATCGCCGGGCCGATGATGACAGGCCGCTATCATGGCGAACGGCTGGGCGCCTGCACCGACTGCCGCCGCTTCTGGGCGCAGTACCGCGCCGGCAAGGTCAGCGACGCTGAAATCAACCAGGTTGAAGGCAATCTCGCCACCACCGCCGGCACCTGCGCGGTGATGGGCACCGCCTCGACCATGGCCTGTATCACCGAGGCGCTCGGCATGTGTCTGCCCGGCACTGCCGCCATCCCCGCCGTGCATGCCGACCGCTTGCGCGCGGCGGAAGCGACGGGTGCTGCCGCCGTGCGGCTGATCGGCTCGGCGCTCACGCCCGAGCGCATCGTCAATCAAAAGTCGGTCGAGAACGCGCTGCGCGTGCTGCTCGCCATCGGCGGCTCGACCAATGCGGTGATCCATCTCGCCGCGATTGCCGGCCGCGCCGGCCTGTCGATCTCGCTCGACCGTCTCAACGAGCTGTCCGACACCACGCCGGTGCTGGTGAATTTAAAGCCGGTCGGCAACGGCTACATGGAAGACTTCTTCGCCGGCGGCGGCGTCGGTGCGCTGCTGCGCGAACTGAAAGACCTGCTGCATCTCGACTGCATGACGGTGACCGGCGAGACTTTGGGCGAGCGGCTTTCCGCGGAAGGTGAAGGCTGGATCGACCGCACCATCATCGCCGAGCGCGCGAAACCGCTCGAGCCGCAGGGCGGGCTGATCGCGCTGTTCGGCAATCTCGCGCCGGAGGGCGCCATCCTCAAGCGCTCGGCCGCCGATGCCAATCTGTTCGAGCACGAGGGCCGCGCGGTGGTGTTCACGTCGCTCGAAGATCTTGCCGCGCGCATCGACGATCCCGCGCTCGATGTCGAGGCGCACGACATTCTCGTGCTGCAGAATGCCGGGCCGCATTCGGCCTCGGCCATGCCCGAGGCCGGCTATCTGCCGATCCCCAAGAAGCTCGCGACCAAGGGCGTCAAGGACATGGTGCGCGTCTCCGACGCGCGCATGAGCGGCACCGCCTTCGGCACCATCGTGCTGCATGTGACGCCCGACTCGGCCTCCGGCGGCCCGCTCGCTTTGGTGCGCAACGGCGACCGCATCAAGCTGTCGGTGAAGGAGCGGCGCATCGATCTTCTGGTCGACGCGGCTGAAATGAAGCGCCGCGCGGCGGAAGTGAAGCCTGCAATCGAACAGCCCGCGCGCGGTTACGCGAAACTCTACGCGCGGGAAATTCTCGGCGCCGATCAGGGCTGCGATTTCGCGTTCCTGAAGCCGCGCTGAGCCGCGCAATGATCGGCACTCGATAGCGAGCGGGTGTCCGCGCAAAGATTTGACGGTTTGAAAAACTCGTAAGATGCGGTCGCACGATCGATGGTTTGCGCGCGACCGATCGCGATTGCATGGGTATGTGGACTCAATTTCACGTGACGGCCTCCGAAGATGGCCATAGGTTGCCCCGAACAAGGCTCCGCCGAGAGCCGTGATGTAGGGGAGGGGATTTCGCATGAACAAGTTGCTGCCTGCCGTCGCGCTCGCCATGGCCGTAGGCCTGGCTTCCACGGCGCACGCCGACAATTACCCCTCACGCAAGATCATCATGGTGGCGCCGCTCGGCGTCGGCGGTTCGACCGACATCATCGGCCGCATCATGGCCGACGCGATGGGCAAGCAGCTCGGGCAAACCATCGTGGTCGAGAATACCACGGGCGCCGGCGGCACGATCGGCGAGGGCCGCGTCGCGAATGCCGCGCCCGACGGCTACACCATCGCCGTCGGCCAATGGGGCACCAATGTCGCGAACGGCGCCATCTACAAACTGAACTATGACTTGATGAAGGATTTCGAGCCGATCGGGCTCATTGCGACGCAGCCTTTTTTCGTCGCGGCGCGCAAGGATATGCCCGCGAACAACTTGAAGGAATTCGTGGCCTGGCTGAAGGCGAACGGCGACAAGACGAATGAAGGCCATTCCGGCGTTGGAACGCCCTCGCACGTCGCCGGGCTTTTGCTGCAAAAGGCGATCGGAACGAAGTGGGCGATGGTGCCTTACCGTGGCGCCGGCGAGGCATCGCAGGCGCTGTTGGCCGGGCAGATCGATCTTCTTCTTGTCACGCCGGCCGTCGGCGCGGCGCAGATGAAGGCCGGCCAGATCAAGGTCTACGCGGTGACGGCCCCGCAGCGCATCAACACCTCGCCCGATGTGCCGACCACCGACGAAGCCGGCCTGCCCGGGTATCACTTTTCGTTCTGGCATGCGTTGTGGGCGCCGAAGGGAACGCCACAGCCGATTATCGCTAAGCTCAACGAGGCGCTGCGCAAGTCGCTCGCCGATCCGGCGACGCGCAAACGCCTGATCGATCTTGCGCAGGATATCTTTCCGCCCGATCAGCAGTCCCCGGAAGCACTGCGAAAATTCCAGCAGGCGGAGATCGACAAGTGGTGGCCGATCATCAAGGCGGCCGGCATCAAGGCGCAATGATGAGTGCCGGCAGCGGCAATTGCGTGTCCCGGGAAGGCCGCTCGTTCGGGGTCGCAATAGCGGCCGCAGCGGGCGCCCGGTGAAGGCGCGCCGCATCGATCTCCTGGTCGATGCGGCCGAGATGAAACGCCGCGCGACCGAAGTGAAGCCTGCAATCGAACAGCCCGCGCGCGGCTATGCCAAGCTCTATGCGCGGGAAATCCTCGGCGCCGACCGGGGCTGCGACTTCGCGTTCCTCAAGCCCGGTACTTGAATACGGATCGCCGCGCCCTGCCGCCGGCGCGCGTTTACCAATCCGTAGTGTTAATCCGCGTTTAGCGATCGGCGCACGCCGTAATTAATACGGGTCCCAATCTGTTCCGCTAGGGTTGTGTACGCATCTGCTGTGGGCCGGGGCACGCTGTGTGTCCAGGGGTGCGAGATGAAAGTGCGCGCGCTCAAGGAGTTCCTGCAACACCGCGACTGGCAAACCGTCGGCGCAGCCGGCGCGCTCGGCTTCGTCGTCGCGCTTGTCGCGGTGAAAGCGGTCGATGTTTTCGCCGTGCCGGTGGCGATGCCGGCAACGGTGCTGGCGGCATTGTGCGGAGCGCTCGCCGGCATGCTGATAGCCGGAACCGCGCTTGGCCGCAGCATGCGCCGCAAGCTGAGCGAGCAGAACCTGCGGCTCGACGGCGCCATCAACAATATGAGCCAGGGCCTGTGCATGTTCGACGGGCACAACCGGCTCGTGGTGTGGAACGAGCGCTACCGCGCCATGTACAACATCGATCCGCGGCGCATGCATTGCGGCATGACCGTGCGCGATCTTCTCGACGCGCGCATCGCCGCCGGAACATTCCCGCTCGACCCCGAACGCTACGCGGCCCAATTGCGCGCCGCGCTCGCGCAGGGCAACTCGTTCACGCTCAATATCGAGCTGAACGACGGCCGCACCATCGCCGTCGTCAATCAGCCGATGGCGGACGGCGGCTGGGTGGCGACGCACGAGGACATCAGCGCGCGCCGCCAAGCGGTGTGCGAGATGGAGCGCACCCGGATGTTCCTCGACACCATTATCGAGAACGTGCCGTCGCCGATCATCGTCAAGGACATTTCAAATCTGCGCTATCTCCTGATCAACCGCGCCGCCGAGGAACACCTCGGCCTCGAGCGTTCGGAGGTGCTCGGCAAGACGGCGAACGATATTCTCCCGCCGGCGACCGCCGCCGCCATCGAATCGACCGATCGCATGCTGATCGAGCCGGGGCAGACCGTTTTCCTCGACGAGCACATCGTGGGCACGCCGGCCAACGGCAAGCGCATCGTCACCGCCACCCGGCACGCCGTCACCGGCGCGGACGGCAAGGCGCAATACCTGATCACGCTGATCCGCGACGTCACCGCCCGCAAGCGCAACGAGCAGAAGCTCGCGCACATGGCGCACCACGATCCGTTGACGGAACTCGCCAACCGCGTGGCCTTCAACGAATGCATCGCGGCCACGCTCGAACGCGCCGCCGCCATGGGCGAGAGCTTCGCCGTGCTGAGCATGGACCTCGACGGCTTCAAGACGGTGAACGACGTGTTCGGCCATACCGCCGGCGATGCGCTGTTGCGCGCGGTCGCGCAGCGCATGGCGGAGGCGAGCGAAGGCGCCTTCCTCGCCCGCGTCGGCGGCGACGAATTCGCGCTCATCACGCCGACCGGGCCGCAACCCGATGGCGCCACCCTTCTCACCGAGCGGTTGAGCGCCGCGCTGTCTTCCGAAATCGAGATCGAGGGCCACGCGCTGCGCATCGGCCTCACCATCGGCGTCGGCGTCTTTCCGCGCGACGGGGGCGACGCCGCGACGCTGGTCGCCAATGCCGATGCCGCTCTGTTCCGCGCCAAGTCGGAAGCGCGCGGGTCCATCCGCTTCTTCGAGATGTCGACCGACCGGCAGTTGCGCGAGAAGCGCGCGCTCGAGCAGGATTTGCGCTCGGCGATCGGGCGCGGCGAGATCGCGCTGCATTATCAGCCGCAGGCGCTGATCGAGGGCGGGTTCATCGGCTTCGAGGCGCTGGTGCGCTGGCATCATCCGCGCCACGGCATGGTGCCGCCGTCCACGTTCGTCCCGCTTGCCGAGGAGAGCGGGGTCATCATGGCGCTCGGCGAATGGATCCTGCGCAGCGCCTGCCGCGAGGCGGCCTCGTGGCGCCATCCGCTGCGCGTCGGCATCAATCTGTCGCCGGTGCAATTCCAGCACGGCGATTTGCCGAAGCTGGTGCATCAGATCTTGCTGGAGACCGGGCTCGCGCCGTCGCGGCTCGAGCTGGAAATCACCGAAGGCGTGCTGATCGGCGACTTCACCCGCGCGCTCGCGGTGCTGCGGCGGCTGAAGAACCTGGGCGTGCGCATCGCCATGGACGATTTCGGCACCGGCTATTCGTCGCTGTCCTATCTGCAGTCGTTCCCGTTCGACAAGATCAAGATCGACCGTGCCTTCATCGCCAATCTCGGCCACAGCCAACAGGCGGCGACCATCATCCGCGCGGTGATCGCGCTCGGGCGCGGGCTTGGCCTGCCGGTTCTGGCCGAGGGTGTGGAGACCGAGGAGCAGGTGCGCTTCCTGGCCAGCGAGCACTGCGACGAGATCCAAGGCTATTTCGTCGGCCGGCCGATGCCGATCGAGGATTATGCCGCGGCGGTCGGGCGGTTGCCCGGCCATCCCGCGCGACCGGCGGCGGTCGCGGGCTGAGCCCTGAGTTGATCGGGCGTTTTGCGAAGTGCCGGTGCTGCCGGAGTGGATTGAACACTCGACCTCCCCCTTACCCAAGGCTATGCAGCCTTTATCTGTCAGATCGTTAGCGGGGTTTCTCAGTGGCAGAGAGACAGCATTTACAGGCACCCGGTCCGCTTTCGGGACAGGGCGGAAGTTGACCCGGCAGAAAAACTGCCTGACTGGGTCGCGAATGATGGACATCCCTCAAACAATCGAGACGAATTGAAATTAAGTTCTTAAGCACGCCGAAGGTGAACCTCGCGTATGGGTTGAAACGAGACCCCCTTGAACGAGACCGTGCTGATGAACAATAACGCTGTGCCTTGGTATGTCAGTTTAGTCGCGTCTTTTATTCCGCTCATCATCGTTTGGGTGATGATTGCTTGGCACGGTCGTCAAATTCGGAAGTCGCTGACAACCGAAGATGGTCGTTCGCTGGCTCAGGTGTTCGACGAACTCGCGCGAGAGATGAAGCGGTTCAACGACAGCCGATAGGCAGCACCGTGATGGTAGTAACCCGAAAAAGCCTCTCAGAGCACTTTGAGTGGCTCAACGACGCTGAGTTGCTTGCTCAGTTCCGCTCAGGCGAGCTGACCGAGCTCGCCAAGAGCGTTGCAGGCGAGGAATTGCGGCGTCGAGGTCTCGACGTTTCCGAGAACTTTGTCGAACCGGCAACCGAACATGAACAGGCGGCGACGGATCAAGACTTTGTCACGATAGCACGAGTCTCCACCCCGGCGGAGGCCGAGATGCTTAGGAGTCGCCTTGAAGTCGAGGGGGTGCCAGCCGCTGTGGCCGATGCCCATACTGTTCAGGCCCTTTCGTTGATGGCTCTTGCGGTCGGCGGAGTACGAGTTCTCGTCCCTGCGTCGTACGCAGATCGTGCGATGGCGGTAGTCAAAGGCGTCGCGAGTGGCGATTTCGCGCTAAGGAATGAGCAATAATTGAGTGACCCTGTTCTTGACCGATTTGAAGGCACAATTACAGGCAGTCAAAAGGGCTGGAAGCCC
>DASZQT010000117.1:0-8080 GCA_035549515.1 Pseudolabrys sp. | reverse complement strand
CAGCGCAACATCAAACGGCTGATGGCCTATTCCTCGATCGGCCATATGGGTTTCGCGCTGGTCGGGCTCGCCGCCGGCACCGCCGAAGGCGTGCAGGGCGTGCTGATCTACATGGCGATCTATGTGGCGATGACTCTCGGCACCTTCGCCGTGATCCTGTCGATGCGGCGCGACGGCGTGCTGGTCGAAAACATCGGCGATCTCGCCGGGCTTGCGCGCACGCGGCCGCTGATGGCCTTCTTCATGGCGATGCTTCTGTTCTCGCTCGCCGGCATCCCGCCGCTCGCCGGCTTCTTCGCCAAGTTCTATGTGTTCCTGGCGGCGATCAAGGCCGGGCTCTATGCGCTGGCGGTGATCGGCGTACTCACCAGCGTGGTGGGCGCTTTCTATTATCTCACGATCGTCAAGATCATGTATTTCGATGAGCCGAAGCAGACCTTCCAAAGCATGCCTGGCTTGTTGCGCCTTGTGCTTGGCGTCTCCGGCCTCGTCAATCTGCTGTTCTTCGCCTATCCGGCGCCGCTCCTGGGCGCAGCGACGGTGGCGGCGAAGTCGTTGTTCTGATGGGCGCGATCCCGAAAAGTGGGTACCGGTTTTCGGTCAAGATCGCGCGTCTATGAGATGAACCGCGAAGCCACGGGTCTGGCGGGGACCCGACACACGCACTACGAAACGCTCGGCTCCACCAATGCCGAGGCGCTGGCGCTTGCGCGCGCCGGCGAGCGCGGGCCGTTGTGGATCACGGCGGCGCGCCAGACCGCCGGCCGCGGCCGGCGCGGCAATGCCTGGGTCTCGGCGCCGGGCAACCTTTACGCCACGCTGCTTTTGACCGAGCCGTCGCCGAAAGAACGAGCGCCGCAGCTTTCGTTCGTGACCGCGCTGGCGCTGCATGACGCCCTGGCGAGCGTTGCGCCGCATCTCGGCCCCTTGCTCGCGCTCAAATGGCCGAACGACCTCCTGCTCGGCGGCGCCAAGCTCGCCGGTATCCTGATCGAGGGCGAGAGCGAGCCGGTCTTCGCGGTCGCCATCGGCATCGGCGTCAATTGCGCGAGCCACCCCACAGACACTACCTATCCCGCCGCCGATTTGGCCAGCGCTGGGGCGCTCGTTTCGCCGGAAAGTCTGTTCGCTGCGCTTGCCGCAGCCATGGCGCGCCGGCTGGAGCAATGGCAACGCGGCGAGCGCTTTGCCGCGATCCGCGCCGACTGGCTCAAGCGCGCGGCGGGGCTAGGCCGGGACATTCGCGTGCGACTGCCCGAACGCGAATTCTGCGGCCGCTTTGAAGGGCTCGATGAAGCGGGGCGGCTATTGGTTGGCGGGACGACCGGCGTCACGGTCGTGACGGCCGGTGAGGTCTTCGGTCTCGGAATAGGATGATCATGGCGCAAGGCCCGCAGGAATTGGTATTCGCTCCGCTCGGCGGGGTCGGCGAGATCGGCATGAACCTGTCGATCTACGGGCTCGGCAATGAGCGCCGGCGGCAATGGCTCGCGGTCGATCTCGGCGTGTCCTTCGCGGCGGAAGAGCATCTGCCTGGCGTCGACCTGATCCTCCCCGACGTGCGCTACCTCGAGGAGGAGCGCAAGAACCTTGTCGGCATCGTCATCACGCACGCGCATGAAGACCATTTCGGCGCGCTCTTGCATCTGTGGCCGCGGCTGAAAGTGCCGGTCTATGCCACGCCCTTCACCGCCGCGCTGCTCGAAGCCAAGCGGCGATCGGAGCCCGGCGCGCCGGAAATCCCGGTCACCATCGTGCCCGTGGGCGGGCGCTTCACCGCCGGCCTTTTCGATGTCGAACTTGTCACCATGGCGCATTCGATTCCGGAAGCGAACGCCCTCATCATCCGCACGCCGCTCGGAAGTGTTCTGCACACCGGCGACTGGAAGATCGATCCGACCCCGATCCTGGGCGACCGCACCGACGAGGCCAAGCTGCGCGCGCTTGGGGCGGAGGGCTGTCTCGCGGTGGTCGGCGATTCCACCAATGCGATCCGCGACGGCCGTTCGCCGTCGGAAAGCGAGGTCGCGCGCTCGATTGCCGATCTGATCAAGGCCGCGCGCGGGCGCGTGGCGGTGACCACCTTCGCCTCCAATGTCGGGCGATTGCGGGCCGTCGCCGAAGGCGCGCGCTCAGCCGACCGCGAGGTGGTGATCGTCGGCCGCGCCATGGAGCGCACGGTGCAGATTGCGCGCGAGCTCGGCTATTTCGACGGCGTGCAGGATTTCCGCCCGATGGAGGCCTATGGCTATCTGCCGCCGGACAAGGTGGTGGCGCTCTGCACCGGCAGCCAGGGCGAGCCGCGCGCGGCGCTCTCGCGCATCGCCGAGGACCAGCATCCCGAGATCACCTTCTCGCGCGGCGACACGGTGATCTACTCGGCCCGTACCATTCCCGGCAACGAAAAGGCGGTCGGCCGGGTGATGAATCTGCTGATCGACCAGGGCATCAACATCATCACCGATCGCACGCACCTCGTGCATGTGTCCGGCCATCCGCGCCGCGACGAGGTCGAGGAATTGCTGGGCTGGGTCAAGCCGCGCATCGTCGTCCCGGTGCATGGCGAATCCTTGCACCTGTCGGAGCACGCCGCGCTCGCGCGCAAGTGCGGGGTGAAGGAAGTCATCCGCTGCCGCAACGGTGACCTGGTGCGGCTCACGCCCGACGCGCGCGTGATCGACGAGGTGCCGGCCGGCCGCGTCTACAAGGACGGCGCGCTGCTGGTCGAGGCGGTGGCGCGCACGGTGGCTGACCGCAAGCGGCTGTCCTTCTCCGGCGCGGTGTCGGTCGCGCTCGCGCTCACCGACAAGGGGGAGATGGTCGGCGATCCGTCGGTCGATCTGCTCGGCATTCCGGAGCGCGACCGCGACGGCGGCTTCATGCATGAGATCGTGTTCGATGCCGTGATCGAAACCTTCGACTCGCTGCCGCGCGGCAAAAGACGCGATCCCGACGCGGTGGCGGAAGCGGTGCGCCGGGCGGTGCGGGCGGCGGTGAATGGGCGCTGGGACAAGAAGCCCATGTGCCATGTGCACGTGTTGCCGGTATGATGGTTTTGTCCGGGTCTTGCGCGAGGATGGAGTTAAGGGAATGATCGGTCGTCTTAATCACGTCGCCATCGCCGTGCGCGACATCGCCAAGGCCTCGGCGGTCTATCGCGACACGCTGGGCGCGCAGGTGTCCGAACAAGTCGAACAGCCGGCGCACGGCGTCACCACGGTGTTCATCACGCTGCCGAACACCAAGATCGAACTCTTGGAGCCGCTCGGCGAAGGCTCGCCAATTGCAAAATTCCTCGAGCGCAATCCGGAAGGCGGCATTCACCATCTGTGCTACGAGGTCGACGACATCCGCGCCGCGCGCGACGACTTGAAGGCCAAGGGCGCGCGCGTGCTCGGCGACGGCGAGCCGAAGATCGGCGCGCACGGCAAGCCGGTGCTGTTCCTGCATCCAAAGGATTTCTTGGGCACGCTGGTCGAGTTGGAGCAGGCGTGAGGCCATATAGGGCCATGGAGTAAGGATTCGTCATGGCCGGGCTTGTCCCGGCCATCCACGTCTTGACGTTTGGGCCGCAAGACGTGGATGCCCGGTATAAAGCCGGGCATGACGGCGGAGAGCTTGCGGCCATCGAATTGAACCGGAGTTGCGTCGATGCATTGGCTGGCAAACTCATGAGCATCACCACCGTCATCGCGATCTATTTTCTGATCTGGTGGATCACGTTGTTCGCGGTGCTGCCGTGGGGCGTGCGCAGCCAGCATGAAAGCAGCGGCGAGATGGCGCCGGGCACCGACCCGGGCGCGCCGGCGGTGCATCGGGTGTGGCGCGCGCTGTTGTGGACGACGATCTGGGCCACCGTGATCTTCGTCGCGCTGGCGGCGGCCTATCGCTCCAATCTCATTCCGTTCGATTGGCTGGCGCAAATCTCGACGCCCCCATCGCATCATTGAACATGGCTGTGCCGAAAAAAAAGAGCAGGGCGCGGATGCCCTGCTCGTGACTTCTTGTCCTCGTTCCCCGATTCTTCTGCTTTAGATCAGGGCGGCAGCGGTGCTTCGCGCCAAGGACTTGCCTTCCTCCCAAGACTTGGACCGCACGTTGGAGCCGGTCTTGTCAGTTGAGCCGGTTGCCCCACCCACACGGACGCGGGAGAAGCTAGCCCAACAATTGGGCGCTGTCACGATTATTCGTACTATTCAGCGAGCAATCTCGACCGGCGCATCGAGCACAATCGACGGCCCGCTCATGGGAATAACGATGACGCGGATTGTCCAGATTCCAGGCGTGCCTAAATCGAGGGCGTTCACCTGCCAGGTTCCGTCCGGCATGGCGATGGCGCTGCATTCCACGCTGCCGTGCGCTGGCTTCGGCTGGTCGAGCGCGAGCCGCACGGAGCGCGCGGGGAACTCGGAAAAATCCTCGCGCGACACGCGAATGGTTACATGCGTGCGGCCGGCGCGACCGGGATCGATGGTGACATCGGCCATCGCCTCGCTTGAATGGATGTGCACAAACGCTGCGTCGGCTGGAATGGCGGGGGGCGGCGCGTGTCGATGCGCGGCGGGCGGCATGGTTCCGAGTACGCCGACGATCAGCAGCACACCGAGCCCGAGCGCGTTCTCGATCAGGCTGTTGCGCATAAGCGCGCGCATCGCTTGCAGCGCGGGAAGTTTGGGTGTGAGGCGGAACCGATTCACGGCCGCGACGACAATCATGCCGACGAACAGCGCGAACTTGACCAGCAGCAGGCGTCCATAGTCGGTCGCGATGAGATCGCCGATACCGTCGAGCGCGAACCAACTATTGATGACGCCGCTCGCGAGCAGCGTCCCGACGCCGACCATCCCGAGCCAGGAGAAGCGGGCGGTCGCGCGGACGGCAAAGCCGGGATCGCCGGCGCGTGGCGCGCGCGAAAGCAGAAGAGCCAGGGCCGGAAGGCCGCCGAGCCAAGCACCCGCCGCCAGCAGGTGCAGCACATCCGCGATCAGGTGGACGTCGCCCTCGGCTCCAGGCGTCGCACCGGCGTGACCAACCCAGGCGAGCGTGGCGACCAAACCGGCGGCGGCACCCAGTTGCAGCCAGCCCAAGCGGGGCGAGGGCAGCAGTCCCGCGATGAGCACCACCAGCGCCGCCCGCAGCGCCCACACCGCGCCGAAGCGCGTCTCGCTCAGCACGGTCCAGGCGCCGCCGTGGACGACGGCGTCGACCACGTTCGTGCCGAGGATGTTGGCCGCGAGCAATGCCAGCCAGAGCGCCCCAGAAGCCATCGCGCCGGAAAGCGCGAACCAGACGAGTTCATTCAGGCGACGACGCAGCGCCGCCGGCGCGACGGACGGTTCGTTCGTGGCGCGGGCGGCGGGCTCCGCCACCAGCACCAGGAACGCGACCGTCCCGCCCGCCAACAGGCTGCAGACGAGATGGAGACCGCGCGCCAGGATCAGGGGATCGAGCGGCATGACCCCCGAGCTCCTGCCAGCGCGCGGCGCGCGTTTCCTGTCACGGCGCGACGTGGAAGCTGAAGCTGCCCTGCGTGCGGTGGGTATCCACCGACAGGGCGCGCCAGTTCACCTTGTAATTGCCCGGCGCGAGCTGCTTCAGTCCGACATGCATCTGCGTCTTGTCGCCGCCGACCTGCGCCCTGCCGGTCGAGACGAGCATGCCGCCCGGCCCGCGCACCTCGATGGTGCTGAAGGCCGGTTCCAGTTGCTCGGTGAACCAGAGCACGACTTCCTGGGGCGGTGTCGCCACCGTACTGCCGACCGCGGGACTGGCGTGGTCGAGCATGGCATGGGCTTGCGCGAACTGCTGGGCAGCGAGCGCGACGGTCAGGCAAACGAGAGTGATGATCTTGCGCATGGCTTAACGACCGAAGCTCGGTCCCCCGGTATTGATGGATGTTGAAAAGAGCGGCCGGCCAATCGTGGTCGGGGCGATGTCGTCGAGATAGAAGTGCAGTTGCCCGATGACGCCGACGCCACGGCCGCTTTGCCGGTTCACCGGGATCATCGCCTCGAAGCCGACCTGGGTATATTTGCCGGCCCAGATCACGCCCGGACTGATGGTGCCGGTCGTCACCGTGCCGGAGGTTAGTGTGTTGGAGACCGGCGTCTCGAGCGAAGCCTCCACGATCGGGATCAGGTGGTTGACGAAATCGGGCAGGCCGAGATCGACGACCGCCGATTTCAGATAGGGCAGGCTGTATTGCAGCGAGCCGCCCCATGCGAGCGCGCGTGGATTGAACTCGATGTCGGGACCGTCGGTGACCGAGGACACGCCGGGAATCGCGTAGCCGATCTGGCCGGTGACCGCGAACGGCTTGAACCACTGCATGCTGTCGGGCAGGTCGCCGAAGCCTTTGCCGAAATAGACCGTCGGCGAATAGACATTGAAGGTCTCGGACCCGACCGAGGCCGCGCCGGTGCGGCCCCACTCGATCTCGAGCCCGACCGACATGACGAATTCATGCTCGGGTGATTTGAACAGCCGGTATTTGAGCGCGGTCTCGATGTTCTGGAAGCCGCTGGCCCCCTTCATCGCCGGGCCGCCGGGCGCGTAGAGATGCGTCCAGGTCGGCGAGATCGATATGCCGAGATCCTCGGTGATGCGCTTGGCATATTCGGCCGAGATGTCGACTTCTTTGGCCGACGGATTGTCGCCGGTTTTGGACCACGAGACGGTCGGCAGGGCCAATTCATCGGCCACGCCGGGGTCATCGATGGTGAGCGTGGCCGGGAAAAAGCGGTTGCCCACGATTTCATGGCTGCGGGCGGCCGTGGCGGACGCGAGCGCAGCCGCAGCCCCGACGATGGCCGCGCATAGATGGCGGGTAGACATTCAAGTCACTCCTGATTTCGTTCAGACATGAAGGTGCTGTCGGCCGCTAATGGGCGGCCGCATGTCAGACGAAGCGCGGAGGACCTCGGGCCTGTTTGGGATCGGAGGGGGTGCCGCTACGCAGCGGGGCGACAGCGGGGCGCAGCACGCCCAGGACAGTCGCCGGCACCATCGTACCGATGAGCGCCAGGTCGGGCAGCGGCGGCGGCGCCATGGCGCTGCACAGATTGCAGTGCTCGCAGGCCTGGCTGGGGACGAAGCCTGACTTGTCCTGCCCCTGATCCTGCCCGGTATTGCCGGCGGCGACGCTATGGCAAATGTAAGAGGCGGGGTCGAAACCGGCGGTGCCGCCGGAAAAGACAGGCGCGAAGCCGAGCAGAATGACGTGCAGGGCGACCGCGTAGATCGCCAGCCAAGCCATGCTTCGCTTCAGCCGCGGCCGCATTCGGCGTGCCCCATTCCCGTACCGTTCCTAGACCAAGGACCGCGGACGCGCATCCTTTATTCCCGAGGGGCCCCCATGCGACGGGAACGGCGGGATGGGGCAGGACGGCGGTGTCATGAAACCGGCTTTAAGCCAAAGTTCACCCTTCGGTCTTTATGGTAAACGCAACCTGAAAGCCCCGGCGGCGCCGGTTCCTCAGGCGCCTAGAAACGCGAGGCCGGTATTCAACCGGCCGCTCGAACGGGGAGCTTCTTCGACATGTGCGGATTTGCGGTTGCCATCGACTGGCCCGAGGCCGAGACCACCGTCGCCCGGCTGATCGAGGGCATCGGCCATCGCGGCGACGTGACCGACCCCATCGCGCTCGCGGGGCCTGCCACCGCCATGGCGACGCGGCGGCTGCGCATCGTCGATGGCGAGCGCGCGGTACAGCCGCAGATTTCGTCCGATGGCCGGCTGGCGGTGTCGTTCAACGGTGAGATCTACAATCACGAGGCGCTGCGCGCAGAACTCGCAATACTGGGCGCCCAGTTCAAAACGGAATCCGACACCGAAGTACTGGCCAATGCGCTGCGGGTCTGGGGCTTTCGCGCGCTCGAGCGGATCAACGGCATGTATGCCTTCGTCGCGCTCGATCTCGCCACCGGCGAATTCCTGGCCGCGCGCGATCCGTTCGGGGTGAAGCCGCTTTATGTGATGCAGTCGGCGGCCGGCTTTCTGTTCTGCTCCGAGATGCGGCCGCTCATCGACACCGTTCAATCCGGCGACGTCATGCTGCTGCCGCCCGGCTACGCGCTGTCG
>DASZQT010000116.1:0-4220 GCA_035549515.1 Pseudolabrys sp. | reverse complement strand
CGCAGCCTCGACCAGATCGACGAATTGCGCGTGCAGACGCCGGCCGGCTATGTGCCGATCGGCAATTTCGTCAAGCGCGTGCCGGCGCAGCGCGTCGGCTACATCAACCGCGTCAACGCCCAGCGTGTCATGACGGTGTCGGCTAACATCGCCGACGGCGTGCAGAACGCGGTGGTGCAGCAGGAGATTACCGACAAGCTCAGCCATGCCGATCTGGGCAACGGCGTCACCTTCAAGCTCAAAGGCGAGGACGAGGAGCGCGCCAAGGCCGGCGCCTTCCTCGGCAAGGCCTTCGGCACGGCCATCTTCCTGATCTTCGCGATCCTCTTGGCGCAGTTCAACCGCTTCGTCTCGGTCGGCCTGGTGCTCACGGCGGTAGTGCTCTCCACCATCGGCGTGCTGCTCGGGCTGATGATCATGGGTCAGCCGTTCGGGGTCGTGATGACCGGCATCGGCATCATCGCCAACGCCGGCGTCATCGTTAACAACAACATCGTGCTCATCGACACCTACGACCGCCTCCGACGAGAAGGGCAGGGCGCTTATGAGGCGATCCTGGAGACGTGCAGGGAGCGCGCGCGGCCGGTGGTGTTGACGGCGGTGACGGCGATATTGGGCGTGTTGCCGATCGCCTTCGGCATCAATCTCGACTTCATCAGCCGCGAGATCACCCATGGCGCGCCGGCGACGCAGTGGTGGATCAGCCTGTCCACGGCCATCGTGTTCGGCCTCGGCTTCGCCACCGTGCTCACCCTGATCGTGACCCCGGCCGCGCTCATGGGCATCGCCAATTTGGCGGCCTGGCGCGACCGCCGGCGCGCGGTCCGCGCCGCCAAGCGGGAGGCCAAGCGGCTGCCGAAAGCGGCGATCCCGGCGGAATAGGTGGGCCGCCGCGCGAGAGCGGCGGCGGTGGGCCCTATGGCACGCCGTTTGCTTGAAAATTGTGCTTGGACCGGGCGGCAGGGGGAACGCCGATGACCGTGCTTTTAAATGCGGAGCCGCAGCCGCTGCCGATCGCGCTTGATCGCACGGCGCTCGTCATTATCGACATGCAGCGCGATTTCCTGGAGCCGGGCGGCTTCGGTGAGACGCTGGGCAACGATGTCGGCCTGCTCAAGGCCGCCGTTGCGCCCTGCCGGGCGGTGCTCGACGCCGCGCGGGCGGCCGGCATGCTCGTCATCCATACCCGCGAGGGCCATCGGCCGGACCTGTCCGATGCCCCACCCGCCAAGGTGGAGCGCGGCTCTCCCTCCAAGCGGATCGGTGATCCCGGCCCGATGGGCCGCATCCTGATCCGCGGCGAGCCGGGCCACGACATCATCCCGGAACTTTACCCGATTGCCGGCGAGCCGGTGATCGACAAGCCGGGCAAGGGCGCCTTCTACCAGACCGATCTGCAATTGATGCTGCAGAATGCCGGCATCGATACCCTGATCGTCTGCGGCGTCACCACCGAGGTCTGCGTCAACACCACTGTGCGTGAGGCCAATGACCGCGGCTACCGCTGCGTCGTCCTATCCGACTGCTGCGGCTCTTATTTTCCCGAGTTTCATGAAGCCGGCCTCAAGATGATCAAGGCCCAGGGCGGCATCTTCGGCTGGGTGTCGAGTTCGGCCGACACGCTCGCCGCCTTCGCGGCGGCGCAGCCGCGGGCCGCCAGCGCCGCCGCCGGTTAAAGCGGTGTGATTGGGGCGGAATTGCCAAATGCACCGTTCATTTCCGCGACAGCGGGAATCCAGTTCTTTATTGGGCAAAGACTGGGTCCCCGCTTCCGCGGGGACGAGCGAAAGTTGGGTTGGCCAAATCTCAATTCGCCTTAAAGCTCGATCTTGCTGAAGATCGTGACGTCGATGTCGATTTCTTTGCACGACAGCGTCACGCCGGCGGTGACGACCTCGCCACCCTGCAAGCGGCCGCTGGCCAGCGCGTTGCGCACGCTCTTTTCCAATTCGCGCTGCGCGTTAAAGCTGACGGTCTTGAGAAACCGTGCGACTGCGGCTTTCACTTGATCGTCATTCATGGGCGCACAGTTAATACCGCCGGTTAGGGCCCGTTCAAGTTCCCGCGCTTCGCGCTCTGCAAAGCTAGTTAATGTCGCGGGCCGCGCAGCCGTCAAGCACGGCACGCTCCGGCGTTATCGATAATTCGAACTTCCGCTTTCCCGCGCCGCTGGATCGTGGATAGTAGACAGCGGGCGACCCGTCGGGCGGGGACGGGCCTTCGCTACCGATCCGGGACAGTGACACCACCAGGGCCGCAAGCGTGAGGAGAGTGGAGTGAGCTATTTTACAGCGAAGAACGATCGCGACACCAAACAGCAACCCAAGCCGGTCGTGAGCGAGACTCGGATCGAGGCCGCGCCTGCGCCCAAGCAGGCCGACATGGTCTCCACGCTGGGTCAGGGCATGCTGATCACCGGCAACATCGTCTGCGCCGGCTCGGTGCAGATCCACGGCCGCGTCATCGGCGACATCCATGCCGCCCAGCTTGTCATCTGCGAAGGCGCCAAGGTCGAGGGCAAGATCGTTGCGCCCGATACCGCGATCAAGGGCACCTTCAACGGCACCATCCACTCCAACAGCGTCAAGCTGTTCAGCACCGCCGTGGTCGATGGCGAGATCTTCAACAAGTCGCTGACCATCGAGCAGAACGCCCAGTTCGAAGGCGTGGCGCGCCGGCTCGAGCAGCCGGTGGCGTCGCCGTCGGCGGCCCAGGCCAAGGGCGAGGAAAAGTCGCCGACTTTGGCGCCGGCCGCGGCGCCGGTCGCGCAGATCGTGTCCGATCTGACGGCGTAAGAAAGCACGGCACTATTAAGCTAGCCCTCTCCCTCGCGGGGGAGGGCCATTGCGTTCCGCCACGGCCTCATCAGCAAATCCGGCGGCCGACCGTCACGGGCAGGTCGTGAGCGTTACCGGGTCGGCGTTTGTCGGCAGATAATCGCCCATCGCGCGGCAGCTCCCTTTGATGCAAACCTGCCAGTCGGCGGTCGCGCCCGAGCGGCGCAGGACCACGCTCGGCATCGGTGGCACGCCCGGGCGATAGTGCCACCATTTTCCGTCGAAATGCGCATTGGGCGGCGGTTCCATGCCGGCGCCGGTCGCCTGAATGCGATCTTCCAGCAACTCCAGGCCGGCCGGCGTTGCGCGCCAGTCCTCTTCCCAGCGCGTCTTCTCGATCGAATGCGTCCAGGCCAGCGTGAGCGCCATGGTCCCAAGGCGGATGGTGGCGCCGGCGGCGAGCAGGCACAGTTCCATCAGCGCATGATCCCGAAAAGGCCTGTCCCCGGCTTGATCGGGGATCGGAATCGGTTTTCGGAAAAGATCATGCGCATATAAACAACCTACTCGGCCGGCTTGGCGGCGACGGTACGGCGAGCCCGCTGCGCCTTGTTGAATTGCCAGACCAAGAAGCCGCCGCAACAGATGAAGCCGATCGGATCGGTATAGGGCAGTTCCACCACCAGCAGCGCGGCCGCTGCGAACGCGATGATGCGCTCGGGCCAACTCACCGGCGTGAAGAAATAGCCGACGGCGGTCGCGCCCCACAGCGTCACCGCGATCACCGCCTTGACGATCACGTAAGCGGCGGCGGCGGCGAAGCCCCAGGCGGCGACGCGTGGGCCGACCGGTTGCAGCATCAGCGCTGGCGCATAGACCGCCATGAACGGCGCGATCCAGCCGGGCAAGGCGATTTTCACCGCGGTCCAGCCGATCTTGAAGCCACTCTCTTTGGCGATCGAGGCGGCGGCGAAAGCGGCCAGCGCCACCGGCGGCGTCAGGTCCGCCATGATGCCGAAGTAGAACACGAACATGTGCGACACGATCAGCGGCACGCCGAGATGCAGCAGCGCCGGCGCCGCGATCGAGGAGGTGATGATGTAGTTGGGGATGGTCGGGATGCCCATGCCGAGGATGAGCGAAGTGAGGGCGGTCAGGCAGAGCGAGAAGAAGATCGAGTTTTCGCCGACCGAGACGATCACGCGTACGAAATTGGTGGCCGCGCCGGTCAGCGTCAGCGTGCCGATGATGGTGCCGACCAGCGCGCAGGCGACGCCGACCGGCAGCGCGTGGCGCGCGCCGTCGGCGAGGCTGTTGAGCGCCACCTTGAGCGTCTCGCGCCCGCCTTTGACGAAGACGGTGACGGCCATCAGCGCCGCCACCATCGCGATCAGAAGCCAGATGCCGTATTCGAAGAAAAGCGCGGCCGACAGGCCGAGCAGG
>DASZQT010000115.1:0-4050 GCA_035549515.1 Pseudolabrys sp. | reverse complement strand
GCGCGCCGCGGGCCGGCATCGGCGAGCGTATCGTCGCGGTCTTCCACCCCGAACGCGTCCCCCGGTTAGGCCTGCGCCGCGCCCGCGCGAACGGAACGCGGCAGGTGATCGCTCGCATTATTCCGCCGGCTCTTCGGCCGGCACATCCTCGGCGGCCGGTTGCAGGTCGGCCTCGCTGATCCAGCCGGCCTTGACGCGGGCCTGCATGATCAGCGCCTCCGCCTCCTCGCGGCTAAGCTCGAAATTGTCGAGCACGCCGGCCTGACGAACGTTCTCGCCGTCCTTGCGCTCGGTCCAGCCGACGAGATCATCGGTGGCGCAGCCTGCCAGGTCCTCGACCGTCTTGATATCGTTCTCGCCGAACGCGACCAGCATCTTGGTATTGACGCCGGGAACCTCCCTGAGTTCGTCGGCGACACCGAGTTCCTGGCGCCGGGCGTCAAGCTCGGCCTCGACATGGGCGAGATATTCGTTGGCGCGCGCCTGCAATTCGGACGCCGTCTCCTCGTCGAAACCTTCGATCGAGGCGATCTCCTTGCTGTCGACGACCGCCAGTTCCTCGATCGAGTTGAAGCCCTCGGAGGCCAGCAACTGGCCCACCACCTCGTCGACGTTGAGCGCTTCCATGAAGGTCTTGGTGCGGTTCTCGAATTCGGCCTGCCGGCGCTCCGACTCCTCCTGCTCGGTGAGGATGTCGATGTCCCAGCCGGTGAGCTGCGAGGCAAGCCGCACGTTCTGCCCGCGACGGCCGATCGCGAGCGAAAGCTGTGCATCCGGCACCACCACCTCGATGCGCTCGCGGTCCTCGTCCAGCACCACCTTGGCGACTTCGGCGGGCGCCAGCGCGTTGACGACGAAGGTCGCGATGTCGGGCGACCACGGGATGATGTCGATCTTCTCGCCCTGCAATTCGTTCACCACGGCCTGCACGCGCGAGCCGCGCATGCCGACGCAGGCGCCGACCGGATCGACCGAGGAATCGCGCGAAATCACTGCGATCTTGGCGCGCGAGCCCGGATCGCGGGCAACTGCCTTCACCTCGACGATGCCGTCGTAGATTTCCGGGACTTCCTGCGCGAACAGCTTGGCGGTGAACTGCGGATGCGTGCGCGAGAGGAAGATCTGCGGCCCGCGCGGCTCGCGCCGCACGTCATAGATATAGGCGCGGATGCGGTCGCCGTTGCGGAACACCTCGCGCGGCAGCAATTCGTCGCGCCGCACGATGGCTTCGCCGCGGCCGAGATCGACCACCACGTTGCCGTATTCGACGCGCTTGACCACGCCGTTGACGATGTCGCCGATGCGGTCCTTGTATTCGGCATATTGCCGGTCGCGTTCGGCCTCGCGCACCTTCTGCACGAGCACCTGCTTGGCCGACTGCGCGGCGATGCGGCCGAATTCGAGCGGCGGCAGCGGATCGGCGATGGTGTCGCCGACCTGGGCGGCCGGATGACGCTTGCGGGCATCTTCCAGGGTGATCTGGTTCGAGGGATTGTCGATGGCCTCCACCACCAGCATGTGCCGGGTGAGCTTGAGATCGCCGGTTTTCGGATCGATCTCGGCATGCACGTCGGTCTCGGCGCCGTAGCGCGAGCGCGCAGCTTTCGAGAACGAGTCCTCCATCGCGGTGATGACGATGCCGCGATCGATGCCCTTCTCGCGGGCCACCGCATCAGCGATCTGCAAAAGCTCGAGCCGGTTGGCGCTGACAGCCATAGCTCACTCTCCTTCTTTTTCTTTCTCAGTTTTGCGCATGATCTCTCCCGAAAACCGGTACCCACTTTTCGGGATCATGCGCGTTCGGCAGGCTTTTGCGGCCGATGCCGGGATTGTCTTTCTTGTCGTCGTTCTTCGCGCCGGGCCGCGCGCGTGTCGCGCTTGGCGGCTTTCTCGCGCCGCAAAGCCTCGGTCACCAGTTCGTCGGTGAGCACGAGCTTGGCTTCGCCCATGTCCTCGATCGGCAACGTGACGTCGGCTTCCTCGCCCTCTTTCGCGTCGTCGCGCGTGATCTTGGCGGCTTCGCCCTCGGTGCCGACCAGGACGCCGCGGAAGCGCTTGCGGCCATTGACCGGGTGTTCCATCTCGATTTTGACGAGGTGGCCGGCATAGCGCTCGAAATCGGACTTGCGCACCAGCGGCCGGTCGATGCCCGGCGAAGAAATCTCAAGCCGGTAGGCCTTCTCGATCGGATCGGCCACGTCCATGACCGGCGACAGGGCGCGCGAAATATCTTCGCAGTCGTCAATGGTCAGGGTGCCGTCCGGCCGTTCCGCCATGATCTGCACGGTGCAGCCTTCGGTGCCGGATACGCGCACCCGCACCAGCCGGTAGCCGAGCTGCTCGAGCACGGGTTCGGCGATGGTGGCCACGCGCGCCGGCAGCCCCGGCTCGACGATCAACCGTGGTTCGCTCGGGTGCGCAGGGGCGGCATTTGCCGCGCTCAGGTGGCTTTCGGCCATTCTGTAACAAAAAAGAGCGGGCCCCGGGGGACCCACTCTCAAAACCCGTTCTGGTTATGAGGGTGTCTTACAGGCCGAAATATAGCGCATTTCCCGTCTGTTGCAAGGGTCGCGCGGCGAACGGAGGCTAAACCCTTCTTTCAGAACTTGCCCTTAAGTTTACGTAAAATCGCGGTCCGGCCGAGTTCGTAAGTATTTTGCGAGTTTTGCGATGGGTGTTCCGGCGTCTCTGCTTCCAGAACTGGAAGATGTCGTCCAGCATGGCACGGCGGAAAAGCGCGCCGAGACGCTGCGCCGGATTACCACGCTATTTCTCGATGGTGCGGTCGGCTTCAACGATGGCCATGTCGCGCTGTTCGACGATGTCATCGGCTATCTGATCGAGGAGATCGAAGCCAAGGCGCTGGCGGAACTGGCCCGCCGCGTGGCGCCGGTTCCCAATGCGCCGGTCGGCGTCATGCGCAAGCTCGCCCGCAATGACGATATCGAGGTCGCCGGCCCGGTGCTCAAGCAGGCGCGGCTCGACGATCCCGACCTCATGGACATCGCCGAGACCAAGAGCCAGGCCCATCTGCTGGCGCTCTCGATGCGACCGGGGCTCAACGAGGCTCTGTCGGACATCATCGTGACGCGCGGCAACCGCGACGTCGCCCGTTCCATCGCCACCAATCAAAGCGCCCGCCTGTCGGACGACGCGTTCACCGCGCTGGTCCGGCGCGCCGAGCAGGACGGCGTGCTGGCGGAGAAAGTCGGTCAGCGCACCGATATTCCGCCGCGGCTGTTTCGCCAGCTTCTGATGCAGGCGAGCGATGTGGTGCAGAAACGTCTGCTGGCGCAGGCGCGGCCGGAAACGCAGGCCGAAATCCGCAAGATCCTCGCCAAGGTCACCGACGAAGTCGCCACCAAGGCGGCGCCGCGCAATTACACGGCGGCCTTGGCCAATGTCCGGGCGCTGCACAAGGAGCGCAAGCTCACCGAGGCGGACATCGCGGAGTTCGCCAATAGCGGCAAATACGAGGAAACCATCGCGGCCTTGGCCACGGTCTGCGCGGTGCCGGTCGAGGTGGTGGACCGGCTGATGAACGGCGAGCGGGCCGACCCGGTGCTGATTTTGGCGCGCGCGGCCGGTTTCGGCTGGCCGACGGTCAAGGCGGTGATGGGTGCGCGGCCGAGCGGCAAGCCATCGGCGCAGGCCTTCGACGCGGCCTACGAGAATTTCGACCGGCTGACCGCCGCCACCGCCCAGCGCGTCGTGCGCTTCTGGCAGGTCAGGCAGGGCACGGGGGAGTAGGTCTCTCCACGTGCCCCGGATGCGGTGCAGCGCGAGCGCGTTTGCGCGCGTGGTGCACCGCTGATCCGGGGCCGTCCGAAATTCAGAGCCTGTAACGGTCCCGGGTCCGCAGCGCGTCATTTCATGCCGCGCCACGCCCGGGACACGCGTCACGCATGTCGAAAAATAAAATACGCCGGCGTGCGGCCTTCGCGGATCGCCTTGGCCTCGTAGCGCGTGCGGACAAAGCCGGCCCAGGGCTTGCGCCAGTCGTCGGCGCTTTCCGCGGTCCAGGTGAAATCGCGCGAGCGCAAGATTCGC
>DASZQT010000114.1:0-20411 GCA_035549515.1 Pseudolabrys sp. | reverse complement strand
GAACCTCGGGGCCTATACGACCTCCTTCGTGCCGCTCAACAAGGGCGCGCAACTGATGCCGAGCCTCTATCGCATTCCGGTCGGGCATGTGGTGGCGCGCGCGGCGGTAACCAACACACCGGCCACCATTCCCTATCGCAGCGCCGGACGGCCCGAAGCGATCTACGCCATCGAGCGGCTGATCGAGCTGGCCGCGCGCCAATGCGGCTTCGATCGCGCCGACTTGCGCCGGCGCAATCTGATTGCGCCCGTTGAGCAGCCGTATCGGAATGCCCTGGGCGTCACGTACGATAATGGCGACTATGCGGGCGTCATGGCCAAGGCGATGGCGCTGGCCGACTGGGACGGCTTCGCAGATCGTCGCGCCGCCGCGCGCGCGCGCGGCCGTTGCCGCGGCATCGCGGTCGGCAATTACATCGAGACCACCAGCGGCGCGCCGCGCGAGCGGGCCGAGATCAGCATCGATCCGGCCGGCGCGATCGAGGTGATCATCGGCACGCAAAGCACCGGGCAGGGCCACGAGACCACGTTTCCCGAACTGGTCGCCGGCTGGTTCGGCGTGCCGGCGCAGGCGGTCACTATCCGCACCGGGGATACCGATTTTGTGAAAGCCGGCGGCGGCACCCATTCCGGCCGCTCGTTACGGCTGGCGAGCCTGGTCATGCATGACGCGACGGGCGCCATCATTGAAAAAGGCCGCCGCATCGTGGCGGCCCTGGCCGATGTCGCGCTCGACAAGGTCCGCTTCGACGGTGGCCGCTTCCGGATCGACGGCAGCAACCTCGCGCTCGATATTTTCCAGGTCGCGCAGGCCGCGCTTGCCGACCACAGGCTGCCGCCGGAATTGAAGGGCGCGCTGAGCGCCGTGGCCGACGAGGTTCGTCCCGGTCTGGCTTTTCCCTATGGCGCGGCCGTTTGCGAGGTGGAGATCGATCCCGAGACCGGCGCTTTGGCGCTTGCGCGCTACACCTCGATTGACGATGTCGGCCGCGCGCTCAACCCCGTCATCCTGCACGGGCAGGCGCATGGCGGCATCGCCCAGGGCGTCGGCCAGGCCCTACTGGAGCAGTGTGCGTTCGATCCCGCCACCGGGCAGAATCTGTCGGCCTCGTTCATGGATTACCCGATCGCGCGCGCCGCGCATCTGCCCTCGTTCACGACGGCCTTAAGCGAAGTGCCGGCGGCGAGCCATCCGCTCGGATTCCGCCCCGGAAGCGAAGGCGGCACCACGCCGGCGCTCGGCGTTGCCGTCAATGCCGTGCTCGATGCGCTTGCGGAGTTCGGCGTTCATCACATCGAAATGCCGGCGACGCCGGCGCGCATCTGGCAGGCCATCCAGGCCGCGAAGCAGAAGGACGGCAGGACGGGGAAGGGGGCGTGCGAGGGTCAGGCGCGCGACTGACCGAAGCGTCGGCGCGGCGACATGCTGCGCGGCACCGGCTGGCTCGCCATCAGCCCGCGCTCGCGCAAGCCGTGCGTCAGCGCGCGCAGGCTTTCGCGCAGCTTTTCCTGTTCTTCCGCGCCCATCCACCCGAAAGCAGCCTGCTCGATCTCGTCGGCGATGGCGTCGCATTCCTTCAGGTTCTTGCGGCCGCGCGCGCTCAGCTTGAGCCGCAGGATGCGCTTGTTGTCGGGGTCTTCCTTGCGCGACAGGAGACCGCGCTGGGCCATGCCGTTGATGGTTTCGTTCATGGTCTGCGCGGTGACAAAAAACCGCCGCGACAGTTCGGCCGACGAGATGCCCTCGTGCCGTTCGACCAGGCTCAGGATCGTATATTGGAAGCCGGTCATCGATGCCGCGCGCAGCCTGGCGTCGAGCATCGAGCGCAGCGCGTAGTTGGCCTGATTGAGCAGATAGATCGTGCGAGGTTGCAGCGGCATGGGTCACCGAATTGACAATATAAGGGTACCTGATAACATTTGCCGGCAAAAGACAAGCATGAGGTAAATCGGAAAATGAGCGCCGGCACAAGCGAATCGGGCCACAAGAACGTCTTGGTGGATTTCGAGGACGGCATCGCCTGGGTCACGATGAACCGGCCCGGCAAGCGCAATGCCATCAATCCGGGCCTCGTCTTCGAAATGGTCGATGCGCTGGAAGGCCTGGAGGACGACGATCGTGCGCAGGTGATCGTCTTTACCGGCGCGGGCGACGCCTTCTCGGCCGGTCAGGACCTCAAGGAATACTTCCGCGAAGCCGATGCCGGCCGGCCGGTCGACCGCGAGCGGCTCTACCGCGCCAATGCCGATTGGCAGTGGCGCCGCCTCATGTATTACCCGAAGCCGACCATAGCGATGGTCAATGGCTGGTGCTTCGGCGGCGCGTTCCAGCTTCTGCTCGGCTGCGACCTCGCGGTGGCGGACGAGAAGGCGACGTTCGGTCTCTCCGAGATCAATTGGGGCATCATTCCGGCGGGCATCGTGACGAAGTCCGTGGCCATGGCGCTCGCGCAGCGCAACGCGCTCTACTACATCCTGACCGGCGACCCCTTCGACGGCAAACGTGCCGCCGAGATCGGCCTTATCAATATGGCGGTGCCTGGCGACGAATTGAAAGCGACGGTGCGCGCGCTGGCGGACAAGCTGATCAAGAAGAATCCAGCCGTGCTGCGCGCGGCCAAGACCGCCTATCATCACGTCCGCAGCATGTCGTGGGAACAGTCGTTCGAATACCTGATCGCGAAGTCGGACCAGACCAAGTTCCGCGATCCGGAAAAGGGCGACCAGAAGGGCATGACGCAATTCATCGACGAGAAGCGTTACCGGCCCGGCCTCGAAAGCTACGACCGCAAACGTTAGCCGCCGGGGAAGGCCATGGATTTCGGCTTTAGCGAAGAGCAGGAGCTGCTGCGCGACAATGTCCGCAAGCTGATGGACCGCCACGCGCCGCCCGACTATGTCGCGCGCCATGATCGCGACAAGACCTACCCATACGAACTGTACGACGCCTGGGTCGAAGCTGGCTTGTTCGGCTTGCCGTTTCCGGAAGAGGTCGGCGGCCTCGGCGGCTCGGTGATCGATCTCGCGATCGCCGCCGAGGAGATCGCCTATACCAGCGCCGATTTCTACATGGCCTTCGCCGGCGGCGTGTTCTGCGCGCTCAACATCGTGCGCAAGGGCAGCCCGGAGCAGATCGCGCATTGGATACCGCGGCTCTTATCCGGCCAAACGCGGATGGCGATCTCGATCTCCGAGCCCGATGCCGGCTCCGATGTCGGCGCCATGCGGACGAGCGCCGAACGAAGGGGCGAGGGCTGGATCATCAACGGGCAGAAGCTGTGGTGCTCGGGCGCCGGGGCGCGCGATACGCTGATCAATGTCTATGTGAAGACCGATGCGAAGGCCAGCCACCGGCACGGCATGTCGTTATTCTTGATCAACAACGATGCGCCCGGCCTCACCTGCCGCAAGCTCGATATGCTCGGCCGCCACTGCACCGGCACTTACGAGCTGCATTTCGACAACGTCCATGCCGACGATGATCGGCTGGTTGGCGGTGTCAACAAGGGCTGGGATTGTGTGCTGTCCGGCCTGCAGGTCGAGCGCGTGATGTCGGCCGCCGGCAATATCGGCGCCGCCCGCGCCGTCGTCGATATTGCCACGAGCTATGCCAAGGAGCGTCACCAGTTCGGCCGGCCGATCGGCTCCAACCAGGCGATCGCGCATATGCTGGCCGACATGGCGACCAAGGTCGAGGCGGCGCGCGCGCTGATGTGGCAGGCGGCCTGGAAAGTGTCCACCGGTGCTGATGCCCTGCGCGAAATCTCGATGGCCAAGCTGCTGGCGTCCGAGACCTATGTGGAGGTCGCCAACCACGGCATGCAGGTGCTCGGCGCCTATGGCTACAGCATGGAATTTCCCATGCAGCGCCATTTGCGCGATGCGCGCGGCGCCACCATCGCGGCCGGCACCTCGCAGATGCAGCGTAACCTGATCGCCAACCTTATGGGCGTGAAGGTCGGTTGATGCCCTTTTGGTCGCGCCGTCCGCGCGCGATCCCATTCCGCACGAAACGCTTCAAGCCGACCAGCGCGCGGTGAGGGGCTGCCATCCTTCCTCCAGAAGCTCGCCTTCGCTGCCGGTGGTGAGAAACAGCAGGCGCTTGAATGCGGTCGCCGGTGGCGTCAACGGTTCGCCCCGCCGCGTCAATACGCCGATTTCGCGGACGATATCGGCGTCGATAAAGGGCAAGGCGACAAGATCGAACGACTCCAGCATGCGGCGGTTGCTGAGCGGCATCACCGTCATTCCAAGTCCCAACGACACCATGCCGGCGAGCGTGATGAACTGCGCGGCCTCGTGCTTCGGTTTGATGGTGAAGCCCTGGCGTTCGACGATCTGGTCGAGAATATCGCGCGCGGTCATGCCGCGCGGCGGACAAATCAAGTCCAGTCCTTCCAGGTCGGCGACCTTGGCGTGCCCGGTGCGGGCGAGCGGATGGTCGCGCCGCATGATGAGGAAGAACGGCTGATTGATCAGGGGTTCGAACTTCAGCGGGTCGGGCACCCGGCTATAGGGCCCGACTCCGATCTCGACCGTGCCGGTTTGCAGGGCCTCGAACATTTCAGGCCCCATGTCTTCGCGGAACGTGACATGGACATTGGGATGCTCGGCCTGGAACAGGCCGAGAAAACGAGGCATCAGCCGCGCGCACACGGTCGGCGACACCGACACCGACAGCCGGCTTTGCGCCAAGCTCGACTGACTCTGCAAATCGCGGATCAGTTTTTCCGCCTCGCTGACCAGAACCTTGGCGCGCAGCAGCAAGGTCGTGCCGGCCGGGGTCGGGATCACCTGGCGGGTGGTCCGCGTAAAAAGAGCAACCCCCAGCAATTCTTCGAGCTGATTGATGTGCGCGGTCACCGACGGCTGCGATCGGCCGATCAATTCGGCCGCGCGCCTAAAATTGCGGGTCTCGGCCACGGCGATGAACGTGATCAGGTGATTGACGATCTGCCGGGAGGCGATGTGGAGCCTGGGTGCCATGGCGCCAAATTAACACCGATTTCGGCCCCCGCCGCAATTTCCGCGGGCGACGCGTCGCGGCCCGATCATGTTTCGCCCGGGCGCAGCATCTCGAATACCGCGGTTACGCTGGCATACTCGCGATAGCCGCAGCGGGCCAATGGAACGGCCCGGGCGGTGTCGAAAAGCCCATTGTCGAGATAGCCTTCGTCGATGTGCACCCCGACGACCTGGCCGAGCACGAGGTGGCGGTCGGTTTCTTTGCCGTCGAGATCGCGCAGATGCAGGACGTCGGTCACCTTGCATTCCAGGGCGGCGGGCGACGCGGCGACCCGCAGGGGACGCACCAGCCGGCAAGGCGCGGTGGCGAGACCGGCAAGCTCGAACTCGTCCACCTCGGGCGGCACGTTGGCGGCCGACATGTTCATTCCTTCGGCCAGCGCCGCCGTCGCCAGATTGCAGACGAATTCGCCGGTCGCTCTTGCGTTGCGGACGCTGTCCTTCATCCCCTCGCTGGAAAACGCGACCATCGGCGGTTTGCTCGAGATCGCGTTGAAGAAACTGTAGGGCGCGAGGTTGTGACGTCCGGCTGCGTCGACCGTCGAGATCCAGCCGATCGGCCTTGGCGCGACGATCGCCTTGAACGGATCGTGACGCAGCCCGTGGCCGGATTTCGGTTCGTAGAACATGGGTCACCTCGCCCTGGCGGGACCGGCGATGCAGCGGGCATTGTCGCCGGTAGCGGCCGCCCGACGCGGCCGCATTGCGGTTTACCCGAGCAGGTTGGGCAGGAACAGCGAGATCTCCGGGAAGGCAACCAGGATCGCGAGGATGATGATTTCGGTGACGACGAACGGCGCCACGCCGCGGAAGCCTTCACCCGGCTGCACCCCGGACGCGGCGGAGGCGATGAAAATGTTGAGGCCGACCGGCGGGGTGACAAGACCGATCTCCGCCGTCTTCACGATCAGGATGCCGTACCAGATGCCGTCATAGCCGAGCCCCTTGACCACCGCGTAGGTGATCGGAACGGTCAGCACGATAATGGCGAACTGGTCCATGATCATGCCGAGCAGGATATAAATGATCATGATCATAATCAGCACCGCCAGCGGCGGCATCCCGGAGTGCGAAATCCACTCCAGGATCAGATTGGTCGATTGCGTGAAGGCCATGAAATAGCCGAAGATGACGGCGCCGATGATAATGGTGATGATCATCGCCGTGGTGCGCGCCGTATTGCCGATCGCCTCGATCATGCCGTGCCAGGTCATGCGACGCATCAGTACGCTGATGATCAGCGCGCCCAGCGCGCCGATTGCCGCGACCTCGGTCGGGGTCGCGACGCCGCTGTAGAGGCAGCCGATCACCACCAGGATGAGGATGCCGACCGGCCAAATACGGCCGCGGTCGGCCTGCGAACCTTGGTTATCCGTGAACTGCCGGATCTGTTCGTCACTGGGGACCAGCTTGGGATTGCGCCACACGCAATACCAGATCGTCATGATGTAGCCGATGGCGGTCAGAATGCCGGGAATGAAGCCGGCCATGAACAGGCGGCCGATCGATTCCTCGGTGATGATGCCGTAGACCACCATGGCGATCGAAGGCGGGATCATGATCGCCAGCGTGCCGGCGATGGAAATGGTGCCGATGGCGAAGCCCTGGTGGTAGCCGAGCGCTTTCATGGTCGGAAACGCCGAACGCACCATCGTCGCGACGGAGGCCGTGCTGCTGCCGGAGGCGGCGGCCAGCACCGCGCCGGCCAAGACACAGGCGACCGCGAGCCCGCCGCGGACACCGCGCAGCAGCCGTTCGCACGCGATCATCAGGTCCTGCGCAATGCCGCCGACACCCAGAAATTCCGACATCAGGACGAACATCGGAATCGTCAGCAGCACGAAATTGGCGGTGGTGTGGTGAACGACACCTTGCATCAGGCCGGCCAAGGCGGTGCTGTTGCCGACCAGAAGGAAGCTGATCGCGCCGCCGATCCCCAAGGCGAAGCCGATCGGGACGCCGAGCAGGAGCAGCACAATCAGAATGGCGACGCCGGCGAGGATAGTCATGGTCTAGAGGATCTCCGTGCCGGTCGGCTCGCCGGCATGGTTGTCGGCGACGGCGAGGACCGGCGCGGTCGCATCGAGCGCGAGCCGGAGCGCCAGCATGGCGCAGCCCAGCGGGACCCAGATCCACGACCAGGCCACCGGCCAGTCGATGACACCCATGGTGACTTCGTTGTCGATCCAGGCGCGGTAGAACGGCGACCAGGCCCGCATGGCGAGCACGATCATGTAGATCGAGGAGGCTGCCAAGCCGGCGCGCGTAATAACGTTGGCCGCGCGCTCGGGCAGGATGTCGAGCAGAAGCCGCACTTGGATCGTGCCGCCGCGCCGGAAGCCCCAGGCGAGCGACAGCATCACCATCGCCACGATGAGATAGCTTTCCGACAGCGTGAGCTGGAATGTTAGTGGCTGACCAAATCCGCGGCGGAGGAGGGCGTCGGCGGAGACCAGCACCATCATGGCGATCATCATGAAGCCGGCCAGGATCGCGGCCGCCGTCTCGACGCGGCGGAAGCCGCGATCGATCGTGCGATGCAGTCTTCTCAACACGGCGCCGGCCCTTCGCGTCGATCGATTCGTTCAGCCGGCCTTGACCAGCGAACGATATTGCTTGAGCGCTTCGGCGGCCGGCAGGCCGCGGGCGGCGAGCCGTTGCACCCATTCATCCTGCACGCTGGCCAGCTTGCCGTTGATGGCCGCGAGCTGATCCGGCGCGAAATTGTAGATTTCCATGCCCTTGGCCTTGAACTCGGCCTCCAGTTTGCCGGTCTCGCCGTCGAGGAAAGCGGCCGCGGAAACGTTGATTTCCGTGCCGGCCCTGGTGAGCGCGGCCTGAATGTCCTGCGGCAGTGTTTTCCAGCGTTCGGCATTGCACGAAAGGATATTGATGAACGTGCCGAACGAGGCGTTGGCGCTCATCGATTTGGCGATGTCCTGCACGTTGTAGCCCTTCACGCTGGCAAAGGCGGAGATCGTGCCGTCGACCGTTCCGCGCTGCATCGCGAGATACATTTCGCCGACCGGGATCTCCGCCGGCGTGGCGCCGAGCGCCTTGATCGCCAGGTTCATGCCGCCGCCGGCCGAGCGCAGGACGCGGCCCTTGAAATCGGCGAGCGTCTTGATCGGCGTCGTCATGCTGACGACTTGATAGGGCGGGAACGCCATCACGTAGAGCGGGTGAATATGGTTGGCGGCAAACTCCTTGGCCAACAAGCCGCCCTTGAGCGCCGCCGCATGGGCGTCCACGATGGCTTTCGAGGTCGAGCCGAGACCGGGCAAGGCCGAGACGTCGTTGAGCGGCATCTTGTCGGTCACGTAACCCATCGGGATCGGCGCGATATCGGCGACGCCGTTTTGCACCGCGCGCAGCAATTCCTTGAGTTGGGCGACCTGTCCGGCCGGGAAATACTTGATTTCGACCTCGCCATTGGTCAGCGCCTTGACCCGTTCGATCCACGGCGTGGTGCCCTGGGCCGACAAAACATGCTTGAGCGGACTGCCATTGGCGACGGTCAACTGCACCTTGCCGGCGCCGCGCGCGATGTAGGGCGCGCCCGTCACGACCGCCGCCGTCACGGCGCCCGCGCCACGTAAAAACCCACGCCGATTGACTGTCATGATCGACCTCCCAATGACGTCCGATAGCGTCCCGCCCTGCGCGTGATTGGCGCACCCAAAGGTGCGCACCGCGCGCGAACGGTAAACGGACTGGCTCTTCTAGGCCCGGAGAACGGCCGGCCGGGTTTGACCTGGACGGGCGATGGCTGCGGACGTTTATTCTTGCGGAAAATTAGACTGTTTCCCGTCGGTACCTTCAACATCAAAAAACTTTTTTATTGATCAGTTTTTTTACTGCTTTTCGCGTTGCCAATATTTGCCGTCGGCTTCATCATTACTTCAATGAGATGTCGGGCGGAGCGTTCTCCGCGCCGTCGCGGACTGCGCGATGCTTGCCGAAGGCCACGGTCAAAGGCCCGCGGTCATTGGCAGGCGGGCCAACCTTTCGCTGCGACATCCGCAGAAGTCGGACCATCGGTTCGCGGTTGGATTCCAACGCCGGGGCCGCATGGGCCGGCATCTTGTTCGATGTCGGTGAGGCGACGACGAAGCAGGTCGAGGACGTTGCAATGAATATCAAACCAGGCGATCTGTTCGCCGGCGGCGCGGACGCGGTCGACAACATCGGCGCGCAAGCCGAACGATGGAAGACGCTACAGTTCGACCCGCAAAAGAACGTTGAACGCGAAGCGACCTCGTTTGTGACCGACGTCGGCATCCCGATCAAGCCGCTCTATACGCCGGCCGACCTGGAGCGGATCGGCTTCGACTATCTCGCAGACCTGGGATTTCCGGGCGAATATCCGTTCACGCGCGGCGACCGCCCGGGCATGAATCGCAGCGATCCCTTCGTGATCTCGGCCTATTCCGGCTTTGGCGATGCCGAGGCCTGCAACAAGCGCTTCCGCAAGCTGATCGACATCGGCACCGAGCAGATTCTGGTCGCGCTCGATCTGCCGACCCAATGCGGCTACGATTCCGATCATGAAATGGCGACCGCCGAGGTCGGCAATGTCGGCGTCGCCATCGATACCCTGGCCGACATGGAGCTCTTGTTCGACGGCATCCCGGCCGACAGCATCAAGCGCATCGGCACGCTCGGCAATTCCATCGGGCCGATCGTGCTGGCGCTCTACGCCGCGCTCGGCGAGAAACAGGGCATTGCCTGGGATCGCTACACCGTCAATCTTCAGAACGATCCGCTCAAGGAATACATCGCGCGCGGCACGCAGATCCTGCCGCCCGCGCCGGCCGCCAAGCTCGCCGCCGACGCGGTCGAATGGTGCATCGACAGCGCGCCGAACTGGTCGCCGATGACGGTGTGCGTCAACCACATCAATGCCGGCGGTGCGGGATCGAGCCAGGGCACGGCCATCGCGCTGTCGAATGTCCGGCACTATATCGAGCTGTTGCTGGCGCGCGGCCATTCGATCGACGAAGTGGCGCCGCTGCTGCATATGTTCCCCGACGAGCGCCACGACTTCTTCATTTCGATTGCCAATTTGCGCGCTCTGCGCCGCATCTGGGCGCGCATGATGAAGGAAACCTATGGGGCGACCAAGCCCGAGGCGATGGCCTGCCGCACCACGGTCTACGGCCACGGCCAGGAAGCGCTGGCCGAGCCGCTCAACAATATCGCGCGCACCGCCTTCGGGACACTCGCCTATGTGCTCGGCGGCGCGAGCTACGTCTATCTCGCGAGCTATGACGAGGCGGTATCGACGCCGAACGAGGATTCCGCGCGCGTGGCATTGCGCACTTTGCAGATCCTCGCCAATGAGCACGGCTTCCGCGACAGCATCGATCCGCTCGGCGGCTCCTATTATGTCGAGACCTTGACCGCCGAGGTCGAACGGCAGGTTCTCCACGGCATGGCCGAGATCGAGCGGCTGGGTGGCGCGCTCGCCGTCATCGGCACCGGCTATGGCCGCCGCGTGATGACCGAGGGGGCGGTGCGGCGCCAGCGCGCGATCGACTCCGGCGCGCGCCCCTGGGTCACCGTCAACAAATATGCGCAAAAGCCCGACGTGCCGAACAGCGCGTTCCGCGGCGACAAGCAGGCGGCCGAGCGGCAGCTCGCGCGGCTGGCGCGCGTCAAGGCCGAGCGCGATGCCAAGCGGGTGGCGGCCGCGCTGGCCGAGGTCGATCGCGCAACGGCCGAAGATCGCAATGTAACCCCGGCGGTGCTCGAGGCCGTGCGCGCCTATGCCAGCGTCGGCGAGATCGTGGAGATCTGGCGCCGCCGCTTCGGCACCTTCGTCCCTTCAACGGATTTCTAAATGACCGCAGGTAACCTGGCTGCCGCGCGCCATCGCAAGATCCGCGTGCTGATGGCAAAAGTCGGCCTCGATGGCCACGATGTCGGCGCGCGCGTGGTGGCGCGCGGCCTGCTCGATGCCGGTATGGAGGTGATCTACACCGGCTTGCGGCGCACGACCGAGGAAATCGTGCGCGCGGCAATCGAAGAAGACGTCGACTGGGTCGGCATCAGCATTCTGTCCGGGGCGCACGGCACGCTCTTGCCGAAAGTACGCCGAATGCTGGACGAGCAGGGCGCGAGCGACATCCGCATCATCGCTGGCGGCGTCATTCCGCAGGAGGACATTCCCGCGCTCGAGGCGGCCGGCGTCGCGCGCGTGTTTCTGTCCGGCACCGCGATCTCCGAGATCGTCGATTATCTGCTGCGGGAGACGCGGCGTGACTGAAGTATCGTCGGGCGGCGCCATTCCGAGCGCGCTGATGGCGCAGGCGGCGCGGCGGCATGCCGGGCGCGTCGCGCTGCGCGAGGGCGAACGGGTATGGACCTTCGCGCAATTCGACGCGGCGGCGAGCCGCCTGGCTTGCGGTCTCGCGCGCCGCCTTGCGCCGGGCGCGCGCGTCGCGCTGTTCATGGCGAACCGCGCCGAATACCTGTTGCTGCAATGCGCGGTGGAGCGCGCGGGCCTCGTGCGGGTGCCGATCAATGCGCGTTCGACGGCTTACGAGCTTGGCGTGCTGCTCGGCGATTGCGAACCGGGCGCGCTGTTCTACGATGCCTTCACCGCCGACCGCGTCGATCCGGCCGCGCACCGCTCGCTCTGGCTTGCGCGCGTCGATGCGGACGTCGCGCTGAACGGCCCGCACTTTGCCGCGCTCGCGGCCTGCGACATCGATCACGCCTTGCTCGAGCGCGCGACGCTCGATGACCTGGCCTCGATCAACTACACCTCGGGGACCTCGGGGCGTCCCAAGGGCGCGATGCTCACGCACCGCAACTGGGCCGCGGTCTATCGCAACATGCTGACCGACCGCGACATCCGCGGCGATGACACCATCGCCCATATCGGGCCGCTCACGCATGCGAGCGGCACCTATTTCGTGCCCTGGTTCCTGCGCGGCGGCAGCAGCCTCATCGTCGAAGGCGGCACGGTCGACAACCTGCTCGCCGCCATCGCGCGCCACAAGGTGACGGTGTTCACCTGCGTGCCGACGGCGCTCACTCGCATCGTCAATCACCCCGCGCTCGAACGCCACGACCTCTCCAGCCTGCGCCTGATCGGCTACGGCGCCGAGCCGATCCCGCGCAATACGCTGGAGAAGGCGCTCGCCAAGTTCGGCCCGGTGCTGGAGCAGAACTACGGGCAGACCGAGGCCATGATGACCTGCACGCTGTTGCAGCCGGCCGAGCATTTCGCGCCCAATGGCGACCTGCGCGTCGGCTGCATCGGGCGGGCCTATACCTTTGTCGAGGTTGTGTTGCGTGGGCCCGACGGCCGGCCGGTCGCGCCGGGGGAGATCGGCGAACTTACCGTGCGCTCCGATCACGTGATGCGCGGCTACTGGCGCATGGCGGAGGAGACCGCCAAGGCCATTCGCGACGGCTATCTGTGGACCGGCGATCTTGCGCGCATGGACGAGAGCGGGCTGATCACGCTCGCCGGCCGCAGCAAGGAGATGCTGATCTGCGGCGGCCACAACATCTATCCGCAGGAAGTCGAGGCCGCGCTGACGAGCTGCCCCGGCGTGATGGAGGCGGCCGTGCTGGGAACGCCCGATCCGAACTGGGGCGAGATTGCCGTCGCCTTCGTCTCGCTCGCCGACGACAGCGGGCTCAAGCCCGACGACATCAGCGCCGCGGTGAAGCCGCGTCTCGGCATCAAGACGCCGAAGCGCATCGAGATCGTGAGCGCCTTGCCGAAGACCGGCAACGGCAAGGTCGACAAGAAGTCGCTGCGCGAGCGGCTATTGGGCGCGGGCGCGGTGCAATGAAGGCCTTCGACGATAGTGATGTCGTGGTCAGCGTGCTGGCGCGCACGCCGTTCGGCCGCTTCAACGGCATGCTGCGGCATTGTTCGGCGCCGGAGCTCGGCGCCGCCGCCATCGATGCCGTGCTCGAGCGCGCGGGATTGCCGGCGAGCGAAATCGAAGCCGCCTATCTCGGCGTCGGCATGATCGGCGCGGCGACGCTGACTCCGGCGCGGCAGGCCGTATTGTTGTCGCGGCTGCCGAACGAGACGCCGTCGTTCGCGGTCGATCGCGCCTGCTGCTCCGGCATGACCGCGGTCGGCCTCGGCTTCAAGGATATCCGCGCCGGCGAAGCCGAGACGGTGCTGTGCGGCGGTTTCGAAAGCCTGTCGCGCACGCCGCTGCTGATGCCGCGCCAGCGCGAGCGGGCGATCGGCACGACCGTGCTGGACGATCCGCTGCTGTTGCGCGGGCCGGCGGTCGACAAGCCGATCGCCGCCTACACCGGTGACGAGGCGGTCCGCCACGGCGTCGACCGGGGGGCGCAGGACGATTGGGCCGTACAAAGCCACCAGCGCTATTTCGCGGCCGAGGCGGCCGGCTATTTCGATTTCGAGCGCGTGACGTACGAGGCTCCCGACGGCAAGGGCGGCAAAGCAATCGTCGCCAAAGACGAGTCGCCGCGCGCGGACACCTCGATGGAAAAGCTCGCCGCCCTCAAGCCGGTCTACGGCAGCCCGACCGTCACGCCCGGCAATGCGCCGGGGCTGAACGACGGTGCGGCGGCCTTGCTGCTGATGAGCGCGGGCAAGGCGCGCGCCACCGGGCTGCCGATTCTCGCGCGCATTCGCGGCTATCGGCAGGTCGCGGAAGGTCCGACATCGGGGTCTTACACGCCGGCGATCGCGATCGGCACGTTGCTGCGGCGGCATAATCTGACGGTCGAGCATCTCGATCTCATCGAGATCAACGAAGCCTTCGCGGCCACCGTGCTGGTGAGCACGTTGCGGCTCGCCGGCGGCGACAAGGCCGCGGCCGAGAAACTGCGGGCGCGCACCAACCCACAAGGCGGCGCGGTGGCGATTGGCCATCCGCTCGGCGCCAGCGGCGCCCGCCTGGTCATGACCATGATCAACGGCTTGCGCAAACGCGGCGGCGGCCTTGGCGCGGCCGCGATCTGCGGCGGCTTCGGCCAGGGCGACAGCATCCTCATCGAGGTGCGGGATTAGCCATGCAGCCCGGCGAACTGCGCC
This sequence comes from Pseudolabrys sp., assembly GCA_035549515.1. Lineage (GTDB taxonomy): Bacteria > Pseudomonadota > Alphaproteobacteria > Rhizobiales > Xanthobacteraceae > Pseudolabrys. The sequence goes on along the minus strand of DASZQT010000114.1, from coordinate 6,346 downwards.
AGATCGCGCGCACGCTCAGCACCGTCGAAAACCGCGCCGGCGGCTACGAGCGGATACTGGCCGACGCCTACCGGCAACCGCGCTGGGCCGATGTGATCGGCATCACCGGCCCGCCGGGCGCGGGCAAATCGACGCTGGTCGATGCGCTCACCGCGCACTGGGCACAGGCCGGCATGCGCGTTGCCGTGCTCGCGGTCGATCCGTCCAGCCCCTATTCCGGCGGCGCCGTGCTCGGCGACCGCATCCGCCGCACCCGCAGCGGCGGCTTCGACAATACTTACTTCCGCAGCCTGTCGGCGCGCGGCCATGTCGGCGGCTTGAGCGAGACCGCGACCGACCTCGCCGCCGTGCTGAGCCTGTTCGGGTTTGCGCGCGTGATTGTCGAAACGGTCGGGGCCGGGCAGTCGGACATCGAAATCCAATCGACCGCCGACTGCACCGTCGTCGTCAGCGTGCCCGGACTCGGCGATGGCGTGCAGGCATCGAAGGCCGGCATGATGGAGATCGGCGACATCTTCGCGGTCAACAAGGCCGACCTGCCGGGCGCCGATCTCGCCGCTCGCACGATCGAGGGTGCGCTTGCCGCCGCCTATATGGGCAACCCGGGCATCAATGCGGTGAACAGGCGCGCCCAGCCGGCGCCGCCCGCCTATACGGTGACGCCGGGCATTGCCGCCTTGATGCGGCGGCACGGCGACATGGCGCGCGACGATTCGGTCTGGGTGCCGCCGGTCATAGCGGTCGCGGCGACGGAGAATCGCCATATCGATCGGCTGGCGGAAACCGTCCAGAATTTCCTGGACTGGAGCGAGGGAAGCGGCCGCCGCGCGCGGCGCAGCCGCGAGCGCGCCTACGCGCAGATGATGCGCGCGCTGTCGACCATGCTGCTCGCACCTTATGCGCGAGAGCCGGGCGCCGAGCAATGGCCGGCCGCGGTCGAGCCCTGGATCGAACGCATCGCCAAGGGCGAAGCAAGCCCGCTGGAGGCCGCCCGCGCCTTGCTTGATCGAACGCGTTCTTGCCCGTGATGGCGCGCGGACGCGCCCGGTGCTAGACAAGCGGCCGAAGTCAACGAGGGGTCCTTCCGTGAACATCGTCACCAAGGAGCGTGCCTTGCCGTCCGCGCAGGCGCGGGCCGAACTCGCGCCGCACGGCACGTTGCGGTTGGCATTTCCGCAGGCGAGCGCGCTCTACGTGACGCGCGATCCGGCGAGCGGGCAATTGCGCGGCCTGTCGATGGACCTCGGCACTGAGCTTGCGGCGCGGCTTGGGGTGCCATTCGAGGCAAAGCCTTACAAGGCCGTGCGCGAACTCATCGCGGACACCGGCCAGGACCAATGGGACGTCGCCACCATTGTCATGGAGGACGACCGCCGCAAGATGTTCGACTACAGCCGCGCCTATCTCGAGGCGGATTCGACCTACCTCGTCCCCGCCGGTTCGCCCATTGGGCAAGTCGGCGACGCCGACAAGCCGCAAATCCGCATCGGCGTTGCGGAGAACTCCGCCTTCGATCTGTTCCTGACCCGCGCGGTCAAACAGGCGGTGCTGGTGCGCTTTGGCGGCGTCGGCGCCGCGTTTGACGGCTTGCAGGCGGGCGCCTGCGATCTGGTGGCGGCGCCGCGGCAGGTGTTGGCGACGGCGCAGGGACGCTTTGCCGGTTCGCGCATTCTCGACGACTGGTTCGACCGCGCATTTGTCGGCATTGCGGTGCCGAAGGGTAGGCAGGCGGCCGGGCTTGCTTTCGTCAATGCGTATCTCGCCGAGGCGATCGCCTCCGGATTCATCGCGCAGGCGATCGCGCGCGCCGGCATGAAAGGCGCCAAGGTGGCGGCGGAATAACGCCGGAAGCGCTCAGCGCGGCGCCTGGCGCGGGGTGGCGATGCGGGTATCGATGTCGAGGTCGTCGGTGCGCGGGCCCATGGTCTGCATCGCCTCGAGTCCGTTTTCCCAGCGGTTGCAATAGAGCTCGACCAGCATCCCGTCGGGATCCTCGATGTAGATGCTGTCGGTGATGTTGTGCTGGAACGTGTGCTTGATGGTCAGCCCCCTGGCCTTCAAGTCGTAATAGGCCGCCTTCAGGGCCTCGTAATCGTCGACCTGCCAGGCGAAATGAACGAGGCTGGGCTGCTTCTCGGTGGGGCGGGGGCCGGTGGCGCCCTCGAATAACGCGAGCTCGTGGTGTTGCTCGCCGAGACTGAGATAGACCGTCTTGCCGTCCGCGCTTTCGGCGGACACGGTGAGGCCCAGCACCTTGCAATAGAATTCCTTGGACGCCTGCGCATTGCTGACATTCAGCATCACATGCGCCAGCTTTCGCACCTCGGTCATTGTCATCTCCTCAGTGGTGGCGCGCGCCGGCGGCCGCCATGTCCAGCGGGGTCGGGTTGAGATCGGCGCTGCGGATCGCTTCAAAGCCATTGTCGCCGCGATTGCAGAACAGTTCCACGCAATTGTTGTCGGGATCGCGCACGTAGAAGCCGCGCGTGATGCCGTCCTGGCTGGCGTTCTCGACCGGGATGCCGGCGGCGGTCAGTTCGTTGTAGGCCGCCCGCACCTGTTCGAAATCGTCGAGCTGGAAGGCGATGTGGCGGATGCCGGGCTGATCCGGCGTCGGCGGATCGAGCGTTGCGCGCTGGAACAGCGCCAGCACATGGTGCTCCTCGCCGATGGTCAGAAAGACCTGGCCACGGTCGAGCTTCTCACTCGAGATCTTCATACCGATTTTCTGGGTATAGAAGTCGCGCGAACGCACGCAATCTCGCACACTCAGCACGAGATGACCCAATTTCAGGACCTTGACCAACACATCCTCCCAGAGCGAATCCGCTTCGCTAACGAAACCTTTGCAACATTATCGCAAGCCGGCTTGGTGCGGTGCAAGCGCCATTCCGTGCGGCTACCCTTCGGCTGCATTCTCGCGCGTTAGGAAAGGGAAGCCGCTTGGCCGAGCGTGCGGATTCTACAAGCCCGACAGGGTTTCGGTGTGCCAGCGCAACAGATGGCGGCGCAAACGGTCGAAGCCGGCCAGCAGGACATAGCCGACCGTGGCGATGACGAAGATGCCGACGAACACCTGCTCGGATAGCGCCTCGCGCGCCGACATGATCATGTAGCCGCCAAGCCCGCCGCCGGCGGTGATCATTTCCGTCACCACGGTCACGATCAGCGACAGCGGAAAAGCGATCTGCAAGCCGCTCAATATCTGCGGCAGGGCGGCGGGGACGACGACCTTCCAGACGATCCGCCTTTGGCTCAGGCCCAGGTTGCGCGCCGACCAGATCAGATAGCGGTCGATCGAAGCGGTGCCGAGATAGGTGGCGCTGATGATCGGGAAGATGCAGCTTAGCACGACCATGGCGATCTTGGCCTGGTCGCCCAGTCCGAACCACAAGACGAACAACGGCATGAAGGCGATCTTCGGCGCGGGAAATCCGATCGAGACCAGCGGATCGAAGAACCAATGGGCGAGCTTGTAGCGCGCCGCCAGCGTGCCGATCGAAATCCCGATGACGGCGGCGAGCAGGAAGCCGCTGAAGGCGCGGTAGAGCGTCAGCAGGGTGTCGGAGACGATGCTGCCGGATACGAGCTGTTGTGCCGTGCGCAATGCGATCGCGCTCGGCGCCGGCAGCAGATAAGGGTCGATCCAGCCCGCCTGAACCGTGATCTGCCAGATCACGATCAAAAACCCGCCCAGGGCGAAGCGCGCCGAGCTTTTTACGAGCGAGGCCGTCCGCGAGGGCGGCGGCGCCGTTATGACGACAGAGTCCGCCATCGGAGCGACCACGCCATGAGGTGAAGGAAGAGCCGATCGGAGAACGCGCCGATCAGGATGACCGTGATGATCGCGGCGAACATCGTGGCGTAATCGCCGGTGTCGCCGTAATAGCCGATCATGTAGCCGAGACCTTTTTCGGCGAGCAAAAGTTCGGCGCTGACCAGCAGCAGCCAGGACAGCGCCAGCGCCATGCGAATGCCGCTCAGAATGTCGGGCAGGGCGGCCGGCAGCACGATCTTCCACAAGACGCCGAGCTTGCTCGCACCGAGGCTGCGCGCCGACCAGACCAGCAGCGGATCGACGCCGCGCGCGCCGTTATAGGAACTGATCACGACCGGCAGCAGGCAGCCGAGGAAGACGGCGGCGATCTTCGACATGTCGCCGAGGCCGAACCACAGCAGCAGGATCGGAATCAGCGCGCTCTTCGGCATCGGATAAAGGAACGTGATGACCGGCCGCAGCAGGAGCCGCGCCCACTCGATCCGCGCCATGGCGATGCCGATGATCGCGCCGGCGATCACGCTCGAGACGAGACCGCTGAGTTCGCGCATCAACGACACATAGGCCTGTTGCGCCAATTCCCCGGAAGCTAGCACGTCGCGCAATGCGGCATAGGTCGCTTCCGGCGACGGCAGCAATTCCGCCGACAGCCAGCCGGCGCGCGCCGCAAGCTCCCAGACGAGCAAGAGCAGCGCCACCGGGGCGTAATAGACCAGCGTGCCGCCGATCGCGTTTGCCGCGATCAGGAGGCCAGCGCCATCTCTTCGCGCAATAGTGACCATATTTCCTCGGACAGATCGTCGATTTTGGTACGCGGATCGTCGGCGGTGAGCTTGGTATTGAGCACGGCCTTGATGCGGCCGGGGCGGGCGGTCATCACGACCACGCGCTCGGCCAGGATCACCGCCTCGCGCACGTCATGGGTGATGAACATGACGGTCTTCTTCTGCTGGCGCCAGATTTCCAGAAGCTCCTGCTGCAGGATGTAGCGGGTCTGCGCGTCGAGCGCGCCGAACGGCTCATCCATGAGCAGGACGTCGGGATTGCAGGCGAGCATGCGGGCGAGCGCCACGCGTTGCTGCATGCCGCCGGAGAGCCGGTTCGGGAACGTCTCTTCGAACCCGGTCAGCTTCACCATGTCGATATAGCGCTTGGCGATGGCGAGGCGTTCGTCCTTGCCGACGCCGCGTTCGGCGAGGCCGAATTCGACATTGCCGAGCACCGTCTTCCAGGGGAACAGCGCGAAGTGCTGAAACACGATGCCGCGCTCGGGGCTCGGCTCGGTCACGCGCTTGCCGTCGACCAGGATCTGCCCGCCCGAAAGCTCGAGGAAGCCGCCGAGCAGATAGAGCAGGGTGCTCTTGCCGCAGCCGCTCGGACCGACGACCGCGACGAATTCGTCGCGCTCGATGGCGAGATCGATGCCGTCCAGCGCAACGACCGGCGCCGCGCCGTGGCCCGGAAATTCTTTTCTCACACCGCTGAACAGGATCTTTGACACGCGTGTCTGCCGTTGTGTGGGGCGCGGGCGGCCGTCTTGCTTGGCCACCAGGAAAAACCGGCGGCGCCGGCCGAAGCGGGCGCCGCCGATCCGTGCGCGGCGGGCGGCGCTATTTCAGGCGCGCGGCCGCCTCGTTGATGATCGACTCGTCGATATAGGGCGAGGCATCGAACGGCTCTTTGATGAAGCCGGCTTCGTGGATCTGGTCGATGGTACGCTGGAACACCTTTTTGTCGATCCGAAGATCCTTGGTGTGGAAATAGTCGTTGTCGCCGTTGAGCGCCCATTCGAACTGGGTGGCCGGACGTTTGGTCGCCTCGGCGAGCAAGGCAAGCGCTTCGGTCCGGTGGGCGGGATCGAGGAACCAGCGCTGGGCCCGGATGTAGTCCTCGAAGAAATCGACCAGCGCGGCGTGGTTCTTTTCCAGCCCGGATTTCGTCGCCACCCAGAACAGGAATTCGGAGTCGCCGAGCGCATCCTTCATCGTAAATAGCGGCCGGACATCGCCGGCTTTTTTCGCCGGGTACCAGAAAGGCGCGATGAACGAGGCCCCGTCCACTTTCCCCTGCGTTACCATGGCGTGCATGGCGGGAAATTTCGCTTCGACGATGGTGACGTCCTTGCCGGGCTCCAGGCCGTGTTTTCGCAACATCAAACGCGCCGCCATGTCGAGCGCGCCGCCGAAGGCATTGACCGCGACCGAGTGGCCCTTGAGGTCCTCCACGGTCTTGATCGGGGAGTCTTTCTTGATGCCGTAAACCGCGGTGAATTGCGGCCCGTCCTGCACCAGGTCGGCGATGGCCACGAACGGCAGATGCGCGTTCTGGATGCCGTGCACGACGGCGATGGACGAGAGCACGCCCAGGTCCATTTCGTTCGCCGCCAGCGCCTGCATCACGATGGCGCTGCCGCGCGTGAACACGAACTTGATCTTGTAGCTCTTGCCCTCGTGCGTGAACATGTCCTTCTTCAGGAACAGGTCGGTGATCAGGTGCGGCGGTACGGCGCTGTAGTTGACTTTCAGCGTGACCGGCTCGGCGGATGCTGCGGATATCGCAAATAATGAG
>DASZQT010000113.1:0-12322 GCA_035549515.1 Pseudolabrys sp. | reverse complement strand
CCTTGGGAGATCGGCAAGGCCTTCGACCACTCCGCGCCCTGCGGCGCGATCGTGCCGGCGGAGAAGAGCGGCCATCCGACCAAGGGCAAGATCACGCTGAAGTGCAACGGCAAGGTCCGCCAGGACGGCGACCTCAACCAGATGATCTGGAACGTGCCGGAGATCATCTCCAACCTGTCGGAGATGGTCGCACTGGAGCCGGGCGACATCATCATGACCGGCACTCCGTCGGGCGTGGCGGCGACCGTCGCCGGCGACAAGCTCGAATGCGAGGTCGAGGGCGTCGGCAAGCTCACCGTGACCATCGGCCAGCCGCTGAAATAGGCACAACGCGCGACATCGAGGGGCGCGCCGCCAGCCGCGGCGTGCCCCTTTGCTTGTGCGGGGGGCGTGTTCGACCGCATGAAAGCGCGCGATGGAACTTCGCGCCGCAAGCCTCGTTTACCTCGCGTTAACGATCCGGCCGCAAGCTCGTCGAGCCGGGCCGCCTTGCGAGGATGTCTCCCATGGGCCAAGCCTACGACCGACTGACCGCCGTCACTGCGCCCGAGAGCATGGCCGCCTGGGTGATGAGCTATGCGCCGGCGACCGACGCCGAGGCGCTGAAGCTGCTGCGCGGCCTTTTCCCCGACTGCCCGCTGAGCCTGCGGGTCGCCGCACTCAACTACCTCATGCGGCGCCGGCCGGTCGCGACCGCCTACAGCCCCAAATAGGCCCGCCGTACCCGGTCGTCGCCGAGCAGCGCCTCGCCGGAGCCGGCCAGCGTGATGCGGCCATTCTCCAGCACATAAGCGTGGCTGGCGAGCTTGAGCGAGACGGCGACGTTCTGCTCGACCAGCACGCAGGTGAGCCCGTCGCGGTTGAGGTCGCGCACCGTCTTGAGAACCGCCTGCACCACCGCCGGGGCGAGGCCGAGCGACGGCTCGTCGAACATCACCAGTTCCGGCGCGCCCATGAGGCAGCGACCGATCGCCAGCATCTGCTGCTCGCCGCCGGACAGCGTGCCGGCCGCCTGGCCACGCCGCTCGGCCAGCACCGGAAACATGGCGTAGACGCTCGCGAGCGTACGCTCGCGCGTGGCCCGCGCGCGCGGCAGCATGGCGCCGGTCATCAGGTTCTCGGCGACGCTCAGCGTCGGGAAGACCTGGCGGCCTTCCGCCACCTGACCGATGCCGAGGTTGCACACTTTGTGGCTCGGCCAGCCGGCGATGTCGGTGCCGCGATAGCGGATGCGGCCGCGCGCCGGCCGGTGCATGCCGGCGATGGTGCGGATGAGCGAGGTCTTGCCGGCGCCGTTGGCGCCGACGATGGCGACGATGGCGCCCTGCTCGATCTCGAGCGAGACGCCGTCGAGCGCCTGCGCGTCGCCGTAGAAGACATCGAGGTTATCGACCTTCAGCATCGTTGTTTCGTCCATCGCATGATCCTATCCGAAAACCGGCACCCACTTTTCGGGATCATGCGATGTCCTCCGCTCCCAGATAGGAGTGGATGACGGCCGGATCGCGCACCACGTCGGCGGGCCGGCCTTCGGCGATGGCCGCGCCGTGATGCAGCACCAGGATGCGCGAAGCCAGCGCCATGACCGCGCGCATGACGTGCTCGATCAGCAGGATGGTGAGCCCGGTCTCGCGATTGAGCTCTTGCAGGATCGCCACCATGCGGTCGGTCTCGGTCGGGCGCAGGCCCGCCATCACCTCGTCGAGCAACAGGAGCTTGGGATCGGTGGCGAGCGCGCGCGCCACTTCCAGCCGCTTGCGGTCGGGCAGCGTCAGCGCCGAGGCGCGCTGCCCGCGCTTGTCGTAGAGATCGAGCCGGCGCAGCACGTCGAGCGCATGCAAACGGGCCGCGCCGACACCGCGCCGATGCAGCAGCGCGCCGACGATGACATTGTCCTCGACCGTGAGCGCGGGAAACGGCCGCACGATCTGGAAGGTGCGGCCAACCCCGCGCCGGCACACCTGATCGGACGACAGACCGTCAATACGTTCGCCGGCAAACGTGATGGCGCCGGTGTTGGGCGCGAATGCGCCGGCGATCATGTTGAACAGCGTGGTCTTGCCGGCGCCGTTCGGTCCGATCACCGCGAAGATGCCGCCTTGCGGCACTTCGAACGAGAGCCGATCGACCGCGACCAGGCCACGAAAGCGCTTGCTGATATTGTCGACGGTGAGAAGCGCGCTCATTGCCCGCGCTCCTTCAGACCGATGCGCCGCGACAGCCAGGGCCAGACGCCGTCGGGTAGCGTCGTGATCACCAGAAGCAGGCAGATGCCATAGAACACCTGCTTGGCGCCGGGCAGGTCGATGCCGAGCACGGCGAGCGCGCCGGTAAGGGTTTCGGCAAGCCCGGTCAAAATGAAAGCGCCGAGCACCGGGCCGAACAGCGTGCCGACACCGCCGACGATCGGGCCCAGGATGATCTCGATCGAGCGCGAGATGTGAAACACCTGTTCGGGAAACAGGTTGTTGTAATAGAAGGCATAGATGACGCCGGCAAACGAGGTCATGCCGGCCGAGATCACCACCGCCACCATTTTGTAGCGGAAAGTGTCGATGCCGGCCGCGCGCGCGGCCTGCTCGTCCTCGCGGATCGCCAGCCAGAAATAGCCGATGCGGCTTTTCAGGAGCATGCGGCAGCCGAGGAAAGCGAGTACGGTCGCGGTGAGCAGCACGTAGTAGAACATAGTCGGGCTGCCGCGCAGCAGCCACAGATTATTGCGCGCATATTGCTTGACCGGCAGGAAAAGGCCGGAGGAGCCCGCGGTCCAGCTTAAGTGATCGAAGCCGACGCGCGCGAATTCGGCGACGGCGATGGTCAGAATGGCGAAGTAGACGCCGCCGACGCGAAAGCGGAAGGCGAGATAGCCGACAAAGGCGCCGGCGAGCGCCGCGATCGGCACCGCGACGAGCAATCCGATCCATGGGCCGATGCCGTAATGCACATAGAGCGCCGCCGCCGTGTAGGCCCCGAGCCCGACATAGAGCGCATGTCCGAGCGAAAGCTGGCCGGCAAAGCCCATCATGATATTCCAGGCCTGCCCCGTATAAGCGAAGTAGAAAATCAGGATAAGCACGGTGATGAGATAATCGCCGGCAAACAGCGGCGCGACCAGCGCGAAGGCGAGCGCGAGGCCAAGCAGCACGAGCGCGCGCGTGGAGGCGCCGTCGATCAAACGCGCGATCATGCCGCCCTCTTGCCCATGATGCCCTGAGGACGAAACAGGAGGACCAGCACGAGGATGCCGAACGAGAACATGCTCTTGGCCGAGGGCGTGAACAGGAGGCCGGCCATCGCTTCGGTCAGCCCGATCAGCACGCCGCCAATAAGCGCGCCCGGCATCGAGCCGAGCCCGCCGGTGATGACGATGACGAAGGCGAGCAGCGTATAGGCGGGTCCCGTCGCCGGCGTGACGTCGAAGATCAGGAGCAGGATGGTGCCGGCCGCGCCGACGCAGGCCGCGCCCAGCCCGAAGGTCAAGGCGTAGAGATGCTTGACGTCGAGCCCGACCACCAGCGCGCCGGTGTAATTGTCGGCGCAGGCGCGGATCGCGGTGCCAACCGTCGAATACTGAAAGAAGGCAAACAGCGCGGTCGCCACCACGATGGCGGCAAGCCCGGCATAGGCCTTGGTGGCGTCGACAATCAGCGTGCCGATCTGGAAGCTGTCATAGGCATAGGACGTCTGCACGTTCTGCGCGTCCGGCCCGAACAAAATCAGGAGCACGTTGACGATGATGATCGCGATCGCGACCAGCAGCAGGAACTGGCTGTGCTCGGGCCGCGTGATGAAGGGATTGATCAAGCCCTTCTGCAACACATAGCCGAAGGCGAACATCACCGCCGCGATCGGCACCAGCATCACCAGCGGATCGAGGTGGAACGCCGAGAACAGCGTCACCGCGATATACATGGCCACCGTCATCATCTCGCCGTGGGCGAAATTGACCACGCGCACCACGCCGAAGATTACCGATAGCCCGAGCGCCATCAGGCCGTAGACCAGGCCTGTCAGCACACCCGCGACGGCAACGTTGAGATAGATGTCCGCTGTCACCGAACGATCCTAGAGACGCGAAGCTCCGGCCGCCATGGCGGCCGGAGCAAGGGAGGACGAACGCGGCTCAGGCGCGCTTGTCGTAGGGCTTCATCGGCCATTCGACCTTGGCGTTGGCGGCTTCCTTGGGCGCGATGGTCGGCAGCTTGCCGCCGCGATTCTGAATCGCGGAGATCTTGAGCTTCTCGTTCTGGCCCTTGGCGTCGAACTGGATGCCCGGCCCGGTCGACACGTTGTTCGTGATGTTGGTCGCGCGGATCGCGTCGGCCAATTTCTTCGGATCGGCGGAGCCGGCCCGCTTATAGGCGTCGGCGGCGATCAGCAGCGCCTCGAAGGTGTAGACATGGTTGGTGTTGAGGTTGACGCCCGGATAGGCCTTCTCAAGCGCCGCTTCGAGCTTCTTGGAGAGCGGCTTGTTGGGGTCGTACCACGGCACGAAGCTGATCGGGCCGTCGCCGAGCTTGCCCAGGGTCTTGAGATACTGGTCCTCGTACCAGCCGGGACCCATGCTGAAGATCGCCTTCGGCGACCAGCGCTGCTTGACCATTTCGCGGGTGAGCAGGATGGCGTCGTTAAGACGGCTCACCACCATGAGGATTTCGGCGCCGGTGGCCTTGGCCTTGGCGATTTCGACCGAGAGGTCGCGCGCGGCCGGATCGTAGGAGATCGTTTCCTTGATCGTATAGGGCAGATTGAACTTCGGCATCACGGCGCCGATGCCCTTCTGCATCGCCGTGCCGAAGGTGTCGTTGACGTGCAGGAACACGGCCGACTTCGGCGCGTCGCCGGTCGCGGCGAAGATTTCCTTCTGGCATCCGAAAGCGCCGCCCAGGATCATGGGCGCGGTGTGGAAGTTGCGGAACACGAATTTATAGCCCTGCTCGGTGATCGGCGGGGCGGCCGCGATGTTGATGACGTAGGGAATGCCCTTCTGCTCGGCCACTTGCGCGATCGCGGTGCTCTGGCCGGAGTCGAAGGCGCCGACCAGAAGCTGCGCGCCGTCGGCAATCAGCTTCTCGGCGCGCGAGCGAGCCACGTCGACATTGGTCTCGGTGTCGGCATTCATGATCTGCAGCGCCGGCAGGCCGAGTTCCTTGAGCAGACCGGCAGTGATATCGACGCCACGCTGGCAGTCCTGACCGATGCCGGCCTGATAGCCGGAGCGCGGCAGCAGAACGCCGACTTTCAGCGGCGCCATGTCGGCGCGCGCGATCGTGAAGGGCGCGGTTCCGGCCAACAAGCCAGCGGCGCCGATACCGGCGCTGAAGCTGCGGCGGGTCACCTGGCCCGTCTTGGAAAGTGACTTGCGATTCATGAGAAATCCTCCCTGGCTCGACATGGCCGTTGCTGCGGATGATGCCGGTTTTGCTCCGGTTCTCATAAGCACCGAATGCCGTGGCGGGCAATCGGCCCCCGCGGTCGCGCCGGCGCCGTCCCCCGGACGAACGGCATTCAGGCACCGAACGATATTGTTGACGTGGACAACAAATTTCGTCAACACCATTATTGTCGCGCGGGCGGCCTGCCGCTGCCTGACCGAACTGGGATGGCTCAATGCCGGGGGGCAAGCGCAGCGCCAAGCAGGGTCTCAGCGGGGCGAAAACCGTCCCGCTGCGTAAGACCGCGGCCGCGCGCCGCGCAAGCGAGCCGGCCATCGAGCTCGGCGACCTCAACGAACGGCTCGGCTATTTCGCCCGCCGGCTGCAGGTGTGGATTTTCCAGGACTTCATCCGCCGGCTGTCGAGCCTCGACATCAGCCCGGCGCAGTTTTCGGTGCTGGTGGTGATCGGCACCAATACCGGCCTGTCGCAGGCCGAACTGGCCGGGACGCTGGCGATCGAACGAGCGCGGCTGGTGCGGCTGCTGCACCGGCTGGAGCAGCGCGGCCTGATCCAGCGCCTGCCGTCGACCGCGGACGGCCGCCGCCATGCGCTTCAGCTCACGCCTGAGGGACAGGGCCTGCTCACGCGCGCGAAAGCGCTGGCGGCGCAGCACGAGGCCGGGCTCAAGCAGAAGCTCGGCGCCGAACGCTACAGGCTGCTGCTGGAGAACATGCGCGGCTTGTGAGTGGCGACCGCAGCGGGTCGAAGCCTTCGCCCGTCACCCTGAGGTGCGAGCACGCGATCGCCTGCCCTACGCCGCCAAAAGCCGCTCCACCGCCGCCGCGATCCTGAACAGGCGATGGTCGTGGCCGTTGCGCACCACCAGCATCAGCCCGGTCGGCAGGCCGCCCGCGCGCGGCAGCGGCAGCGAGATGGCGCAGCAATCGAAGAAATTCCACATCGATGTGTTGCGCAGCAGCAGCGCGTTCTTGCGCGCGAATTGATCGGGCGGCGCCATCTCGGCCAGGGTCGGCGCGACAATGGGCGTGGTTGGCATTGCCAGCACGTCGATGTCGGCAAGCTCCCCGTCCATCGCAGCGACCAGGGCGGCGCGCTCTTGCGCCATGGTGATGTAATCGGCCGCCGAGATATTGCGCGCGCGTTCCAGCCGCGTGCGCACATGTGGATCGAGCGTTTCGCCGTGCCGGTCGATCAGGCCGCGATTGGCTGCGAAGGCTTCCGCCGGCAGTACGCCGCCACGACCGTTCACCTGGTTCATGGCGTCGATGAGCGGCAACGGCTTATCCGAGAGCCGTGCGCCCGCGCGTTCCAAAAGCGCGAGGGCCTGCGGGAAACTCTTGGCGACCGTGTCGTCCAGCCGCTCGAGCGGCATGCCCTGCGCGACGCCGATGCGCAGATCGGCGAGCGGCGCAGGCGCGAGCGCGACGAAGTCCTCGCCCGCCATCACCGCGTCGGCCTTGGCGCAGGCTTCGACCGTGGTCGCCATCGGCCCAATCGAATCCATGCTGTGCGAGAGCGGATAGGCGCCGTCGGTGGAAATGCGCTGGCGGCTCGGCTTGAAGCCGACGATGCCGCAGAGCGCCGCCGGAATGCGGGTAGAGCCACCCGAGTCGGAGCCGATGGCGATCTCGCACATGCCGTCGGCGGCGGCGACCGCACCGCCCGCGCTCGAGCCGCCCGGAATGCGGGCGCGGTCGGCCGGATTGCCCGGCGTGCCGTAATGCGGATTGGCGCCGACGCCGGAGAAGGCGAGTTCGGTCATGTTGGTCTTGGCGACGATCACCGCCCCGCCCGCGCGCAGGAGCCGCACCACGCGCGCGTCTTGCTTAGCGGGCTTCCCCTCCTGCGCCAGCGCCTTGCAGCCGGCGCGCGTCGCTTCGCCCGCAACGTCGAACAGGTCCTTGATGGTGACGATGGTGCCATCGAGCGGGCCGAGCGAAATGCCGGCCCTGGCGCGCGCATCCGCCGCATCGGCGGCCGCCTGCGCCGCCGCGCGATAAACGGTGAGGCAGGCGCGCGCGCCTTCGCCCGCGGGATCGTCGATGCGGGCGAGCGCGGCTTCCAGCCGTTCGCGCGAGGTCATTGCGCTCATGCCGACAGCCCGCCCTTCTCGACGATGAAGCGCGCGATCTCCTCGACGCCCTGCCCCGTGCGCAAATTGGTGAACACGAAGGGCCGCGCCCCGCGCATCTTCTTGGCGTCGCGATCCATGACTTCGAGCGAGGCACCGACATAGGGTGCGAGATCGACTTTGTTGATGACCAGCAAGTCCGAGCGCGTGATGCCGGGGCCGCCCTTCGACGGGATCTTGTCGCCGGCAGCGACATCGATGACGTAGATGGTGAGATCGGCCAGTTCCGGCGAAAAGGTCGCGGCCAGATTGTCGCCGCCGGATTCGATCAGCACGAGGTCGAGCTCGGGAAATTTTTGCCGCATCTCGGCGACGGCGGCCAAGTTGATCGAGGCATCCTCGCGGATCGCGGTATGCGGGCAGCCGCCGGTCTCCACGCCGGCGATGCGCTCGGGCGCGAGCGCCCCCGAGCGCACCAGGTATTCGGCGTCCCATTTGGTATAGATGTCGTTGGTAATGGCGGCGATCTCATAGGTCGCGCGCAGCGTCTTGCAGAGCGCATCCATCAGCGCGGTCTTGCCGGAGCCGACCGGGCCGCCAACTCCGACACGCAAGGGGCCGTGGGGGTTTTTCATTGTTGATCTTTGCCTCTGTATTGGCCCGGCTTGTCCCGGCCATCCCGCTTAGGCAGGCAAGGCAATGCGTCCCTGATCGGGATCGCCGGGTCAAGCCCGGCGATGACAAGGGAGGGCCTGCGGCGCAAGAACATCACGACCGGAACAGCCTGGTGTACTGCGTCTCGTGCCGCGCGGAGGCGAGGTCGGCGCGGAAGGCGGCCGAGCCGATGTCGTCGAGCTGGGCTTTGAGCGCGCGCGCGGCGGTCGCGGCGACCGCGGGCTCGAGCGCCGCCAGCACACGCTGCCCATCGGTTTGCCCGAGCGGCACGAGGCGCACGCCGGCCGAAACCCAATTGGCCGCCACGGCCTGCAGATAGGCCGAAAGCGCGGGCGGGAGCGCAACACCGTGCCCGGCGCTCGCGACCGCAACCGCCACCGGATAGGTGACCGGCCCGTCCCAGAGCGCCTTCAGCCGGTCGAGCGCGGCGCAGGGCCAGGCGGCACGCGTCGCCGCGATGAAGGCATTGCCTTGCGCGGTGGATTCAAGGTGGCGCTCCTTGGTGGGCGCGAAGGCGGCGGCGAACTCGGCCACCGCGCGCAGCGCTTGGTCGTCGTTCTCCAAGACGGCGCGGTAAGCATGCGCGAACAGCACGGCGTCGCAATAGCCGCCGCCCTCGGTCAGCATCGCCGACAGCCAGTCTAGCAGCGTGTCGGCGTCCGTGATGTCGCCGGCCTCCACCGCCCATTCGATGCCGCTCGAATAGGAAAACGCGCCGACCGGATAGGCCGGCGACAGCCAGGCCATCAGGCGGTAGAGCGCCGATGCCGGGAGCGCCGCATCGTCGAATGTCATGCGCCCTGCCCCTGCGGCGCGCCCTGCTCGGGATCGAACGGCGCCTCCAGCAACGCCAGATGCGCGCCCAAACCGCGCAGCATGTCCTCCAGCACATGGTCGCGCCGGATGCGAATGCGCTCGCCCACGATCTGCACGTCGGTATGGCGATTGCCGAGATGCCAGGCGAGTCGCACCGCGTCGCGCGGCGAATGCGCGCAAACCTCGACCAGCGGCTCGGCCACGCCGGCGACCAGCACGATCGCGCCATCGTCGAGCACCAGCCCATCGCCATCGCGCAAGCTCACCGGCTTGGCAAAGTCGAGCAGCATCGCGGTGCCGCGCTCGCCGGTGAGCACGATGCGCCGGCGCGTGCGGTCGTCGGCATCGAGCACGATCCGGTCGGCGGCGCGGGAGACATCCCACGTCCCACTCGCTCTGATTTCGGATACCCGCCGCACTTCTCTCCCGCTCTCCTGCTGCAACCTCGCTAGCTGTCAGCGAAGGCGCCTAAAAACGCAAGCGCGCGCAATTGGGTAGCCCGCGCGCGCGGGCGTCAGCCTTGCTGCCATCCGGGCCCCGTGGTATCCGGATAACCGCGCGGCCGCCATGTTTTCGGGCGCATTTCGGCGCAAGCCAAGCCGCTGGAGACGCCAAACCCATGGACACGCGTGGCCAGGCTCCGATCCCCGCTCCGACCGGCGCGGCGACGATGACGCGCGACTGCCTCGATCCCTGGACCTATGCCGAGATCACGGCGGCCGGCAATATCCGTCCCTGCTGCAAGTTCCTCCCGCTGGCCAAGCTCGACGAGGCCGAGGATGTCGGCTCGGTCCGCAACAACGAAAAATTCCGCGCGCTGCGGGAGGGCCTGCTCAGCGGCAAGCTCGATCCGATCTGCCAGGAATGCCACTTCCGCAAGAGCGTGCCGACCGCGACGCTGAACCGCAAGGTGACGGCCGCCGCGCGCCGCGCCGGTGAAACGGATCTCCTGCGCCCGCTGCCGATCACGTTCTTCCGCATCGACATCAACGAGAACTGCAATCTGCGCTGCGACTACTGCGCGGTCTCCTCGCCGACCTACAAGGGCGTCGAGATGAGCGACGCGATCTTTGAGCGCGCGGTCGGCCTGCTCGGCGAGATCGACGCCAAGGCCGGCGTCCACGTCAACGGTCACGGAGAGACCACCTTCCATCCGCAATGGATGAAGATGTGCAGGGCCATCGTCGGGCGCGGCTTTCGTCCGCGCATCATTACCAACATGGCCAAGAATTACACCGACGAGGAAGTCGAACTGCTCTCGCAGTTCGCCGAAATCCAGATCAGCCTCGACAGCGACGACAACGAGCTCATGCGCAAGGTGCGCAAGGCGGTGCGGGTCGAGCATGTGTTCGAGACCATCGGCCGCATTCGCGCAGCCGCGAAGCGCGGCAAGCGCAAACCGCCCACGATCAATCTCAGCGTGGGCGTTTACGATCCCTCGATCTGGACGCTCGAACGCTTTGCCGACACCATGATCCGGCTGGGCGTCACCATGGTCGATCTTTGGCCGCTGGTGGAATTCCCGCACCAGAAGCTGGTGCGTTCGCTCGACCGGCTCGACGCCGCGCAGAAAGAGCGCGTGCGGGAAATCCTGGCGTCGGTCAGCCGCAAGCTCGATCTCGCCGGCGTGCTGCACGATTTCCTCGGCGATTTCCACGCGCTCGCGCCCAAGCCGAACTATCCGCGCAAGGCGGTCGGCCTCGCCTATGCCTACACGGCGCGCTATCTGGCCGGCGTGCCCGACCTGCTGGCGCGGCCGTGGCGCGCGCTGCGTCCAGCACCCGCCGCCATCGTCGAAGCCGCGCCGCCTCAAAACAGAAAATAGCGCTGCGCCATCGGCAGCGTCTCGGCCGGCGCGCAGGTGAGCAATTCCCCGTCGGCGCGCACCTCGTAGGTCTCCGGATCGACCTCGATATCGGGCGTGGCGTCGTTGTGGATCATGCTCTTTTTCGAGATGGTGCGGGTCTTCTCGACCGCGACGAATTGCTTTTCGACACCGAGCTTGGCGCGCAGCGTCGAGCGCGCCGCCGCCTTCGACACGAACACCAGCGATGAGGCCGTGAGCGCCTTGCCGTAAGCACCGAACATCGGCCGGTAATGCACCGGCTGCGGCGTCGGGATCGAGGCATTGGGATCGCCCATTTGCGCCGCCACGATCGAGCCGCCCTTGATGATCATGTCGGGCTTCACGCCGAAGAACGCGGGCGACCACAGCACCAGGTCGGCGAGCTTGCCTTTCTCCACTGAACCAATGTGCTTCGACACGCCATGCGCGATCGCCGGATTGATCGTGTATTTGGCGACGTAACGCTTCACGCGCGCATTGTCGTTGTCGCCCTTTTCCTGCGGCAGCCGACCGCGCTGCTTCTTCATCTTGTCGGCGGTCTGCCAGGTGCGGATGATGACCTCACCGACACGGCCCATGGCTTGCGAGTCCGACGACATCATCGAGAGCGCGCCGAGGTCGTGCAGAATGTCCTCGGCCGCGATGGTCTCCTGCCGGATGCGGCTTTCGGCGAACGCAAGGTCCTCCGGAATCGCCGGATCGAGATGGTGGCACACCATCAGCATGTCGAGATGTTCGTCGAGGGTGTTCTTGGTGAACGGCCGCGTCGGATTGGTCGATGACGGCAGCACGTTCTTCAAGCCCGCCACCTTGATGATGTCGGGCGCGTGACCGCCGCCGGCGCCTTCGGTGTGGAAGGCGTGAATGGTGCGGCCTTTGAACGCCTTGATGGTGTCCTCGACGAAGCCCGACTCGTTGAGCGTGTCGGTGTGGATCATCACCTGCACGTCGTATTCGTCGGCGACCGACAGGCAGCAGTCGATGGCCGCCGGCGTGGTGCCCCAGTCCTCGTGCAATTTGAGCGAACACGCGCCGGCCTTGACCATTTCCTCCAGCGCCGCGGGCCTCGAGGCGTTGCCCTTGCCGGCGAAGCCGAGATTGACCGGCAGCGCGTCCGCCGCCTGAATCATGCGGCCGATGTGAAACGGCCCCGGCGTGCAGGTGGTGGCGAAGGTGCCGTGCGCCGGGCCGGTGCCGCCGCCGAGCATGGAGGTGACGCCCGACATCAGCGCTTCTTCCACCTGCTGCGGGCAGATGAAATGGATGTGGGTGTCGAAGCCGCCGGCGGTGAGGATCTTGCCCTCGCCCGCGATCACTTCGGTGCCGGGACCGACGACGATGGTGACGCTCGGCTGAATATCGGGATTGCCCGCCTTGCCGATCGCGACGATGCGGCCGTCCTTCAAGCCGACATCGGCCTTCACGATGCCCCAGTGATCGAGGATCAGCGCATTGGTGATGACGGTGTCGACCGCGCCCTGCCGGTTGGTCATCTGCGACTGGCCCATGCCGTCG
>DASZQT010000112.1:0-6855 GCA_035549515.1 Pseudolabrys sp. | reverse complement strand
GCGGGCGGGCAAAGTTGGCTCGCGCGCGAGCGCGGCGCTTTGCGCGGGATGCGGACGTGGCGGAATGGTAGACGCAACGGACTTAAAATCCGTTGGGCTAAAAGCCCGTGAGGGTTCGAGTCCCTCCGTCCGCACCAACCGAATGAATACGTTTGGTTCCACGCTAAATCATCGACGGCTTATGGTCGGCGCAGACCATCTAACGCCCGCTTCAGACTGTCGGCGCTTTTCTGCAGGCCCCGTCGCTCGTCGTCCGACAGTTTCGGCTCGAGCACGGCAATAACGCCTTGGCGGCCCACCACGCTCGGCAACGACAGCGTCACGCCGAAGTTCTTCCGATAGCTGCCGATGGGAATGACGGCGCGTTCGTCATTGAGCACCATCTCGGCAATACGCGCCGAAACGATACCGATGCCGTATTGGCTGGCGTCGTGGCCCTCGATGATCGAGATGTTGGCGTAGCGTACTTCCCTTTCCAATTTTTCCCGCAGCGCGCTCAGTTCTTCGCCGCGCGACTTCAATAGTTCAGCAATGGGGACGCCGCCGACGGAGGCGGACGACCAAAGGAAGACCTGCGAGGTTCCGTGATCGCCGATCACTTGCGCGTCGACATGGGCGGGATCGACGCCGAAATGCTTGGCGAGATGGATGCGAAAGCGCTGGCTGTCAAGATAAGTGCCGGCGCTGAGCACGGTCGCTTCCGGGCTGGCCTCGCGCGCGACATCGGCGAGAGGGTCGGGCGGATCGGTGACGACGAGCAGCACGGCTTCCGGCGCGGCTTCGGCAATCTTCGGCACGATGTCGCGATAGATCGCGGCATTCTTCGCGAGCAGCTTCAGCCGTCCTTGCGGATCGTTGCGATCGGTCGCGCCGCCGGTCTTTTCGTTGACGCCCGACGTGATCAGGACGATGCGCGCGCCTTTGAGGTCCGCGTAATCGCCGTCTGTGATGTCCACCCGCCGCCCGAGCGTCGTGCCGTAGCGGATGTCGGTGGCGACGGCGGCCGCTGTCTTGCGCGTCCTGTTGACCAAGACGACGTCGCGCGCGCTGCCCCGGCACACCAGGGCCATGGCGCAGGCGCAGCCGACGTTTCCAGCTCCGATGATCCCGACTTTCATGATGGCAGATCAACCCACGCCTGCTTGGCTTGTTCCCTCGATGGCAATTGGCACCAAAGCGGCCGTCAACAAAAAAGGCCGGGGTTGCCCCCGGCCTCAAGGCTAGCTCTGGAGAGAGCTTCGCCCCCATTTCGGCATCGCCGCCGGCTTGGCGAGCGGCGATCGGTGTCCGTCTTAGCCGCTTACTTCTTCGCTGCTTACTTTGCGGCGGTCTTGATGCCGAGATTGGCCTGCCAATAGGCTTTGATCGCGGAAACCGTGCTGGGCGGCAGCGGCCCGAAGGCGATGTCGGTCGCCATTTTCTGACCCTTTTCAAAGCCCCAAGCAAAGAACTTGGTGACCTCCTCGTTGGTCTCCTTGGGCGCGCTCTTGCGGAGAATTTGCCACGTGCAGCCGGAGATCGGCCAGGTGTCGTCGCCCGGCTGATTGGTCAGGATGACGTAGAAGTCCTTCGCCTTGGTGAAGTCGACGTGCCCCGCGGCGGCCTGGAAGCCCTTGAGGCTGGGGCTTACGGTCTTGCCCGCGCTATTGATCATGCGCGCATAGGCGAGCTTGTTTTCCAGAATGTAGGCGTATTCGACATAGCCGATCGCGCCGGGAAGCTTCTGGACGTAAGCCGCAACGCCTTCGTTACCCTTGCCGCCGACGCCGGTCGGCCAGGCGACCGAGGTGTTGGCGCCGAGCGACTTCTTCCATTCGGGGCTGACCTTGGAAAGGTAGTCGGCGAAGGTGAAGGTCGTGCCGGACGCATCCGAACGGTGTACCACGGTGATGTCCGTGTTGGGCAGTTTCAGGCCGGCGTTCAGCTTCGCGATGGCCGGGTCGTTCCACTTCTTGATTTTGCCCATATAGATGTCGGCAACGACGGGACCCGACAGAACAATCTTGCCGGCTTTGATGCCGGGCAGATTATAGACCATGTCTTCGCCGGCGATGGCGGTCGGGAACTGAATCAGCCCGTTCTTGGCAAGATCCTCCGGCGTGAGCGGCATGTCGCTGGCACCGAATGCCACGACGCCGCCCTCGATCTGCTTGATGCCACCGCCCGAACCGATGGACGCGTAGTTCACTTCGTTACCGGTCTTCGCCTTGTAGGCGGCCGCCCATTTGGCAACCAGTGGGTAGACCCATGTGCTGCCTGCTCCGGTGATTGTAACGGCTTGTGCGTTGGTGGCAGCAAAGGAAACAGCCGCCGCCGCTACGGCGGCGATGAGATGTGTGCGCATGCGGAACCTCCCCGCGGGAAAATAGGCCTGCGGGGTCGCCCTCTCCCGAGACCTATCGCGAGAGGCGATAGAGATGCTGTATTTCAGTTCTGTGACAGGTTGCTCCAACCGCCGATTACAATTTTGTAATCTCCGATGTCGCGGGTTCCGGCGGACGGCTATAGCTTTGCGTAACGTGCCATAGTCCGGAGAAAATTGCGCCACATCAGGGCGCTAACGGAAACCCGGCAGGCGGCGTGGATGCCTGGCGGTAGCTCAGGAAAGGTCCGCCCGCTCGTGTTGTCCACAGCAAAGAGTCGAGCCCGTTCGCCGTTGAAGCCGAAACGAAAAATCGCAATGCCGGACGGGCGAGGGTCGCTCATCGCGGCCTGCGCCATGGCTATCCTCCTGTCCGGCTGCGCT
Source organism: Pseudolabrys sp. (assembly GCA_035549515.1). Lineage (GTDB taxonomy): Bacteria > Pseudomonadota > Alphaproteobacteria > Rhizobiales > Xanthobacteraceae > Pseudolabrys. The sequence continues at coordinate 4,109 of DASZQT010000112.1, read as the reverse complement.
TTGTCGGATGAGAATCTGTCGCGCGTCATGGTCGCACCTGGCAAATTCAGCCTCTATACCTGTCCCGAACTGGTCGCCAAGGGCAAGGAACTCTCCAAGCGTGAGCGCGAGCTTGCCGGCCTGATTGCGAAGGCGCGCGCCAGCGCCGGCGGCGGGGTGGTGAGCGAATTGGCCTACCGGCCGGACTATGTCGCGGCGCAGGGCGAATTGCGCGATGTGCGCGAGGCGGCAGCGGCCAAGCAATGCGATTTGTCGCGTATCGATTCGGACGGTGCGGCCGCTCCCAGCGAGCCGCAGCCCACGTCGCGCTGAACGTGTTTCGCTACGGCGCGGGCGGCGGCATGCGCTGCATGAGCGCGAGCCGGCCGTCGGCCAGGCCGAGCACGACGGCGGGGGTTTGCGGTTTGGCTCCCGGTATTAATGCTAGGTCGGTGACGGCGGCGGCCGGCAGCGGTAATCCGGCCAGTTCATGGGCCTTCGGCATGAAGCCGATCAGGCGCAGCCGCTTGCGGTCGAGCGAGGGAACGGCGAGGTCGGCGATGCCGTCGCCATCGAAGTCGGCCACCGCGCTCATATCGATGGCGCGTGTTCCCGCGATGTGATTGGCGGTGCCGTCGATCTCGTCGGTCTTTTGCAGCCGGCCGCCAACCCAGGTCCATAGTTCGAGCGCGCCGACCACATGTGGTTGGCGCACGAACGCGATGTCCATTTTGCCGTCGCCGTTGAAATCGGCGATACCGGCCGGATCGAGCCAGCGGTGCGGCGCGCCGAGCGGCGGCGTCTCGGCGAGGATTGTATAACGGCCCTTGCGCGCACCGATCACGGCCAGCGCCGAGCCGCGCTTGAGATAGGTTTTCACGACGACGATTTCGTCCTCGCCATTGCCGTCAAGATCGGCGAGGCGCGGGCGCAGATCCTCAAACACCGCATCGGCCTTGAGCTGGATCGTCTGGGCTTCGCCGCCGCGCGGCTCGATCACGAGGCTGCCGGCCTCGATCTTGTCGCCCAGGATGCCGTGATCGTAGCGGTCGGTCGGATCGGCGAGCCAGGCGCGCGCGATGTTATGCGTGCCGGTGGCGATGCGGCCGTCGGGCAGGGCGCCATGTGGCAGCGTCTGCTTGGGCGGAGAATCGATGAAGGTGAAAGTGGGCTTGTCGCCGTCGAGCGTGAGCTTGTACCAAAGGCCGCCGGCCTCGACCCGCACCTCGCCGCCGGATGTGGCGATCGCGTCGATGCGCGCGGGCGCGTCGAATTCGTGCAGCGACCAGTCGGCCGCGTGCGACACGCCAACCGCGCTCAAACACAGCATGACAAGGCCAGCGGGCAGGGCGGAGCGCATGCGGTTCCTCTCGTTTGTCCTGCGCGGCCGTGGCCGCTTGTCTGACGCTCGACCAGGAACATGGCACCGCTGCGGCAGCAACGCCAGACGCGCCGCAACAGCCTATCGGCGGCGCGATGCGTTTGTCGACGCGGAACCGCGCCGCTTGACGCCGTCGCGGTCCGCCGCCATGCGCCGCGCCGATTTCGCGGGCGCGCGATAGCGGGCGAGCAGCAGGATCAGTTCGGCCTGCCGGCGCGTGCCGGTCTTCTGGAAAATGAATTTCAGCTTGGTGCGCGCCGTCTCGTAGCTGATGCCGAGCGCCCGCGCGGCCTCGCGCAGTGTTTCGCCGCCGAACAGGCGCAGCGTCAGCAGGATCTCGGACGCGGTGAGGCCGAAAGCGGTTTTGAGCTGGTGTTCGGAGAGCAAGCCCATGTCCTCCTGCGACGGAACAGGTCCATCATTCGGAGCGACAAGGCCCTGTCACCCCCCATTTGGGGGTAGCGAGCGCTTCTGTCGGCGTGGCGTCTACAGGTTGATCTTGCGCAGCCGCAGCGCGTTGCCGACCACGGAGACCGAGGACAGCGACATGGCGGCGGCGCCGATGATCGGCGACAGCAGGATGCCGAACAGCGGATAGAGCACGCCGGCGGCGATCGGGACGCCGGCGCTGTTATAGAGGAAAGCGAAGAACAAATTTTGGCGAATGTTGCGCATGGTCGCTTGCGAGAGCGCCCGCGCTTTCACGATGCCGGTGAGGTCGCCCTTGATCAGCGTGATGCCGGCGCTTTCGATGGCGACATCGGCGCCGGTGCCCATGGCGATGCCGACGGCGGCGGCGGCGAGCGCGGGAGCATCGTTGACGCCGTCGCCGGCCATGGCGACCACCCGCCCCTCGCGCGTGAACTTTTCCACGACTGCGCTCTTCTGGTCGGGCAGCACCTCGGCTTCAACTTCCTTGAGGCCGAGCCGCTTTGCAACGGCATGCGCGGTGGTGCGATTATCGCCGGTGAGCATGACCACGCGGATGCCTTCCGCGGCGAGCGCGCGCAGCGCGTCGGGCGTTGATGCCTTCACCGGATCGGCGATGGCGATGATGCCGGCGGGCTTGCCGTTGACGGCGAGGAAGATCGCGGTGGCGCCGTCCTGGCGCAGCGTCTCCGCGTCGGCGGCCAGCGCGCTTGCATCGATGTTCAGTTCTTTCAAGAAGTTCGCATTGCCGAGCGCGAGCCGCTGGCGCTCCACCATGCCGATGACGCCCTTGCCGGCCGGCGCATCGAAACCGCGCACCGGTGCAAGCTCGAGCTCGCGCTCGCTCGCGGCGGCAACAATCGCGGCGGCCAGAGGATGCTCGCTGCCGCGCTCGACACTCGCCGCCAGCCGCAGCACCTGGGCTTCGTCGAAGCCCTCCGCGGGCTTGATCGCGACGACCTTCGGCTTGCCTTCAGTGAGCGTGCCGGTCTTATCGACCACCAGCGTGTCGACCTTCTCCATGCGCTCGAGCGCTTCGGCGTTCTTGATCAGCACGCCTTCATGCGCGCCGCGCCCGACGCCGACCATGATCGACATCGGCGTGGCGAGCCCGAGCGCGCAAGGGCAGGCGATGATGAGCACGGTCACGGCGGCGACCATGCCGTAAGCGAAACGCGGCTCGGGGCCGAACGTGGCCCAGGACGCGAAGGCGATGATCGCCACGGTGATCACCGTCGGCACGAACCAGCCGGCAACCTGATCGGCGAGACGCTGGATCGGCGCGCGGCTGCGTTGCGCATTGGCCACCATCTGCACGATCTGCGACAGCAAAGTGTCGCGCCCGACCTTGTCGGCGCGCATCACGAAGGAGCCGCTCTTGTTGAGCGTGCCGCCGATCACGCGCGCATCTTTCTCCTTGCTGACCGGCATGGATTCGCCGGTCACCATGGATTCATCGAGCGAGGAATGGCCTTCCAGCACCACGCCGTCGACCGGCACCTTGTCGCCGGGCCGCACGCGCAATTTGTCGCCGACCCCGACCTGATCGAGCGAGACTTCCTCGTCGTCGCCCTTGTCGTTGACGCGACGCGCGGTTTTGGGCGCGAGATCGAGCAGGGCCTTGATCGCGCCTGAGGTCGCGTCGCGCGCGCGCAATTCGAGCACCTGCCCGAGCAGCACGAGCACGGTGATGACGGCGGCGGCCTCGAAATAGACCGCGACCGCGCCATGCGCATCGCGGAACGCGGGCGGGAACAGGCCGGGCGCGAACACGGCGACCAGGCTGTAGACGTAGGCCACGCCGGTGCCCATCGCGATCAGCGTGAACATGTTGAGGTTGCGCGTCAGGAGCGACTGCCAGCCGCGCACGAAGAATGGCCAGCCCGCCCACAGCACCACCGGCGTCGCGAGCGCGAACTGAATCCAATGCGACCATTTGGCGTCGATGAGCGTGTGCAGTGGCGTGAAATGGCTGCCCATTTCGAGCACGAACACGGGAACGGTGAGCGCCAAGCCGATCCAGAACCGCCGCGTCATGTCGGCGAGCTCGGGATTCGGGCCGCTGTCGGCGGTCGCGATTTCCGGTTCGAGCGCCATGCCGCAGATCGGGCAGGAGCCGGGGCCGATCTGCCGGATCTCGGGATGCATCGGGCAGGTATAGATGGCGCCTTCGACTACTGGTTCCGGCTCGCGCTCGCCGAGATATTTTTGCGGATTGGCGATGAACTTGGTGCGGCAGCCGGCGGCGCAGAAATAATAGGTGTGGCCGTGGTGCTCGGCGCGGAATTTCGCGGTGTGCGGATCGACCGTCATGCCGCAG
>DASZQT010000111.1:0-1965 GCA_035549515.1 Pseudolabrys sp. | reverse complement strand
CCGCGCTCGCGCCGCCAACGCCGCCGGAGACCGGCGCGTCGAGCATCAGCAATTCGTGCGTTTCGGCTTCGCGCGCGACCGCGCGCGCGGTTTCCACATCGATGGTCGAGCAATCGATCAAGAGCGTGCCGGGATTGGCGTTCTCGATGATGCCGCCGGGGCCGAGATAGACCGCGCGCACTTCCTTGCCCGACGGCAGCATGGTGATCACCACATCGGCGCGCGCCGCCGCCACCTTGGCGTGCTCGACGGCGACGCCGCCTGAGGCTTTCAGCTTCTCGATCGAGGCCGGATTGACGTCGACGCCTTCGACCTCATGGCCGGCCTTGATGAGGTTCTGCGCCATCGGCAGACCCATATTGCCGAGGCCGATAAATCCGATGCGGGCCATGCGCCCCTCCCTATTTCTTTGTCGTTACTGCGGATGTTCCTGCGCCGATTTCAGCGCCAGGCCGAGATAGATGACAATGAGCGCGAGCTCGACCGACACCGTCAACAGGCCGCCGCCGAACACCTGCGGGAAGAACATTTCCAGCGCCAGCATGGAGGCGATCGACATCAGCCAGATCACCGCGCCCCATGCGGCGGCAAGCCACAGCCCGACCGCGGCGACCAGATCGATCACCGCGAAGAAAACGGTGGCGCTCTGCCAGGCGATGGAATGAAGCTGGAACATATCGTTCGGGCCGACGCCGATGCCGCACACGCGCGCCCAGTGATAAAGGCCCTTGAGCATCGAGACGCCGGCCATCACGCGCAGGAACAGGATGAGCCGGCGCGTCCAGCGCGAGCCGGCGGCCTCGGCATCAGGCTCGTGCACCGGCTCGAGTGTGCGGATGTCCTCGTGCGCGATCGGCTCATTCATGGCAGCGGCAATTCTTTCTCGCCGAGGGGGGCGAAATAGCGCTCGACTTGCGGCTCGCTCACCTCGGCGAGGCTGGCCGGCTGCCAGCGCGGCGCATTGTCCTTTTCCACGATCACCGCGCGCACGCCCTCATAGAAATCGACGCCATGAACGACGCGCGAGACTATGCGGAATTCGGCGCGCATGCACGTCTCGAAATCCCATGTCGCGCCTCGCCGAACCTGCGCCAGCGCGATCTTCAAACTGAGCGGCGATTTGGCGCGCAGGGTGGCGGAAGTCTTTTCCGCCCAGGCGGCATTTTCGCTGCCGGATGACGCCTCGCGCTCGAGCGCGGCCAGGATGCCCTCGACCGTGTCGCCCGCGAACAGCCGGTCAATCGCGGGTTTGCGCGCCATGATCGGCCCCTCCCCGGCCGGCTCGGCAAAGGCCGCGAGCAGCGCGTCGACCGACACGGTTCCGGTCAGTCCGTCGAGCAGATCGCCAAAGCGCGCCGAGGCAATGCGGTGGGTGGCGATCCCGGCGGCGACGCCGTCGGCCGGATTGAAGCGCTCGCCGGTGAGCGCGCAGTAGGCGCCGAGTTCGCCCGGCATGCGCGGCAAAAACCAGGTCGCCCCGACATCGGGAAAGAAGCCGATGCCGACTTCCGGCATGGCAAAGGAGAAGCGATCGCCCGCCACGCGATGCGAGCCGTGCACGGAGACGCCGACGCCGCCGCCCATCACAATGCCGTCGATCAGCGCGATATAGGGCTTGCGGTAGTTCTTGATCGCGACATTGAGCGGATATTCGTCGCGCCAGAATGCGAGCGCCTCGTCGCGCCGGCCGGCAATGCCGAGATCGTAGAGATGGCGGATGTCGCCGCCGGCCGAGAAGGCGCGCGCGCCAGCACCCATGATCACCACGCGGGTGACGGCGGGATCCGTGGCCCAGGCATCGAGCTGCGCATGCAGCGCATTGACCATGCCGTGGGGGACGGCATTGAGCGCGGCCGGCCGGTTGAGCGTGACCAGGCCGGCGGCGCCACGGCGCTCAAACAGGATGTCGGGAGATGCGTTCATGGACTTCCGTCATAGCGGACCGGCGCGCGACAACGGAAGGCC
>DASZQT010000110.1:0-10436 GCA_035549515.1 Pseudolabrys sp. | reverse complement strand
GCCAAGGAGCGCGTGCTGTTCGAGCGGCCGATCGGGCAGAACCAGGGCGTACAATTCCCCATTGCGCGCGCCTATGCGCAGATGCGCGCCGCCGAACTGATGGTGCGCGAGGCCGCCCGCAAGTATGAGGCCGGCGCTGATGTCGGCCCGGAGGCCAATATGGCGAAGCTGTTGGCGGCGGATGCGTCGTGGTTCGCCGCCGACATGTGCGTGCAGACCCATGGTGGCTTCGGCTTTGCCGAGGAATATGACGTCGAGCGCAAGTTCCGCGAAACGCGGCTCTACCAGGTGGCGCCTATTTCCTCGAACATGATCCTGTCCTACTTGGCCGAGCACGTGCTTGGATTGCCGAGGTCGTACTAGGTAGTCATGCCCGCGAAAGCGGGCATCCAGTACGCCGCAGCGTCGGTTGTAATATTCGGCGTCGGTGCGTATTGGATCACCCGCCTTCGCGGATGATGGCGGCGGTGAATAGCGCAAGTGCACGGGATCAAATGACTCTTCCCCTCCAAGGCCTCCTTGTCGTCTCCATCGAGCAAGCTGTCGCCGCGCCGCAATGTACCTGCCGGTTAGCGGACGCCGGCGCGCGTGTGATCAAGATCGAGCGGCCGGAAGGCGATTTCGCGCGCGACTACGATCACATCGTGCATGGCGAGAGCGCGCATTTCGTCTGGCTCAATCGCGGCAAAGAGTCCGTGGTGCTCGATCTCGGCAAGGCCGATGACAAGGCGCTGCTCGAAGCGATGCTCGCCAAGGCCGATGTGTTCGTACAGAACCTGAAGCCCGGCGCGATCGGCAAGCTCGGGTTTCCCATCGCCCGCTTGCGCAAGGACTATCCAAAGCTGATCTGCTGCTCGATTTCCGGCTATGGCGAAAGCGGACCCTATGCGCAGCGCAAGGCCTACGACCTACTGATCCAGGCGGAGTCCGGCGTCGCCTCGGTCACCGGCGGGCCGGAAGGTCCGGCGCGTGTCGGCGTGTCGATCGTCGACATCGGCGCCGGGTTGAACGCCTATGAGGCAATCCTTGAAGCGCTGATCGGGCGCGGCCGCACCGGTGAGGGCGCCGAGATTTCTATCTCGATGTTCGACGCCATGGCGGAATGGATGACCATTCCGCTGCTCAATCAAGAGTATGGCAAACCGTTCAAGCGCATCGGGCTCGCGCATCCCACCATCGCGCCCTATGGCGTGTTCAAGACGCGCGATGGCGCCGACATTCTGATCGCGATCCAGAACGACCGCGAATGGCGCGTGCTGGCGGATAAGGTGCTGGGCGATGCCGCGCTCGGCAGCGATGCGCGCTTTGCCACCAATCCGAAGCGCAACGAAAATCGCGCTGCGACCGATGCCGCGGTTGCCGTCGTGTTCGCGCGCTACGATGTCGAGCCGCTAATGAAGCTGCTCGAGGTCGCCGACATCGCCTTCGCGCGCGTCAACCATTCGGGCTTGCTCTCGACGCATCCCCACCTGCGCCGCATCACCGTCGATACGCCGAGCGGTCCGGCCTCGACGCCCGCGCCGGCGCCGTTGCGAGTCGGCGAGACGCGCCATTACGGGCCGATCCCGACCTTGGGTCAGCATACCGAGATGGTGCGCCGAGAGTTTTTGCAGCCGTAGTGCTTGGTTGCCCCAACTTCCGCTCGTCCCCGGCGAAGGCGGGGACCCAGCGCGGCGCGGCCCAACTGGATTCCCGCTTTCGCGGGAATGACCGGTGGACTGGGCGATTCCGTCCAATGCAAAGCGCTCTAACCGGTGAACTATTTCCGCACGCAAATCACCCGTACTACCGACGCCTTCGCATCGGTGATCGCGTTTGGCGCGCCGGGCACGCCGTGCGCGGCGAGGAAATCGCGCAGGCTCACGGCCGGCACCAGCTTGACCGGCGGCGCGGCCGGCTCATTGCTGGCGAGCACGAAGCCGCGCATCTCCATCAGCCCGACGAAACGGCCCTGCGCGTCGAGCGCGGCGGCGCCGGTGAATCCCGCCATCGGCACCGGCTCGCGCAATTCGATAGACCGGCCGTCGGCAAGCCGTGCCTTGATCTCGGTGAGCTTGGCCTTGGGGCTATGCGCGCTCGGCTCCGGCAAGCCGACAAGACGCAGGTCGCCGGCTTTGCCGTCCGCGTATGAATCGAGCGTCAAGGGAGTGAGTTTGCGCGGGCCGTAGATGCGCAACAGCGCGAGCCCCTCGTCTTCGTCCTCGGCAACGAGATCGGCATCGCTGCCGTCGGCCAGGATGACCTTGCAGCCGTGCACGAGCCGGCGGTCGGTGACGATGTGGCCGCGCGTACTTACCACGACACCATTACCGTACTCGACCGACTTCGCCAGCGCGGCGAAAGGCGCGCTGCGCTCGGGGAAGGGCGAGAAGGCGCTCGCGATCGCCACCATCACCGGCTCGACGATGCCCTCCATGGCTTGGTCGAACAGCATGGTGAAGCCGCGCACCTCGCCGTCGCGCGTGCGGGCGCGCACGGAAAATTCCTTCAGCCCCTGCATGCCGCTGATGAAGAAGTCGTTGTCGTGCAGCACGCTGTATTCGACGCGGCGGCTCGCCGGCTCGCGCTTCTCGCGTTCGAACAATGTCGCGAGTTTCAAAGTCGGGTCATGGATGCGGAAGGTCTCGATCTGCACCTCGCCATGCGGCGACGACCAGCGCGTGCCGCGCGCGGCCTCGTGCGCCTGCGGCACCAGCCGGGTCGGCAGACCGATGCGGATGCCGGTCGCGGGATCGACCACCACATTCCAGCCGAAGCGTCGCTCATGATCGCGCGCGGCCGTCACCAGCCGCTCGCGCTCGGCGGGCGTCAGCACGCCGGTCACCGGGTTCTTGATGCGCTTCTGGAAATTCTTGATGGCGGTGACCATCGGGTCTTCGCCGCCGCTTGCACCGGTGTAATCGCCCGACCAGAACAGCGAAGCCTGGATGCGCAGCCGGTCTTCGGGCGGAAGACCGGCGAGCGGGCCGGTGGCGACGCTGGTGCGCGCGGCACTCTTGGCTGTGTCTGCTTTCGGCGCCGGTGGTTTTGCTGCCAACGGCTTTGCTACCGCTGCTTTGGGCGCTGCGGCTTTGGCGGATTTCGCCTGTGGCGCCGGACGCGGCAGCGGTGTCGTTTTGTGGAGTTTGGCGACCGGCGCGGGCTTCGGCTTCGCCGCGACCGCCTTTTGGGCGTGAGCCTTGTTCGCCGGCGGTTTCTTGACGTGCGCCGTCTTGGTCTGCGCCGTCTTGGCGTGCGGTTTGGCGGCAGTGTGACGCGCGGGCGGCGCGACGGGCTCCGGCGGCGGGTATTCGCCGGCCGACGACGACATGCTGCCGGCCAGCAGTGCCAGCGTGACGATAGAAAGGACCGGAACGCAGCGCATGGCCGTTAACGTCGTCCTAACCATGGATCGAAATCACCTTAGCTCATGGCCGACGCGGCGCAAGGCGCGGCGGCGCATGCGTTGAAAACGCGGTGAACGTGATCGCGGCGCTGGCGAAGGCAAGCGCTTCGCCCTAGGGTTAACCCATGCTGGAGCCTTCAGAACTCGAACGGTATGCGCGCCACATCGTGCTGCGCGACGTGGGCGGCCCGGGGCAGGCCAAGCTCAAGGCCGCGCGCGTGCTGGTGATCGGAGCCGGCGGGTTGGGCGCGCCGGTGCTGCTCTACCTGGCGGCCGCCGGTGTCGGCACCATCGGCGTGATCGATGACGATAAGGTCTCGCTGTCGAATTTGCAGCGACAAGTTATTTTCGGGACCGACGACATCGGCCAGTCGAAAGCCGGACGCGCGGGCGATGCTATCGAACGGCTGAACCCGCATGTGCAGGTCGACAGCTACGACACGCGGCTCACGGCCGCTAATGCCCTCGATCTCTTTGCGCGCTACGACATCGTCGCCGACGGCTCTGACAATTTCGCCACGCGCTATCTGGTGTCGGATGCCTGCTATCTCGCGAAGAAGCCGCTGGTGACCGCCGCCATCGGCACGTTCGACGGCTCGCTCACCGCCATTCGCGCGCATGACACGCGCCCCGATGGCACGCCCAATCCGACCTATCGTTGCCTGTTTCCCGAGCCGCCGCCGGCCGGTTCGATCCCCGCCTGCGCGGAGGCGGGTGTGCTGGGCGCGCTGCCGGGCGTGCTGGGCTCGCTGATGGCGCTGGAGGTGATCCGAGAAATCGTCGGCTTCGGCGAAGGGCTGGTCGGGCGATTGCTGATGATCGACACGCGCTCGATGCGTTTCGAAACGCTCACTTACGACTGGGACCCGGGCAATCCATTAAGCGGGATGAACCCGACGATTACGGATTTGTCGGGGTACGACTAAGGAAGGGCACATGTCCCATTCTCAGCGTCATGCCCGCGCTTGACCCGTGGCATCCATGAGGCGTTGCAGAAAAGGATGGCCTTACTGCCAGTATCCGTGGTGAGTCATGATGGATTGCCGGGGTCAAGCCCGGCAATGACGTCCGAGTAGATGCGAGCGCTCTGCCTTACAGCATGCTCGGCAACACCTGTTCCGGCGCAAAAGACCCGCACTCGTACGGGCCGTTTTTACGCAAAAAGGGCCGCCAGCCGCAGCTTATAGCATCGAGGGAAGGACGCGATCGGGGGGGCGATGTCCGTCGATGAAGGTGCGGATGTTGATGATGACCTTCTCGCCCATGTCGATGCGGCCCTCGAGCGTGGCCGAGCCCATATGCGGCAACAGCACCACCTTGCCGGCGCGCGCGAGCTTGACCAGCTTCGGATTGACCGCCGGCTCGTGCTCGAACACGTCCAGCCCGGCGCCGGCGAGCTCGTCCGTTTCCAGCATGCGCGCCAGCGCGTTCTCGTCGATTACCTCGCCGCGCGAGGTATTGACGATATAGGACTGCGGCCGCAGCAGCTTCAGCCGCCGTGCCGACAGAAGGTGATAGGTCGCCGGCGTGTGCGGGCAATTCACCGACACGATATCCATGCGGGCGAGCATCTGGTCGAGGCTCTCCCAATAGGTTGCGTCGAGCTCTTCCTCGATCTTCGACCCGACCCGGCGGCGATTGTGATAGTGCACCTGGATACCGAAGGCGCGCGCACGCCGCGCCACCGCCTGGCCGATGCGGCCCATGCCGATGATCCCGAGGCGCTTGCCCCAGATACGGTGACCGAGCATCCAGGTCGGCGACCAGCCGCCCCATTCCTTCTCGGAAGTCATCACCGCCGAGCCTTCCACCAGCCGGCGCGGCACGGCGAGGATCAGGGCCATGGTCATGTCGGCGGTGTCTTCGGTGAGCACGCCGGGGGTGTTGGTGACGGTGATGCCGCGCTGCACGGCGGTGGTGACGTCGATGTTGTCGACGCCGTTGCCGAAATTGGCGATCAGCTTGAGCCCGTCGCCCGCCTTCGACAGCACCGAGGCGTCGATCCGGTCGGTGACGGTGGGAACCAGCACGTCGGCGATGCGCACCGCGTCGGCCAGCTCGGCCTGGCTCATCGGCTTGTCGTCGGTATTAAGGCGCGCGTCGAACAATTCGCGCATCCGCAACTCGACCGTGTCGGGCAGCTTGCGCGTGACGATGACCAGTGGCTTTTTGCCCTTCGGCATGTTCTCTCTCAACTGCGGCGCGGTTGGTGCGACGCCCCGCCGGGGCTCGCCACGAAATCGCCGATTCAGCCCTCTTTAACCGTGCTCGCCCACTATCCGCCTTCGCAGCGGTGGGGCGGCGAAATCCGTTCTTTTCCTATCAGATGGCAGTGACAACACAAAGCATTCGGGCCGCGCTGCGGAACCTCGGCGCCGGCGCGTTCGCCGTCCTCGTCCTGGCGATGCCGGCCGTCCCCGCGCGCGCGGCCGCCGATATCGCCACCGGCACGGTGAGCGGACTGCCGATCCCGCGCTTCGTCAGCCTCAAATCGGACCGCGTCAATGTGCGCGCCGGTCCCAACAAGGACCAGGACGTGCGCTGGGTCTATACCCGCGCCGGCATGCCGGTGGAGATTACCGCCGAATTTGAGAACTGGCGCCGCATTCGCGACTGGGAGGGTGCCGAGGGCTGGGTCTATCACTCGCTGCTGTCGGGCCGGCGCACCGCCGTGGTGGTGCCCAAGCTCAATGCCGAGCTGGTGCCGCTCTATGAGAGCGCCGATACGAAGGCGGCAGTGGTGGCGCGGCTACAGTCGGGCGTGCTCGGCACGCTGAAATATTGCGACGGGAGCTGGTGCCAGTTCAGCGGCAAGGGCTTTTCCGGCTTCGTGCGCCAGGACCGGCTGTGGGGCGCCTATCCGAACGAGAAGGTGGAGTAGCGTTGCGCGACCGCCTCTCCGACTGTCAGCGCCGGGCATAGCCCGTCGATGACGGGCGTGAACGCCCTTATGACCCGGCGACCCCGCTCGGGCGGGCACCGTGCCCTCCCAAGCGAGATGGCCGGGACGAGCCCGGCCATGACAAAACTGACGCTTTGCGCGCAGCCAGATGCAGCGAGGCTTCAGCTCTTCTTCCGCAGCCGCACGACCACGTCGACGCGGGCGATTTCGTAGCCTTCGGGCGGGGTGGGCGTATGGCCGAGGATCGCCTCGGCGCCCGGAATGTCGAGCAGCTCGTCGGTGCCTTCGACGAAATAGTGGTGATGGGCCGACGCATTGGTATCGAAGTAGGCCTTGGAGCCGTCGACCGGCACCTGGCGCAGCAGGCCCACTTCGGTGAACTGGTGCAGCGTATTGTAGATGGTGGCGAGCGACACCGGCACCTTGGCGCGGGTCGCCTCTTCGTAGAGCATTTCCGCCGTCAGGTGGCGGTCGCCCTTGCCGAACAGGATCCAGCCGAGCGCCATGCGCTGGCGGGTCGGCCGCAGGCCAACCGAGCGCAGCATGGACTTCACGTCATGCCAGGGGCAGCCGGTGAGCGGGGCGCTATCGCCCGGCCGCGCGGTGGCCGTGGGCAGGACCATGGTACGGATCTGGTTCATCGCGACTACGCCCCATGAGCCGGCCCACCTGTCGGCCGGCACAAAACCGTTGCATCCGCAACATATATGAAATTGCAGAGCTAGATGCAACTCTCTCGCAATTGCGGTCAAGGTCTATCTGGGGCGATCAGGGGGGTGTCCGGCGCGACTTTTTGGCAGGAAAATCATCCGCTATCAGGCATTTCGCCATCTTTGCCCTGCCAATGCGGTGTGTTACCACTGCGCGCATGACAAGCCAGACAAGCCCCAAGGGCGGGGGAATTTCGCCGATGGACCAGCGTCGCCACAGCTTCGATTTCGAGGATCTGCTGGCCTGCGGCCGCGGCGAATTGTTCGGACCGGGCAATGCGCAACTGCCGCTGCCGCCGATGCTGATGTTCGACCGCATTTCCGAAATCTCGGAACAGGGCGGCGAGCATGGCAAGGGCATGGTGCGGGCCGAGCTGGACGTGAAGCCGGACCTCTGGTTTTTCCTCTGCCATTTCAAGGGCGATCCGGTGATGCCCGGCTGCCTCGGGCTCGACGCGCTGTGGCAGATGGTGGGTTTCTTCCTCGGCTGGCTGGGCTCGCCCGGCCGCGGCCGCGCGCTCGGTCTCGGCGAAGTGAAATTCTCGGGCCAGGTGCTGCCTTCGGTGAAAAAAGTCATTTACGGCGTCGACTTCAAGCGCGTGATGCGCTCGAAGCTGGTGCTCGGCATCGCCGACGGCTGGCTGTCGGCCGATGGCAATGTGATCTACCGGGCGCTCGACCTGAAGGTCGGCCTGTTCCGGCAGGACGAAGCGCCGGCCCCGAGCGGCGCCTGAACGGGTAGCGCGCAAAGCCGGCATCCGGTACGTCAGGGCAATACGCGGCGGGGGTCTTGCGGAATTGCCCCGGCCGGTCAATCTGTGACCCATCGTCACCCCCGACGGAACTGAGGGACTTTCGATTATGCGGCGCGTCGTCGTCACCGGGATGGGCATCGTCTCATCCATCGGCAACAATACGCAGGAAGTCCTGGCCAGCCTGCGTGAAGCCAAATCCGGCATCAGCAAGTCGGACAAGTACGCCGAGCTTGGTTTCCGCTGCCAGGTGCACGGAATGCCGCAGATCGACGCCGAGTCGATGATCGATCGGCGCGCCATGCGCTTCCTCGGCCGCGGCGCTGCCTGGAACCACATCGCCATGGAGCAGGCGATCCGCGATTCCGGCGTGGAGGAGACAGATATCTCCAATCCGCGCACCGGCATCATCATGGGCTCGGGCGGCCCCACCACCTCGACCATCGTCGATGCCGCCGATATCACCCGCAAGAACTCGAGCCCGAAGCGCATCGGTCCGTTCGCGGTGCCGAAGGCGATGTCGTCGACCGCCTCGGCGACGCTCGCCACCTGGTTCAAGATCAAGGGCGTCAACTATTCGATCTCGTCGGCCTGCGCGACTTCGAACCACTGCATCGGCAACGCCGCCGAAATGATCCAATGGGGCAAGCAGGATCTGATGTTCGCCGGCGGCTGCGAAGACGTCGACTGGACCATGTCGAATCTGTTCGACGCCATGGGCGCGATGTCGTCGAAATACAATGCCACGCCGCAAACGGCCTCGCGCGCCTACGACAAGGACCGCGACGGCTTCGTGATCGCCGGCGGCGCCGGCGTGCTGGTGCTGGAAGAGCTCGAGCACGCCAAGGCGCGCGGCGCCAAGATCTACGCTGAGCTCGCCGGCTACGGCGCCACTTCCGACGGCCACGACATGGTGGCGCCGTCGGGCGAGGGAGCGATGCGCTGCATGCAGATGGCGCTCGAAACCTGCAAGACGCCGATCGACTATATCAATCCGCACGCCACCGCCACGCCGGTCGGCGACTTGAAGGAGATTGAAGCGATCCGCGAAGTGTTCGGCGCCAAGTGCCCGCCGATCGCGGCAACCAAGTCGCTGTCGGGCCATTCGCTCGGCGCCGCCGGCGTGCAGGAAGCGATCTATTCGCTGCTGATGATGAACAACGGCTTCATCTGCGAAAGCGCCAATATCCAGAATCTCGATCCCGCCTTCGAAGACATGCCGATCGTGCGCGAGCGCCGCGACAATGTGAAGATCGGCGCGGTGCTGTCGAACTCGTTCGGTTTCGGCGGCACCAATGCTTCGGTTATTTTCAAGCGGCTCGACGCATGATCGAGCCGCGCCAAGACTGCCGGACAGGCTTGTCCACCGCCCCGTCATCGGATTGTCGCGTCAGTGCCATAGACGGGCTGCCGGCGCCGCGCGCGATTCGAGGGGGTGTATCGCATGAACAAGCCCGTGCTTCCTGCCTTTCTCCGTTCCATTCCGCGCAGGCCAAGCACCATGACCGGTGAACGCGTGGCGCCGCGCGGCAGCCTGATGCAGGGCAAGCGCGGCCTGATCATGGGCGTTGCCAACGATCATTCGATCGCCTGGGGCATCGCGCAGATGCTGGCGTCGCACGGCGCCGAGCTCGCCTTCACCTATCAGGGCGATGCGCTCGCCAAGCGCGTGAAGCCTTTGGCCGAGCAGGCGGGCTCGTCGTTCCTGATGCCGTGCGATGTCGAGAACGTCGCGTCGGTCGATGCGGTGTTCGACGCGATCAAGGAGAAATGGGGCACGCTCGATTTCCTCGTGCATGCCATCGCCTTCTCCGACAAGACCGAGCTGAAGGGCCGCTACGCCGATTCGACGCGCGAGAACTTCATCCGCACCATGGTGATCTCCTGCTATGCCTTCACCGAGGCGGCCAAGCGCGCGGCGGCGCTGATGCCGAATGGCGGCTCGATGGTGACGCTCACCTATAATGGCGGCGAGCGCGCGATGCCGAACTATAACGTGATGGGCGTGGCGAAGGCGGCGCTGGAAGCCTCGGTGCGTTATCTCGCGGTCGATTTCGGCCACCAGAATATCCGCGTCAACGCGATCTCGGCCGGCCCGATCCGCACGCTCGCCGGCGCCGGCATCACCGACGCGCGCTACATGTTCGCGTTCCAGCAGAAATATTCGCCGCTCGGTCGTGGGGTGACTTTGGAAGAGCTGGGCGGCGCGGGGCTCTATTTGCTGTCCGACCTGTCGGGCGGCGTGACCGGCGAAGTCCACTTCGTCGATTCTGGCTACAACGTCATCGCCATGCCGCAGCCGGACGCGCTGAAAGCCGCCGGCGGCGAGGTCGATGGCGGCGGGCAGTAATTTCCTTCCCTCGCGTTTCAGTGGAAGGATGGAGTCCGCCGCTCGACCCTACTTGAAACCTCACGCCGCCTTGCAATGCGCGCAGATGCCGGAAATCTCGATCACCGGCGTCTTGGGCGTGAAGCCGGCGGCGCGCGAGGCTGTTTTGATGGTCTCGGCGACGGCCGCGGACGCGGCTTCTCCCACCGCGCCGCAATTTTCGCAGATCAGGAACACCACCGGATCGCCGCTGTCGTGATTATGCACGCAGGCAATGAAGGCGTTGCGGCTTTCGATGCGATGCACCAGCTCCTGCTCGCGCAGGAAGTCGAGCGCGCGATAGACCGTGATCGGCGCC
>DASZQT010000109.1:0-2917 GCA_035549515.1 Pseudolabrys sp. | reverse complement strand
GCCACTTCCTTGGGCGATTGCACATAGAACACCACGACGTCGTTGCCGCCGGCGTTCGCGGCCGGCTTCGATGCCGGGGCGCCTTGCGCCTTGAGCGTGCCATCGAGCCGCGCGATGTCCTCCGTCAACCTGCCGCGCGCCACCTGCTCTTCGTCGATGCGCTTGGCAAGGTCGCCGATCGAGCTCTCGAGCGCGGGCGTCTTCGCTGAGGCTGTCGAGCCGGTGCTCATGGTCGCCTTTTGAATTTCCGCCAGAGCCGCATTGGCGCTCTTGATCTCAGCGGAGAGCTGCCCGAGCTGCTGGGTGACGCTCTCTTGCGCTGTCGCTTTCTTGAGGTCGGTCGACAATTGCCCGAGTTGCTGCGTCACGCCGTCGAGCGAAGCTGATTTCTTGAGGCCGGCAAGCGCCGCATTGGTCGCGCCGATCGCCTTCTCAGCATCGGCGGCCTTGGAGTCGACCTTGGCGTCGAGCGCGGCGATTTGCTTGACGACGCCGTCGAGCGCGGTGGCCTTTTGCAGGCCGGCAAGCTGATCGTTGGCGCTCTTTATGCGGTCGTTGAGCTGGTCGAGCTGCTTGCCGATGGTCTCGACCGAGGCGGTCTTTTGCAGCGTCGCCAGCGCATCGTTGCTCTTGGCGAGCTTGCCGTTGAGTTCCGCGATCTCGCTGCGCAAAGCGGCGCGTTCGCCGGTCTCGCTTTTCCAGAACGTGTAGGCGAAGGGTGCGGCGGCCACGCTCAACACCGCGCCGGCACCGATGCTGATCCAGAAAGACTTCAATCCTTCGGTCATGACAGCGCTCGCGACTGGTGAATACCAGGGCAAGATTATACCGAATTAATGCGCGCGCAAGCACGCGCTACGCCATGCGGGGACAATCTCGCGCGCGCTTGTGCGCAGCGCAGCAAAACCATGCGGCGCGTGCCGGCGCGCTCAGTTGCGATAGCTGGTATCGAAGCGGTCGAGCATGCGCAGATAGGCGGCCCAGTCGTGGCTGCCGCGCCCGGCATCGTGCGTTTCGTATTGCGCTGCGGTCTTGGCGCAAACCTCGGGCGGAACTTCGACCGCCTCGCCGCCGGTCGCTTCGATGCGCAACTGGATGTCCGCCGCCTCGATCAAATGATGCATCAGCACGAAAGCCTCACGGCAGCTTTTGCCGACCGTGAGCAGGCCGTGATTGTGCATGATCATCGCGCGGTTTGAGCCCAGATCGCGGTTGATGCGCTCGCGCTCGCCGAAATCCTCGGTGATGCCTTCATAGGCGTGATAGCCGATGCGCTGATAGAAGCGGATCGCCTGCTGCGACACCATGCGCAGGCCGTGCTTGAGGCCGGCAATCGCCATGCCGGTCGCGGTGTGCACATGCACCGCGCAGTTCACGTCCGCGCGCGCCGCCAGCACGCCGCCGTGCAGCGTGAAGCCGGGCCGGTTGACGCCGGAGCTCTCGTCGAGATCCTCATCCATGCACACCTTCACGAGGTTCGACGCGGTCACCTCGGTGTAGAGCAGGTCGTGCTTCTTCATCAGGAAATAGCGCGGCTCGCCCGGTACGCGCATGGAGGAATGGTTATAGATGACGTCATCCCAGCCGTAATGCGCGATCAGCCGATAGACCGCGGCGAGATCGACGCGCGCCTGCCATTCGGCCGGCGAAATTCCATCCTGTGAAACTACCGCCATTTTGGCGTGGGTGTTCATGGCCGTTTCCTCCGGTTTGCGCGAGCGTACCACAATCGCCGCGCTTGGCCAGATCGACGCGCGCCCGTATAGAAGACGCGCGTAGGGCGAGGGACAATGACCAAACCGATTCAAATCCGCATGGGTGGCTACGGGCCGGCCACGACAGGTTTCTCCAAGTCGCTGAAATTCATCGGCGACAAATTGCAGGCCCAGTTCGGCGACGACGTCGCAATCGACTATGTCTGGAACATCATGGATCACGGCTACAAGGCCGAGGAAATCCTGACGCTGGTCGAGAAGGGCGAGATCACGCTCGGCTATCAGTCGTCGAGCTATCTCACCGACCGCGTGCCCGAATTAGGCTTCGTCGATCTGCCGTTCCTGTTCGCCAACAATGCGCAGGCGCGCGCGGCGATGGATGGCGAGCTCGGTGCGTTCCTGGCGCGCAAGATCGAGGAGCGTTGCGACTATCGCATCCTCGGCTGGTTCGAGAACGGCTTCCGTCACATCTCCAACCGGCTGCATCCGATCCATGTGCCGGCCGATATGAAAGGCATGAAGATCCGCGTGCTGCCGAGCGACATCCAGAAGCGCACCTTCGAATTGCTCGGCGCCATCGCCATGCGCATGGACTTGACCGAAGCGATCGCCATGATCAAGGCCGGCACACTCGATGCGCAGGAAAATCCGCTCGCCAATACGGTGACCTATGGCGTGCACCATTTCCATAAATTCCATACGCTCACCTCGCACTTCTACATTTCGCGCCCAATTTTCCTGCATCGCCCCTCGTTCGATGCTTGGCCGGCCGAGCTTCAAAACGCGATGCGGACGGCGGTGACGGAATCGGTCACCTATCAGCGCGGATTGGCGGAAGAGGAGCATACGCAGTCGCGCAAGATCATCGAGGAGGCCGGCTGCGAGATCGTGGAATTGACCGCGCAAGAGCACGCGGCGTTCGTGGCCGCCGTGCAGCCGCTGCTCAAGGATGCGCGCGCGATGTACGGCGATGAAATGTTCGGGATGCTGGGGAAGGCTTAAACTCTCATCTGTCGTCCCCGCGAAAGCGGGGACCCATACTCCCCGCGCTATCGATAGGCTGCGGCGTATGGGTCCCGGCCCTCGCTTACGCTCGGCCGGGACGACAGCTCCTCACGTATTGCAACGTTTCGAAGAACTTAACGCATCCGCTGCAATCTTAACATTTACGTCGCCGCAACCACTCTCCTGTACACCGGCTA